>JBGPCQ010000175.1:0-6334 GCA_041481895.1 Geobacteraceae bacterium | reverse complement strand
GGGCGAATTGTGCTAAGGGACAAAATGACGATGTGTGGTACCTTGCCGGAACTTTCGGCGGTACTGTTGAGCGCACATGTACCATCCCTGCCGGCAAGCCAATTTTCTTCCCGCTGATAAACACCATCGCGTTCAAACCAGGTGGCAAAGAGACGCTCCTTGATCTGAGGGGCCAGGCAGCGGCCTTCATCGATGCCGTCACTGTGTTGGATTGTACCATGGATGATGTCGCCTGCTTTCAAGATCGATCCAGCTTTCGTGTGAAGTCCCCTTCTTTTACGGTCATCGCTCCGGCGAAGGGACTGGTACCGCCGGGTAAACTGTCAGTGCCGGGTAACACTGACTCGTTAGTATCGGATGGCTACTGGCTGCTCATCGATCCTCCAAAACCTGGGCCTCACACTATTAAGATCAAAGCCGCCACTAATGATTTTTCGCTGGATGTGACTTACAACCTGATGGTCCAGTGATCAGTTTAACCAACATGGCAATAATGAACTAAAACCGTTCTGGTCAATCTGATGATTTATCAAGTACTATCGAATAGTGACGAATAAGGGGGAAGTGTCGAACTTCCCCCTTGATTCACTCATAACCCCGCATCTATCACCACTACATTGGCAGCCACGATGAAGTTACCCGTGACGCGAGGGCGCGCTCCTCCTCACCTTCAGGCCAGGTCCGCCTCCACGTTCAGGGTAATCCGCACCTCCCGCCCGACCATGACCCCGTCCCCCATGGGCACATTCCAGGGAAGGGCAGGGGGTCAGGTCTTGAAATATAAGTTTATTGTGCTATAGTCCGATCATGGCTCGACCATTACGCATAGAATTCCCCGGCGCGGTCTATCATGTCACTTCACGCGACAATGCACGTGCGGATATATTTGAAGACGACACTGATCGCGAGATATTCCTCAATACCCTGGGTCAGGTGGTGCGGAGGTTCAACTGGCTCTGTCACGCTTACTGCCTCATGGGCAACCACTACCATCTTCTGATCGAAACTCCGGAAGGTAATCTCTCCGCAGGAATGCGCCAGTTAAACGGGGTCTATACCCAGGCGTTCAACCGTTCGCATCACAGAGACGGTCACGTCTTCAAAGGGCGATTCAAGGCGATTCTCGTGGAGAAGGAGAGCCACCTCCTTGAGTTGTGCCGTTATGTCGTCCTGAATCCGGTGCGTGCGGCAATGACGGCGCGGCCGGAACAGTACCAATGGAGCAGTTACCTCCCCGTGATCGGCAAGGCGGCAAGGCCGGCATTCCTGACGACTGAATGGCTCCTTGGGAACTTCTCGACTTCACTGCCGGAGTCCCGTCGGCGGTACCGGCAATTCGTGAAAGAGGGGATCAAAAGTACAGAATCCCCATGGGTAAAGCTTTCCGGGCAGATTCTCCTCGGTACGGAAGCATTTATCCAGCAGGCGAAGGAACTTCTTGGCGGCAGGGAAGATATCCCGGAGATTCCCAGAAAACAACGGCATGTCGGCCGTCCCTCCCTTGACGAGCTTTTCTCCCGGGGAACCGTTATTCAGAAGCAAGAGCGAAACCGATTGATCCTTCTTGCCAACAGCAAGCATGGATACACGCTGAAGGAGATCTCACAGGCGCTCGATGTTCACTACACGACAATCAGCAAGGTGATCAACAGCGAGAAAAAAACTGATATCGCAAGACCTGACCCCCATGCTATTTGACCCCATGCTATTCCTTCATCCTTTGTCCGAAACCATGACCCCATCTGATTTCCCCACGGCTTGATAAATCCCTTCGTCCTGCTAACATTAAAATGATCGGCCGGACGGCAGAAATGGTGCACAGCAGCAGGTACAACCGGTCAGGCGACCGTTAAACCCTCAAGAAAAGTCAGGATGCGGGAGGTGATCGTCAGATGAGAATGAGGTCCGTATTTGGCAAGATCTTTGCGCAGGGGCTCTGGATGCCTGCTGCCGTTCTCTTTATGGGCTCCCTTTCAATCGGTTTGATGATCTGGACCGACCGGATCAACGAGAAACAGCGGGTCGATTATGTAGTTCAGGGCGCGCTCATGGATGTGCAGATCCATACCTCGGTATTCCATCTCTGGCTGGAGGAATTTATCGGCGGCAATCCGGATGTAGACATCAAGAGCACCTGGAAGGAGTTCGAAAGAAGCGTCGGTCTGATCGAAGCTATCCTGGAAGGTGGAGAGACTGACCATGGCGTACTGCTGGAACCCTTGAAAAACCCCCGGAGCCGGGCGCAGGCGGAAGGAATAAAGGCCTCGCTTATGGACTTGAAGGAAGTGGCGCAGGAGCGATTGCGGGCACCTGAACTGTCTGGCATTACCTCCGGCCTGAACAGGCGATTCGACATAATTTTCGAGGAGGTGCTCACCAGGACTGCGGCTCTGGAGAAGGTTGTCGAGGCAAGGAGGGTCGTCAACCAGACAAATGCCAAAAATCTTTTCGCGGGTATCCTCTCCGTATGGACCATTATCGTGATCGTTGTGGTGTCGGGTCTCTTGACCCGGGAAGTGCGGCGCAAGAAGTCTGAAAAAGAGCTGTTATCTGCACATAATTTGCTGAAGACGCAGGCCGGCGAATTGGAGGGTCGGACTGTTGAACTGCAGACGCTGAATGAACAGCTCAACCTGGAGATCAGCGAACGGAAGCAAGCGGATGAAGAGATTGTGCGGCTGAACAGCGATCTGGCGGCGCGGGCTATCGAGCTCGAGGGTGTCAACCGGGACCTGGAGGCTTTCAATTACACCGTTGCCCATGACCTGCGCAAGCCGCTCACGGTTGTCATCGGTTATTGCCAGGCGATCCAGGAAATATGCGGCGGCAAACTCGACAAGGCATGCAAGGATTTTCTCTTAGAGGCTCAAGACGGCACCTGGCGCATGAGCCGGCTTATTGACACCCTGCTCAACTTTTCGCGCATTACCCATTCCGAATTGCTTCGGGAACCGGTCAACCTCTCCGTCATTGCGAAGGAGGTGGCCGCCGAGTTGAAGGCAGCCGAGCCGGCACGGCGGGTTTCGATCATGATCGCCGAGGGATTATCGGCCACCGGGGACGGGAATCTGCTGCGAGTGGTCCTGGACAACCTTCTCGGCAATGCCTGGAAGTACACCGCGGCAAAAGAGGAGGCGGTCATCGAGTTCGGTGTTGCGGAGACCGGGAGCGGTCCGGCCTTTTTCGTCCGTGACAACGGCGCCGGCTTTGCCAGGGACGACGTGGACAAGATATTTCTTCCCTTCCAGCGCCTGCCCGAGGCTGATGAATTCGGGGGGTTCGGCATCGGCCTGGCCACGGTGGATCGGATCATCGGCCGCCACGGCGGCCGGCTGTGGTCCGATGGTGAGCCGGGAAAAGGGGCGACCTTTTACTTCACCTTGCCCTGAGTCCCGGCGATCATCCTCCAGCTTTTTCCACTATCTCCTGCTCGGCTGCTACAAAAAGAGAAAAGGGGTCAGGCTTGCATTAGTGGGTTTAACGGGTAAGATAAGATCATGGCACGAAAACCAAGAGTACACTTTCCTGGTGCGTTGTACCATGTAATGTTGCGGGGCAACGCAGGCCAGGAGATCTTCTTCGAGGATGCTGATCGATACCGTTTCTATCTCTTGCTTCAGGAAGGGGTTGAACGTTACGGGCATCGCATTCACGCGTTTTGTCTGATGTCCAATCACATCCACCTGGCGATCCAGGTCGGCGACATTGCATTGTCCCGCATCATGCAGAACATCGGCTTTCGGTACACCCGCTGGATCAACTGGCGCCTGAACAGCAGCGGACACCTTTTCCAGGGGCGCTTCAAGGCCGTACTTGTCGATGCCGATTCTTATCTCGTGGAGCTGACCCGCTATATTCATCTTAACCCGGTACGCGCCGGTATGGTGCATGCGCCGGAGGAATACCCGTGGAGCGGGCATCGAGCCTATCTCGGCACCGAGATAATTCCCTGGCTTACCACTGACTGGGTTTTGGCGCAGTTTGGCAAGAACGTCGCGCGGGCGCGTCTCGAATACCGGAAGTTTGTCGAACTGGGGAAGGAGGACGGCTATCGGCAGGAGTTTCACGGCGGGAGAGCGGATGACAGCCGCATCCTTGGCGACGACTCTTTCACCGACAGAGTCTTGGCGCAAGCCGACGAGAAACCAAAGCACAAGATACGTTTGGAGGAAATAATTGCCTGTGTCTGCCGGGAGTACGCGATTGATGAGAAGGATCTTGCGACTCCCGGCAAATATCGCAGCCTTTCGGAAGCGAGAGGCATGGCGGCATGGCTGATACTCGAGACAGGATGCGGGACTATTGCTCAATTGGGAAAGCAGACCGGAAGAGACGTAACTACTTTGAGCACGGTAGCCAAACACCTTCAAACGAGGGCAAAAATGGATGTAGCAGTTGCTGATAGAATGAAAGGAGTGCTAAACGAGCTGAGATAAATGCATTGATGCAAGCCTGACCCCAGCATTTTCCTTTTATCCTTCATCTTGTCATGTATACTTTTAAAAGGTGCTCTTGTCTGCAAAGAGTCCAGCAAATATAATCATCTAACCGGCTAATTAGAGGAGAACCATTATGGCTGTATTCCTCATCGCAGATATTAAAGTTACCGATGGTGCCTGGATTCCGGACTACGCTGCAAATGTTCACAAAATCGTACAAAAACATGGTGGTAAATACCTGTCACGAAGCGGCAATATTACGACTATTGAAGGCGAGGGACTTGAAACAACGGTGGTTGCCATACTTGAATTCCCTTCGATGGAGTATCTTCAGGCGTTTTATAACGATCCTGCCTATGCAAAATATCGAAAAGCTCGCCAAAATGGCAGCATCAGCAGGTTCCATGTGATCGACGACACTGATGTCGCAGGAATCATACCCTATTTACCGAAAGGTTAAAGAAAAGGGCAGGGCAGGAAATAAAATGGGGGGGTCAGGAAAAAGAGGGTCAGGCTTGCATTGATGGATTTAGCATGGCACGAAAACCAAGAGTACACTTTCCTGGTGCGTTGTATCATGTAATGTTACGGGGCAGCACAGGCCAGGAGATCTCCGGTAGTGTCTCAATTTGAAAATAGTCTAGTTTGATGGGAGTTGTTATGATTGAGCGGTTATGCTACGCTTTGTGTGGTGTGGTGGGGTAAAAAATGATTTTAATTGCAATTATATTAATCACTTTAGCGATAGCAATAGTTATCGGGTCATGTTTTCAGGATAAGCAGGTATTTATCATTGGCTTTTTTATTGCTATCTTCCTGTTGCTGCTAGCCTATATTTGTATTATCAAAACATGGTAAAGATTTAAATGTAACCCCAACTCCAAATTAATTGACTAGCTCCGCTATTTCTTCCAAACGTCCAAACGGAAAGAAATGGGGTCAGGCTTTGCATGTGGTGATTCAGGTAAATGAGGAAGATAGAAAACCGAGACAGATCGTAATTTGCAAGATTCCCTGCCAGATAAAAAAAGGGAGATGGTACCAACGGTATCCTCTCCCTTTTCCATCCTTATAACACGCTATGTTAATACCGATTAAGCCCCACCCGGGCCAGATATCTGCACCGGGTCACAGAGATTGGCGGCTTCATGCGCCTTCGTGCCGCACTTGGCGCACATCACGATGGCGTCGTCACCCAGCGAACGGGCCAGTGTGACATCTTCGATGTTGCAGATTTTGTCGTTGCCTCGCATGACTCATACCTCCCTTCGTAATTCCCTTTTCCATCAATTACATAATACCTCAAATAAACATGAATATCAATATCAATGGTGTCCCTGGATTTCAAAGGCGACTAGGAGCCTGTCGGACTTAGGGTAAATCTGCTGCAAATCCGTCAGGACGGTCCATATCCCGCCGCTTTCTTGGTCAATAGAACAACTATTAACCTTCAAAATCGACAAAATCTGTCCTCGCCCAGTCGAATTTTAGCTTCGATTTCCTAAGTCCGACAGGCTCCTAATTGACGCAAAAAAGCCCGCTTTCGCGGGCCTTTCCGTGCAGTGCGATTGTCGTGCAGTGGCAAAGGCCACCGATCGCGTTATGACCATTTTTTAAGCTGCCAAGCGCTCCGCTCTGTCAGCCACCTCCCCAAGGAAACTCTTTCGGAGCGATCTAAACCCCGCGCGGACCTCTTCAGAGAAAAGTTTCGGCTGTTCCCAAGCGGCAAAGTGGCCGCCTTTCTCCACCTTGTTGTAATGGATCAGTTTGGGATACACCCGCTCTGCCCAGCTCCGCGGGGCTGGATAGAGTTCGTCAGGGAAGACGCTCACAGCAACCGGGATGGATACGCCTTTGGCATTGAAATACCCTTTGCCCCAATACTCCCAATAGAG
>JBGPCQ010000174.1:0-6339 GCA_041481895.1 Geobacteraceae bacterium | reverse complement strand
TGGCAAGGAGTTGAAACGGCTCTTGGCCGAAAAGGAACCGTGCAGGAGGATATGTTAAAGGTCTCGTTCCCCCGTTCAGACCTCAAGGTAACAGTGGGAGAAGTGCTAGTAGAGTCAGGGCTGGCACTCACTTCCTGGATTGGTTTCAAAGGAACAGAGAAGAATGTCATGATTATGGGCGACCTCGTACTTCTGGAAAGAGAAGTTTCCCCGGTCATGGCGCAGTTGGTGGCTAAAGGAATCGAAGTTACCGCCCTGCATAACCATATTCTCAGCGAATCACCGACGGTCATGTACCTCCATTTCAGCGGCAACGGCAACCCCCGTAAACTTGCCGAAGCAATGCGTTCCTCACTCTCCATGACAGGGACACCAATGGAAGCACAACAACCCGCAGCAACACAGACGACAGCGGTTGACTGGACTAAGGTCGAGACCATCTTTGCCAAGACCGGCCAGAAAAAGGGGAACATACTTCAACTAGGTTTCCCAAGAAAAGAAACGATTAAAGAGCATGGTATGGATGTCCCCCCTTACATGGGAATGGCAACCGGTATCAACATGCAGGCTGTCGGCAACAAGGCCGCTACAACCGGTGATTTCGTTCTACTTGCCGACGAAGTGAATCCGGTAGTTAAGGCTCTCACCAGGCACAACATAGCCGTGACGGCTATCCACAGCCATATGCTCCATGAGTCTCCCCGGCTCTTCTTTCTGCACTTCTGGGGTTTCGATGAACCGGAGAAGCTTGCCAGCGGACTGAAAGCTGCCTTGGATAAGACCAATTCCATGAAGTGAGGTTGGGGTGCAAGAGAGACCTGCAGACAATATGTCCACGGTGCCGCTGAGACAGGTAGGGTTATGGGAGATTGTTCGGTATTTCCTTCGCCTCGGTGCCTTCGGCTTTGGCGGGCCGATAGCCCTTGCCGGATACATGCAGCGAGACTTGATACCGCGTGGATGGATAACTGAAGAAGAGTATCTGCAAGGACTTGCCTTCTCACAGATGATGCCCGGCCCCCTTGCCGCTCAGCTGGCCATGTGGATAGGGTATATCCGTCATGGAGGAGTCGGGGCTTCCCTGGTCGGCATTGTCTTCATTCTTCCGGCCTTCCTGATTGTACTCGCCATTTCCTTCTTCTACGTTGCCTACCAAGGGCTTACAATCGTGCAGGCGCTTTTCTACGGCATTGGCCCGGCAGTGATTGCCATCGTTGCACACTCAGCCGTCCGCCTCGCAAAAGCGACGGTTGGCAAAGAGCGCCGAATGTGGATCATCTTTGGAGTCGTAGCACTGATTACCGTTGCTTCCCGCGCTGAAATTGCCCTGTTGTTCGTCGTCTCGGGCCTCATTGGCATCCTGCTCTATAGCCCGCCGAGGAGTTGGAAACCGCAGAAAATAATAATGCCCGGCATACTGGCTCCAATTGTAGGAGTCACAGTCACCGCTCCACTCCTCCTGAAGTTGGGAGGATTTTTCGTGAAAGCAGGGGCGTTTACATTCGGCAGCGGCCTCGCCATTGTCCCGTTCTTGCATCAAGGGGTAGTCCTTCAACACCAATGGCTTACCGAACGTCAGTTTCTCGATGCAGTTGCAGTCGGGATAATAACGCCGGGGCCGGTGGTCATAACTGCTGCCTTTGTCGGGTACCTTGTGGCCGGATTCTGGGGAGCGCTTACCGCAGCGGCAGGGGTATTTCTCCCGGTCTACCTGTTTGTCCTGTTCGTTGGCCGGTATATCATCCGTTACCGTGAACATCCCGCACTGAAAGGATTCGTCAAAGGTGCAACGGCAGCCGCTTCGGGGGCAATTGCAGGCGCAACGGTCATTCTCGGGCAAGGCTCGATTATTGACATTCCCACAGCGACCATCGGTGCCATCAGTTTGCTGATTCTCTGGCGCTGGAAGGTTCCGGAACCGGTACTTATAGCAGGGGCCGCAATCATAGGAGTGTTTTTGTATAAAGGATGAAGCAGAAAACATGGTCGATTGGCCGATACGGAGGATGTATGCGAAAGAATTTTATTTCCGCGAAGATGTTCATAGTGGTTGCAATGCTGGCCGGTGGCAACATTTGTCAGGCCGCAGAGGCGACCAATGGAAGCCAGACAACCCAATGGACGTTTGATAAGGAGCAAACAGGTAAAATACCGGTAGGGGCAACGGTCTTTGCTGGGAATTGGGCAGTTCGAGCGGAATCCGACGCCCCCAGTTCACCGAATGCACTATGTCAGACCGGAAATGCTGATTATCCAGCGCTGTCCTTGAGTGATAAAGTTTACAGTGACTTGACCGTTACGACTCGCTTCAAGCCGATTTCGGGTAACAGCGACCGGGCAGCCGGAATCATTTTCCGTATCCAGGACAAGGATAATTATTACATCCTGCGGGCTAACGCCTTGGAAGATAATGTCAACATCTACAAGTATGTTGGCGGGTGGCGCAGAGCAATTCAGGAAAGTTCAGCCAAGGTGCCTTCCGGCACATGGCAGGAATTGCGTGTGGAAGTTAAAGGGAACCATATTCGCGGTTTCCTGAACGGCAAACTGGTCGTTCAGGCAACCGATGATACCTTTAAGGCCGGGAAGATAGGTTTGTGGACTAAGGCGGATTCAGTCACATGTTTTGATAATGTTCAGTTTAAACTGCAAGAGTGACCTTTATAGGTATAGCTCCAATTTAGAACCATACTGTAGGCAGTAAAAGAGGGCTCCCGCTACTTCTTCCTGATCACGAGCTCCTCTCCTCCCATGGCGATATCTACCTTGACAGTATCGCCTTCCGTAAACTTTCCCTCCAGGATCATGAGCGCCAGGGGATCGAGCACCTTGCGCTGCAGGGCCCGCTTCAAGGGGCGGGCTCCCAGGGCCGGGTCGTACCCCTCACGGGCCAGGTAATCGCGCGCCTTGCCGGTAATCTCGAGGGTTATGTGACGCTCCGCCAGGCGGGTCTCCAGGACTTTCACCTGGATATCCACGATCCGCTTGATCTGCTCGAGAGGGAGCGCGTGATAGATGGCGATCTCATCGATGCGATTGAGGAATTCCGGCTTGAAGCTCTCCTTCAGGATGTCCATGACCATGGACCGCATCCTGGCATAGTCGCCGGCCCCGTACTGCTGGATCAACTGGGAACCGAGGTTGCTGGTCATGATGATGACCGTGTTGCGGAAGTCGACGGTCCGACCCTGGCCATCGGTCAGCCTCCCGTCGTCCAGCACCTGGAGGAGAACGTTGAACACCTCGGGATGGGCTTTCTCTATCTCATCGAACAGAACGATGCTGTAGGGCCTGCGCCTGACCGCCTCGGTGAGCTGCCCCCCCTCTTCATAGCCGACATACCCGGGAGGGGCGCCGATCAATCTGGCCACCGTGTGCTTTTCCTGGTACTCGCTCATATCGATCCTGACGATGGCCTGGTCGTCATCGAACAGGAAGGAGGCGAGCGCCCGGGCGGTCTCGGTCTTCCCCACACCGGTGGGCCCCAGGAAGATGAAGGAGCCGATCGGACGGTGCGGGTCGGAAAGCCCCGAGCGGGCTCTGCGCACGGCGTTGGCGACCAGTGCCAAGGCATCGTCCTGCCCCACCACCCGGCTCTTCAGCCGCTCCTCCATATGGATCAGTTTTTCCGATTCCGACTCCAGCATCCGGCTCACCGGAATGCCGGTCCACTTGGCCACGATCTCGGCGACCATGTCCGCGTCCACTTCCTCGGAGAGCATTTTCCCTTCCTGCTGTGCCTCCTCGAGAGCACGGCTTTTCTCCGCCATTTCCTTTTCGATGGCCGGAATCTCGCCGTAGCGGAGTTCAGCGGTGCGGGCCAGGTTCCCTTCCCGCTCGCTCTTCTTCGCCTCTTCCTTCTTATCTTCCAACCGTTGCTTCAGTTCGCTGACCCCCTTGATAATCTCTTTCTCCTTTTGCCAGTGCGCATTGAGTGCAGCCGACTCGGCTTTCAGCACCTCCAGTTCGTCGGCCAGCTTTTTCATCCGCTCCAGGGAACGGGAATCCTGCTCCCGCAGGAGCGCTTCCTTCTCTATCTGCAATTGCATGATCCGCCGCTCCACTGCGTCGATCTCTGTCGGCTTGGAGTCGATCTCTATTCGCAGGCGAGAGGCGGCTTCATCGATCAGGTCGATTGCCTTGTCCGGCAGAAACCGGTCGGTGATGTAGCGGTCCGACAGGGTGGCGGCGGCTATGATGGCGCTGTCCTTGATCCGGATGCCGTGGTAGGTCTCGTACTTCTCCTTCAGCCCGCGCAGGATGGAAATGGTGTCCGCAACGGAAGGCTCGCCGGTATAGACCTGCTGAAAGCGGCGCTCCAGGGCCGCATCCTTCTCGATGTACTTCCGGTATTCATTCAGGGTAGTGGCCCCGATGCAGTGGAGCTCCCCCCGGGCGAGGGCGGGCTTCAGCATGTTGGAGGCGTCCATCGCCCCCTCGGCGGCGCCAGCCCCCACCAGCGTGTGGAGCTCATCGATGAAGAGGATGATCTGCCCCTCCGACTTTCCTACCTCCTTGATCACCGCCTTCAGCCGGTCTTCGAATTCCCCCCTGTACTTGGCCCCGGCGATCAGCGCCCCCATGTCGAGGGCGACCAGCCGTTTGTTCTTCAGGGTTTCCGGAACGTCGCCGGAGATGATCCGTTGCGCCAGTCCCTCCACAATGGCGGTCTTACCCACCCCCGGCTCGCCGATCAGCACCGGGTTGTTTTTGGTCCGCCGTGACAGGACCTGGATTACACGCCGGATCTCGTCATCCCGGCCAATCACCGGGTCGAGCTTGCCCCGGCGGGCAAGGTCGGTCAGATCACGGGCATACCTGGCGAGGGCCTGGTATTTCTCCTCCGGGTTCTCGTCGGCAATACGTTCATCCCCGCGGAGGTCCTTGAGGGAGGCAAGGATGGCCTCACGGGTCACCCCGGCGTCCGCCAGGAGCCGGCCCGCCTCTCCTTTTTTGTCTGCCACCAGGGCGAGCAGCAGGTGTTCCGTCGAGACAAAGCCGTCCTGCATCGCGTCCGCCTCTTTCTGGGCCGCATCCAACAAACTGTTCAGCAGCGGGGAAAGGTAGACCTGGACCGCGCCGCTCACCTGGGGGAGCTTCCTCAGCGCCTCCTCCGTTTTCCCCTTGACATGGGCGGGGTTGGCCCCGATCTTCTGCAGAATCGGCGCCACCAGCCCCCCCTCCTGATCCAGGAGCGCCAGCAGCAGGTGTTCCGGCTCGATGGCATTCTGCCCCCGGTGCGAAGCGTTCTCCTGGGCGGCGGACAGAGCTTCCTGGGTCTTTATGGTCATTTTGTCGGGCCTGATCATGGGTAACTCCTTTTTTCACATCGGTTACTGAAATGATAGGTACGGGTATGGCCGATGTCAAGGCATGAAACCTGCAGATCTGCAGATGCTGACAGGAAAAGAGATTTCCGCACTGTGCAGAAAAAGCAGGCGTTTGCTGCAAACGAAAAAAGCCACCCGTTTCGGGGTGGCTTTTTTTCGTTCAAATCTGCTGCGGTTTAATCATCGTCTCCGCCGCTGTATGTGGAATTGTAGATCACGTTGCGAGTGACCGTGCCGCTGTTTCCGGCCGCATCCGTGGCAGTGACGGTGATGGCGTATTGCCGTGACCTGGATGCGCTGGGATTCCTCCGTTCGGCGACCCTCTCGGCGTAGGTCTGGGAGAAGACGAGCTGCTGCTGGAAGGAGCCGGTGCGGCTGACCAGCGGCCGGTAGGTGCGGCCGGCCATGGTGATCGTTACTTTCACCTTGCCGAGGGCATCGGTGACATTGCCCTTGAGGACCAGGCTCCGCTTGTTGGTAGTGATATCGCGGTCAGGCGAGGTCACCGCAAGCGCGATGGTGGCGCTGGCGTTATCGTACGTTACCGTCCGTTTTGCATTGGCGGTATTGCCCGCCAGGTCCGTGGCGTCGATGTCGATGGTGTTGACGCCCGACACCAGGTTGACGGTGGCGCTGAAGCTGTTGCCGTTCATGATGGCGGACTGCGGGGTGCCGTTGTTGTCCCTGACGGTGACCGTGGAGTTCTCGTTGACCGTGCCGCTCACGGTAATGAACGACTGGGTGGTGGTGCTGTTGTCGGCCGGATCGGAGACCGTGAGGACAGGCGCAGCCGGGTCGTAGGTAACGGTGCGGGTTGCGGTGGTCTGGGTGTTGACATTGTCGGTGGCGACGACCGTGACGGGATTGCCGCCGACAACCAGGGTAAGGGTCGGTGCGGAAACAACGGGCGCTGCGGCGGTGACGCTAAAGGCGCTGGAGGCGCTGCCGTTCGCCGTGGTGACGGTGACGGTGCCGGCCCCTGCTGCTGCGCCGGCGGTGACGCTGACCG
>JBGPCQ010000173.1:0-6345 GCA_041481895.1 Geobacteraceae bacterium | reverse complement strand
GTTGCAAAAAAAATCGGCAGGCACCAGACGGGTGAATCATAATTTTGAAAGATTCGGAATATGCATCTTGTTTTTCTGATTAAACTTCGTGTCCTTAGTGTCTTAGGGGTGAGTCAAGTGCCGTTTTTAGGTTTAATGAATGTCCCCTTCTCGTACTCCTCGAAGGCGATCCGCAGCTCTTCCTGGGTGTTCATGACGATCGGGCCGTACCAGGCGACCGGCTCGCCGATCGGCTTTCCCGAAACGAGAAGAAAACGGACCGGCCGCTCCTGGGTGGTGATGGCCACCGCGTCGCCGTCCCCGTAGAGGATAAGGTTTTCAGCGCTGCAGGCGCAGTCCCGCTTCATGTCGAAGTAGTTGGTCCCCACCACCTCATGGGCATAGGAGTTCCGTTCCGGGTCGAAATACCCTTCTCCGTCGATGACGTAGGCAAAGGCCGTGTATCCCCGCTTGACCGGATGGGTAAAAACGGTTTCCGCCGGCACCGTCACATCGAGATACTCGGGATCGACAACCACGTTCCGCACCGGTCCCTGCACTCCGTCCACCCTGCCGCAGATGACCTTCACCCGGATGTCCCCCTTGAGGGTTGCCTCCGGGATCTCTGCGGCGACAAGGCCGCGATAACGGGGATCCATCATCTTGTGGGAGGCGGGGAGGTTCGCCCAGAGCTGGAACCCCCACATGAGGCCGTCGTCGTCCCCCTTTGGCATCTCCTGGTGGATGATGCCGCTGCCGGCGGTCATCCACTGGACATCGCCCGAAGAGATGACCCCCTTGTTCCCCATGCTGTCGCCGTGCTCCACCCGGCCGTGAAGGACGTACGTGATCGTCTCGATCCCCCGGTGCGGATGCCAGGGGAACCCCTTCAGGTAGTCCGGGGGGTAGTTGGAGCGGAAGTCGTCGAGCAGCAGAAACGGGTCGAACAGGGGCACCTGGTAGTAGCCGAGGGCCCTTTTCAGGTGGACGCCGGCACCCTCGATGGTCGGCTTGCTCTTCCAGACTTTGCTGATCGTGCGCACAGATTTCATTTTTTCCTCCAATTGCGGGATAATTCTTCACTTTAAAACAGCAATACACCACGGAGACACGGAGAAAAACCTTTAAAAACCTCATGGGACGCGGATCAAATCTGAAAAGGCGGATTTTAATGGCTTTACCATGAAAAGAGTTTTGGGTAGTGCCTGATCCGCATTTATCAGATTTATTCGCCTTTTCCGCGTACCATTACGCTTTTCAGCCTTTCGTGGTTAAAAGTTTTTCCCGAGTTACCACCTTATAAAGTGTACTTTTATTATCCCGCAATTCAATGGACGTGCCGCCCTTTTTCTCCGACCCCGTACCGGCTCCATTTTTCCCGTTCCCACCTGTTGCTTTCCGCCAGATGGATACTACAAATTATCCTGAATGCTGTTTATTGGATGAACCGTTCCGGAGACTTAAAACTACCCCCTTGACTTTTCCCATCATCCATCCAAACTTAAAGCAGATCAATTCTACGACGCGGGATAATTGCCATGAAAGATCCCAGGGCACGCACATTCGGGGCGCCGTTCCTGAACGGGTACGGAACAGAGCACACCGACGGCAGAGTATGCGGTATCGATGCCTGGCTGGTGCGCAAGTTCCTGCAGGCCATCGGCGACCCCCCATTGCGCGTGGTTTTGTGGGATGGAAAAGAAATCGCGTGCCCCGCCTCGACCCCCGCCGTCGGCATGGTGATCCGCGACCGGGCTGCCCTCTGGCGGCTTTTTACCAACCCCCTCCTCCACTTTGGCGATGATTACTCCGCCGGCCGGATCGAGATAGAAGGGGGGCTGGTGACGTTCATGGAAACCGTCTACCGGGCCATGGACCGCACGCCCAGATTCCGGCGCAGTTCCGATCCTGCCGCATATCGCCGCAATCAGCCGAGGCTGAACACCCTCTCGGGATCGCAACAGAATATCCACCACCACTACGATATCGGCAACGCATTTTACCAGCTCTGGCTTGACGCGGAAATGCTCTATACCTGCGCCTACTTTCCTGACCCGGCCGCCTCTCTGGAAGACGCCCAGATCGCCAAGATGGACCTGGTCTGCCGCAAGCTGCGCCTGCAGGCGGGGCAGACCGTGGTGGAGGCGGGCTGCGGCTGGGGCTCTCTGGCGCGGCACATGGCCAGACGCTACGGGGTCAAAGTCAGGGCGTACAACATCTCGAGCGAGCAGATCGCCTATGCGCGGGAGCGCGCCAAAGCCGAAGGGCTTGAGGGGCAGGTCACGTATGTCGAAGACGATTACCGCAACATTGCGGGGACCTACGACGCGTTCGTCTCGGTGGGGATGCTGGAGCATGTGGGGCCCGACCATTACCGGGAGTTGGGCTCCGTGATCGACCGCTGCCTGACGGAACAGGGACTCGGCCTGGTCCACACCATCGGGCAAAACAGTGCGACACCGATGAGCCCCTGGTTCCTGAAGCGTATTTTCCCCGGCAGCTACCCCCCGACGCTGCGGGAAATGATGGCTCTCTTCGAACCGTGGGAGTTTACCGTCCTCGACGTGGAAAACCTGCGGCTGCACTACGCGAAAACGTGCGAGCACTGGCTCGAGCGTTTCGAACTGAACCGGGACCGGGTCCGGGAAATGTTTGATGAATGCTTTGTCCGGGCCTGGCGGCTCTACCTGTCCGGCTGCATCGCGAATTTCAGCCTCGGAACCCTGCAGCTGTTCCAGGTCGTCTTCTCGCGCCCCGCCAATAACCTCGTTCCCCTGACCCGCTCCCATCTCACCCCCCCCCCCGAGGGATCCTGATGGATACCTGCGATGCCCTCGTGGTCGGCGGCGGGCCTGCAGGATCGACCTGTGCCGGGAAGCTCCGGCAGGCGGGGCTTGATGTGCTGCTGCTGGACAAGCAGCTGTTCCCGCGGGACAAGCCGTGTGCCGGGTGGATAACCCCGAAGGTTTTGGCAGTGCTGGCGATCGACCGTGAGGAATATTGCGCGGAGCGGGTGCTGCAGGCCATCAGCAGCTTTCGCACCGGACTCATTCACGGGCCCGAGGTGGTTACCCGCTACGGCACAACTGTCAGTTACGGCATCCGGCGCTACGAGTTCGATCATTTCCTCCTGCAGCGGAGCGGCGTGCGGCACCAGCTGGGCGAACCGGTATCGGCGCTGGAACGCCGCGACGGGGGGTGGCTCGTCAACGGGCGCATCAGGGCCCGGCTCGTGGTGGGCGCGGGGGGACACTTCTGCCCGGTGGCGCGCCTGCTCGGCGCACGGATCGGCAGGGAGGAGACAATTGTCGCCCAGGCGACGGAATTCGCCATGAGCCGCGACCAGGAGCGCCTCTGTCCCGTTCCCGCCGATACGCCGGCACTCTATTTCAGCCGGGATATGAAAGGCTACGGCTGGCTCTTCAGGAAGGGACGGTTTCTCAATGTCGGCCTGGGACGGATGGACCGGAAGCATCTCGGCCGCCATACGCGGGACTTTTGCACGTTTCTCGAAAAGCGGGGGGATCTGCCGGCAGGCGCTGCCGGCACGTTGCGGGGGCATGCCTATCTGTTGTACGAGCGGCAGGGGGGGCGCAGGAGCGTGGCTGACGGAGCGCTTTTGATCGGTGACGCAGCCGGGCTCTCCTCTCCGCAGAGCGGTGAAGGGATCCTCCCCGCGATCGAATCGGCCCTTCTGGCCGCGGATACCATCCTGGCGGCCAATGGCGATTACCGGCGCGACAACCTCGAACCGTATGCGGCCGGACTGGCCGCCCGCTTTGGCGGCGGCAGCGAACTCCCGTCGTCGCCCTTTGCCTCCGCGCTCCTCCGTGGTATCGGGGCGAGGCTCCTCTCCAGCCGCTGGTTCACCCGCCATATCGTGCTCGACCGCTGGTTTCTCCATACCCATGAATAAGAATTATTATAGAGAATTCACGTGCGGCGGTCTGACCCTTCGGCTTCTTTTTCCTCCAACGACTGTTGACGGCAGCAAATTTTAAATGGTAGGATAACGTCTGTTGCTTTTAAATTCCATCACAATAAGGAGCAGAGATGAAGAGACTTATCATTGCAGCTATTGCCACTATTGTCGCGGTACCGGCCTTTGCAGCGGCTAACGATGCCATCGACAAGGCCGCCAAGGAAAAAGGAGCCGTGAAGACCTCATCCGGAATGGTCTACCGCTCCCTGAAGGATGGCAAAGGCAAGTCGCCGAGTGCCGCCAACACCGTCGAAGTCAACTATCGCGGCACCCTGACGAACGGCAAAGAGTTTGACAGCTCCTACAAACGTAAACAGTCCATCAGTTTTTCACTCTCCGGGGTAATCCCCTGCTGGACCGAAGGTGTACAGAAGATGAAGGTCGGCGGTAAGGCAAAACTGGTCTGCCCGCCTGAACTTGCCTACGGTTCCCGCGGCGCAGGCAGTGATGTCCCGCCCGATGCGACCCTCATCTTCGAGGTTGAACTGCTCAATATAAAATAGTCGCCAGCCAGTACGTTCTACCGAAACTCCTTAAACGCCATAATGCCGTGGAACCAGTCCTTACGAGGTTTCACGGCATTTCTTTTACAATGGTTGACCTGCCGGGATGTTGAAATTATTATGGGGAGGAGGGGGTAAGGGGGAATTGCAGTAATGCAGGCCTGACGCGATATCTTGCCAAATCCAAATCACCAAAGGCAAAGACCCCGCTTTTATTCTTTTAATGCGCTTCTTGTACTTTTCTGATCAATTCACTAGCCTTCTTTGCATCTTGTTTCGAAAGACCTCGAATAATTATCGACTGGCTGCCTCCCGAGGTTTCAATAATGAGATCTGCGAATATCATTCCATTCTTCAGCTTTACTGAAGCAACAGATTTATAGTTGATATGCTCTTCTTTTGAGCCGACAATTGCGGACTTCTTATAAATAATCGCATCATTATCCAGCGTAAGCATGTCCGGAAAATAGAGATTTCCAGAAGTCCACCTGCTCGAAATAAATGTAACGGGCTTAAGGAGTATTTTCACGATTGGCGCCTGGTTATTACTTCTGCTTTGAGGCACTGGAGAGTCAGAAAGAATCTTTCTTTTTCCAATTTCAAACTCTTGTTCGTTAATAATTCCTTGAGTTCTTAAATCTGCAAGCTTCTTTAGTTCATCTGCTATATCCATGGAAGCACTCCTCTTTGTATTCCTCCTTGCCTGATCCCTTCTTGTCTTCTCTGGCCCCCTAGGAGTCTGTCGGACTTAGGAAATAGAAGCGAAAATTCGACTGGGCGAGGACAGATTAAGTCCGACAGGCTTCTAGAGATCAATCTCCAAAACAGGTATGCACACTGCGCGCGCTCTCGATCCAGTAATGATCCAACGGCACTGTCCTGCGTTTGCCGACGACGTCCTTGAGCGCTACCGGCTTGACGCCATCACCCCGTGCCGCCACCATAACGCCGAAAACGCCTTCATTGATAAGGTCGGCACAGGCTGTACCGAGGCGTGTGGCCAACAGACGATCTCCCGCCGAAGGTGTTCCCCCGCGCTGCAGGTAACCCAAAATCGTGAGGCGTGATTCCAGACCGGTGAGTTCTTCCAGCTGTTGGGCCAGAACCAGGCTATTACCTGGCTTGTGGCCGGCAGCCCCCTCCTGAACCTGCTGTTTTTGTGCTTTCTTCTTGCTGCCTTTGTTCTTACCAGCCCCATCCTGTTCGGCGGCAACTTGCCGGGAAATGGCCCCTTCGGCCACGGCAACAATGCTGAAGCCCTGTCCACTGTGACTGCGCCGCAGAATTGCCGCGGCCACCTTCTTTACATCGTACGGTATTTCCGGAATCAAAATAACATCGGCCCCGCCGGCAATGCCTGCCCCCAAGGCCAGCCAGCCGGCCTTGTTTCCCATCAGCTCCAGAACGAGAATGCGATGATGGCTATGGGCCGTACTGTGCAGCCGGTCGATCGCCTCCGTGGCAATTCCGAGAGCGGTATCGTAGCCAAAGGAGACATCGGTCTTGGCCACGTCATTGTCGATTGTCTTGGGCAGTGTAATCACGTTCAGGCCCTGTTTCATCAGATGGTAGGCGTTTTTTTGCGTCCCGCCACCGCCCAGGCAGACTAACGCGTCCAGGTGGTGCTTGTGGTAATTGTCGACAATAACGTCGGTCATGTCCATCAACCTGCCGGCAACGGGCATGGCGTAGGGCTTGTCACGACTGGTGCCCAGGATAGTGCCTCCCAACGTAAGGATGCCCGAGAGCGCCTCTGAATCCAGCAGTTGTGTCCGGTTTTCCATCATGCCGCGAAAGCCGTCACGGAACCCCATTACCTTCATGCCATAACGTCCCAGAAGGGCCTTGCCGATGCCCCGGATAGCTGCATTAAGTCCTGGG
>JBGPCQ010000172.1:0-6439 GCA_041481895.1 Geobacteraceae bacterium | reverse complement strand
TTACGGCTTTTTTTGTAACAAAGGTCATTGTCGGGTAGCGGGCCACGTCGAAGAAGTTGGCGCTTCGCAGGTCCTCGTCGCGCTTGGCCACGCCGGTATCAACGGAGGTCGTCTCGATGGTGACGCTGACCTTCGACCGCGTGATCTCCTGGTCGTCGATTTCGACCAGGCCGCTCACCTTGTGGAAAACCCCCCTGACGTTGGAGACCATGAGGTGGCGCACCTTGAACTGGATACTGGAATGATCGGGATCGATCTGCCAGGAAGAAGCGGATGACAGGGTGGGAACGAGCAGGGCGGCGGCTGCGATTACGGCTGTAATGATTTTCATGGGCAGGTGCTCCTTTCTCGGATTATGGTTTCATTGCAGTATAGCCGATATCCGGCCCGATGCAAAAAGGGTTAGTTGTCGAGGTTGCAGAGCAGTGCTCCGGTTTCGCTGAAAATACCGTGGCAGGAGCATTCCGCGTGGAGGTCATCCATGTTCGGCAAAGGAGAGAAAAGCTTTGACAAGTCAGGCGATGTTCCTATAGTATTGCCGCAAAACAGAGCAGAGGTCGGTACATGGAAGCAGCGCTTGCCCTCGTCGGGACAGACCTGAAAAATGTTGAAAAACAGTTCAAAAAAGACCTTCAGTCGGATGTCCCGCTCATCCGCAAGGTGGGGGAGTACGTCCTGTCCAGCGGCGGCAAGAGGATCCGGCCGGCACTTCTGCTGCTTACTGCGAAGCTTTGCGGTTACCAGGGCGACCGGCATGTGCCCCTGGCAAGCGTGATCGAATTCATTCACACGGCGACCCTGCTCCATGACGACGTGGTCGATAATGCCAATCTGCGCCGTGGTATAGCCTCTGCCAATACCCTCTGGGGGAATGAGGCCTCCGTGCTCGTCGGCGATTTCCTGTTTTCCAAGTCATTTTCCCTCATGGTGGCCGACGGGGATCTGAATGTGCTCCGGGTCCTTTCCGCCGCTACCACCATAATTGCCGAAGGTGAAGTGCTCCAGCTCATTTCCACGAGCGACATGGACGTTACCGAAGAGCGCTATATCGAGGTGGTTCGCTGTAAAACCGCCATCCTCCTTTCCGCAGCCTGCCAGGCGGGGGCCATCCTGGGCAAGGCGGCGTCTGACTACGAGGAGGCGCTGCGTGATTTCGGCATGGCTCTCGGCATTGCCTTCCAGCTCATGGACGATACCCTCGACTATGTCGCCAGTGAAAAACAGTTCGGCAAGACCATCGGACACGACCTGGAGGAAGGGAAAATAACCCTCCCCCTCATCCATACCCTGAAACAGTGCACCCCCGCAGAACGCGAGCGGATTGCGGACATAGTCGAGAAGGATATCCTGGACAAAAGCGATTTCCAGACGGTCTTCGAACTGGTCCACACATACGGCGGCATAGGCTACGCGTTGGACCGTGCCGGTGAATACATTGTCAAAGCCAAGTCCTACCTTTCGCTCTTCGATGAATCCCCCAGTAAAGATGCCCTCCTGAGCCTTTCCGATTATGTCGTAACCCGCGTTAAATAACAGGGTCTCTCCGTCAAATCACCTAGCAGGTGCCTGCCGTATGTCAGTTTTGTCAGCAATTTCCGCTGGCCTGCTTCTGGCCCGGTAATTGCAATACCAGCGTTAATTGTTAATTCATTCAAAAAGGCTTCCATGTCCGGGGAAATGCTGGTTCATAAAACCGACGTCGAGTTGAACGGCGACCTTTACGAGATACTGGTATTCTGTCGTGAAGACGGGAGGTTCTTTGCCAGGACAAGTTTCGGCGAAAACGACATTATCATCCATGACGGTCCGTCACTGGAAGAGGTGTTGTCAAAGCACGAGCAGGTTCTTTCCCTGGCCGTAACGTCCCGCGATGTCCTGCAGATGGTCAAATCGGGCCCTGCCAAGCACCGGCCGGAGCCGATATAACCCGCCGCACAACCGCACCTTTGCCCGCCGCATTTCCATGCTTCAAAATATCCTTGCATTCCCTTCCCGACTGGACTAAAAGTGTTTCCATGAATCGCGCGAACCTTTTCCGGATGGCACTTCTGGCTGCTTCAATCGTGGGAATAAGTCTGCTCCACTACCTGACTCCCCTTCATCTGCCGGTACTCCACGACATTTTTCAACGGCTCTATTATATCCCGATTATTTTTGCTGCTTTCTGGTTCGGGCTGCGCGGGGGGCTCGCCTCTTCCATTCTCGTGAGCATTCTCTATGCGCCCCACATTCTCTTCCAGTGGGGAGTAGGCCATTCCCTCGAGATGGAGAAGTTCCTCGAAATCGTTCTCTACAATGTTGTGGGTGGAATCACCGGCTTTCTCTCCCAACGGGGGGAGGAGCGCCGGGAAGAACTCCGGCAGATTGCGAGCGGTCTGGAGGAATCCTACCGTAAACTCCAGAGCCAGGCGGATCTTATCATCGGCATCGAGAAGCAGCTGCGGCGGGCCGAACGGCTGTCGGCCCTCGGTGAGCTGTCTGCAGTGCTTGCCCACGAGATCAGGAATCCTCTTGGTTCCATAAGGGGAACTGCCGAAATACTGAAGGACGAGGTGCGACCCGGTGAAAAAAAATACGAATTTCTGGAGATCCTGGTCAAGGAAACCGACCGGCTCAACCGGGTAGTCGAGGATTTTCTCCAGCTTGCCCGTCCGCTCCAGGTGGAACGGGCAACCTGCGATCTCATGGCGGGCCTCGGGGAGGTGGTGACCCTGGTCTCGGCAGAGGCGGCATCCCGGGGTGTCGCCCTTCACCTTGCACCTGCGGATATCCCGCCGGTGCATGGTGACCCTGAAAAGCTCAGGCAGGTCTTTCTCAATCTCATTCTCAACGGCATCCAGGCCACGGCGAGGGGGGGGAGCCTTACCATCACCGCCTCCCGGACCACCGACGGGGAAGGGGCTCTACCTTTCATCGAAATCTCATTTGCCGATACCGGCGAGGGGATGGAGCCGGCCGCCCTGGCAAGGATTTTCGAGCCTTTCACTACGACCAAGGAAGGGGGGACGGGCCTTGGCCTCGCCATCACCCAGAGGATCGTGGAGAGTCACGGGGGGAGTATCGAGGTGGAGAGCGAGAAGGGGAGGGGGACGGTATTCAGGGTGCGCCTGCCGGTATAGCTCAGCAGGCCGGAGGACGGAAGCGCGGAAGGCTTGAAGACGGAAGGAAAACGATGGCCAGTAGAATTCTGATCATAGACGACGACACCTCTCTCCGGCGGGTCCTTGAGTACAACCTTCAGGAGGAGGGGTACGAGGTGTTTGCCGCGGCGAATGGCGAAGAGGGGCTGCTCCTCTTCGAGGAACGGCAGCCGGACCTCGTGATTACCGATCTGAAGATGCCGGGGGTCAGCGGCTTCCAGGTGCTGGCGGCGGTCAAGGGGCGCTCACCGCTGGTCCCGGTCATGGTTCTCACCGCCTTCGGGGCGGTCGATACGGCGGTCGAGGCGATGAAGCTGGGTGCCTACGACTACATCACCAAGCCGTTCAATCGCGACGAATTGAAGCTTACCGTCCGGAAAGCCCTGGAGATGCGAGGGCTGTCGGAGGAGAACCGCCGCCTCAAGGAAGAACTGACTGAACGGGCAGAATTCCGGAACATCATCGGCATCTCCCGGGCCATGGAGCAGGTTTTCGCCGTGGTCCGCAAGGTGGCCGACACCGATGCGACGGTGCTCATTACGGGAGAATCGGGCACCGGCAAGGAACTTGTGGCAAGGGCCGTCCACTCGCTCAGTGCGCGCCGCGCAGGCCCCTTCATGGCCATAAACTGCGCCGCGATTCCACGGGATCTCCTGGAGAGCGAGCTGTTCGGGCATGTCAAGGGGGCGTTTACCGGTGCAGTCAGGGACAAAACCGGCAAATTCCAGCTTGCCGAGGGGGGGACCCTGTTCCTTGACGAAGTGGGGGAACTGCCGGTGGAACTCCAGCCGAAGCTGTTGCGCGCCCTGCAGGAAAGGGAAATCGAGCCGGTCGGCGGGACCGCCCCCCGGAAGCTCGATGTCAGGGTAGTAGCCGCCACCAATACCGATATGGATGAGGCGCGCGCGGGGGGACGCTTCCGTGAAGACCTCTACTACCGGCTGGCGGTCATAGAGGTTCATCTCCCTCCGCTCCGGGAGAGGGTTGAGGACATTCCCCTCCTGGTGAAGCATTTTGCCGTCCGGCTCGGCGCTCCGGCAGTCACCTACGCCCCGGAGGCGCTGGCGGCCCTCCGGAAGTATTCCTGGCCGGGCAACGTGCGGGAACTGGAAAACACCGTGGAGCGTCTCTTGATCATGCGGAACGGCAACCGGATCGCCCTGGAGGACCTGCCGGCGAAATTCAGCGGCGAGACGGCCGGACGGGGCGGACGGATCGTGAATCTTCCGCCGGAAGGCTATCCCCTGGAACAGCTTGAGCGGGAGGTCGTCATCGAGGCCCTCGAGCGATGCGGCTGGAACCAGACCGCGGCGGCCCGTTTTTTGAGCATTCCCCGCCATACGCTTATCTACAGGATGGAAAAATATACTATCGATCCACAGGAGAAGAAAAAATGAAGAGATTTCTCTGCCTGGCGCTGGTTATGCTGCTGTTTGCCCTGCCCGGCTGTTCGCGCAAGGAAAAGCCGGCCGTGGGAGGCACTACCGCCCCCGATTTCACCCTCAAGGACCTTTCGGGAAAAGCGATTACGCTCTCCAGCCTGCGCGGGAAAGTGGTACTGCTCAATTTCTGGGCAACATGGTGTCCTCCCTGCCGCGAAGAGATACCTTCCATGATGCGGCTTAACAAGGCCATGGAGGGGAAACCCTTTCAGATGCTGGCGGTCTCTGAGGACGGGGGGGGGAAGGATGCGGTTACCGGCTTCTTCAAGGAGTCGGGGGCTTCACTGCCGGCCCTCCTCGACAGCGACCAGGCCGTCGGGGGGCGCTACGGCCTTACCGGAGTTCCTGAAACCTTTGTTATCGGCAAAAATGGTGTTATACTCAAAAAAGTCGTGGGCGCCATGAACTGGAGCGATCCGGCCGCGATCGGTTTCCTCGAGAACGCCATGAAATGAAAAAAGACCGGATTAAGATAAAGATTAAGGGGTAAATGTCCGTATTTCTCAACAATCTCAATCTCAATTCTTAATCTCTATCTGAGGTTTACTTATGGGAGCAGACAATATCACGTTTGTCGGGGCGTTCGTCGCGGGAATGCTCTCTTTTCTTTCCCCCTGCGTCCTCCCCCTGATTCCGTCCTATATCACCTATATAACCGGCCTCTCCTTTGCCGACCTGCAGGCCGAACACCCGACACACAAGGTCAGGCAGCAGACCATCATCCACTCCCTGATCTTCATCGCCGGGTTCACGACGGTCTTTGTCCTCCTCGGGGCGTCGGCCACCTATATCGGCAACTACCTGCAGGCCCACATGGGGTTCATGCGGAAGATAGGCGGGGTCTTGATCATCATCTTCGGCGTCCACGTTTCCGGGATCTTCGACATCGGTATCCTCCTCGGGGAGAAACGGCTCAGTGTCCGCCGCAAACCGGCCGGTTACCTGGGGAGTTTCGTGGTGGGGGTTGCCTTCGCCGCCGGCTGGACCCCGTGCATCGGCCCGATCCTCGCCTCCATCCTGATGGTGGCTGCTACCGAGGAAACCGTATTCCACGGGATCGTGCTCCTTCTGGTCTACTCCCTGGGGCTTGGCCTCCCCTTTTTCCTCGCTTCCCTGGCCATGCACCAGTTCATGGTCTTCTTTAACCGCTTCAAAAAATACATCCGCATCTTTGAGATTTGTACCGGGGTCTTCCTCATTATCATCGGAGTCTTGATCTTCACCAACTACCTGGCGGTTCTTGCCCGCTACGCCAACATGCTGTTCATGAGCGGAGACTGATGTGAAGGGGGGCGGACCGAAAGCCTTGCTCCAATTGACTGTGGCCGACCTGAATACCACCGAGGCCTTCTACGGCGGAATCCTCGAGTTGCCCGTAGAGCGGGCCCTCACAGCCCCCGGCGCGCCCGAGCACCTTATCCTCAAGCAGGGTGACGGGGAGCTCATCTTCGTTGACGAAGCGGCCGTGCTCCGTTCCCATCCGCTGCTGGAGGAGCGCCTCATATCCTACCCCAAGGGGGTGGGCCTGACCCTCCATTTCCGTGTGACGGAGATTGAGGAGATCTACGACGCCATTATCGAGGAAGGGCTGGAAATCCTCTACCCGCTGGATGAAAAGCCTTACGGGATCAAGGACCTCTGGTGCTTTGATCCGGACGGGTATCTGGTGGTGCTGGAAGAACCTTCGGCGTAGTTGTTTGTGCTGGACAATTCGCAAGCATCACGGGGAACAGTTTTTACTATGAGCAAATACCGGAAACAGAGCATCGATGAGGATACCGAACTGGTAGCCGCCTGGCGGCGCGGGGAGCTTTCCTCGTTCGAGACGCTGGTGCGCAAATATCAGCAGCGGCTCCT
>JBGPCQ010000171.1:0-6465 GCA_041481895.1 Geobacteraceae bacterium | reverse complement strand
CTGCTTTGAAGGGCGCTGCCCTGCTGAAGCTGATCCGGGACCCGCGGCTGAGGGATTTGTTGACGAAACGGGAGTTCCGCTTCAGCCAGGAGGTCCTCCACCGGGAGTTCGTGAGCCAGGCGGCGGACGAGGAGGAACTGCAGGACCTGACGCTCATCGTCGGCGAGGGATTCCTGGAGCTTTCCGGCAAGCTGAAAAAACGGCCTCTCCCCTTCGCCATCCCCTTTTCGGCGCGCTTCTCTCTCCATTCCCTCGAATTTTCCCCCCGCAGCAAGACGGTGCACCTCAGGCTGGAAGAGCTGAAACCCTTCTCACTCGACTCGCTGACGAAAAAGCTCGTGGAGAAGGTCCCCTTTCTCTCTTTCGGCGACGGGCTGGTCACCGTTCACCTCGTCAAGGTTCCCCGGCTCGCCCGGCTGCTCGACAGCCAGGTGAAGGGCTTCCGGCCGTTCGACCATATCGTTCTGAAGGAACTCCACTTCCATGAAGGGGAAGTGGTGGGGCGCGTGGGGGTGCTCTTGTGAGCGATTACCTGGTTCGGATCATTACCAGGGCCGGGACGGTCCGGGCCCTCGCCTGCGTGACGACAGAAGTCGTCGGGGAGGCGTGCCGCAGGCACGGCACCCGGCCCACCGCTGCCGCCGCCCTCGGGCGGGCACTGACCGGCGGCGCCCTGTTCGGGGCGCTCCTCAAGACCGGCCAACGGGTGGCGCTCCGTTTCGAGGGGAACGGCCCCCTGCGGAAGATCGTCGTCGAGGCGGAGTCGAACGGTGCGGTTTCCGGCTATGTGGGGGTTCCCGCGGTCGATCTCCCCGACCGGGACGGCAAGCTCGATGTTGCCGGGGCTCTCGGTCGGGCCGGCTTTCTCACCGTCGCCAAAGACCTGGGGCTGAAGGAGCCGTACAAGGGGGTCGTGCAGCTCTACTCGAGCGAGATCGCCGAAGACCTCGCCTTTTATCTCACGTCGTCGGAGCAGATCCCGTCGGCGGTCGGTTTGGGGGTCCTCGTGGCCCCCGACGGCGGCATTGCGGCTGCCGGGGGGTTCCTGGTCCAGGCTATGCCGGGGCACGATGATAACGAGGTCGATCTCCTCATGGACCGGATCGGCCGCCTTCCCCGCCTGTCGGAGCAGCTTGCGCGTGGCGCGACCCCGGAGGATATCCTGGCACGGCTCTTTGCCGACATTCCGTACGACACCCTGGAAAAGCGGGCGCTGGCCTTCCATTGCTCATGCAGCCAAGAGCGGGTGGAGCGGGCGCTGATTGCCCTGGGGGCGGATGACTTGCGGCGTCTCATCGAAGAGCAGGGGGAAGCCGCTGTGGTCTGCGAGTTCTGCCGGGAGAGCTATGCCTTCAGCCGGGAGGAGCTGGAGGCGGTTCTGGCCGGGATGGAAGGGTAACAGCCGGCAGGCCGTTCAGCCGGTCACCATTCATAATTCACGCTCCTGGCTATGCGGATATATTGAAATTGTTGTCCTGCCTTGACTTCTTTGGTCCATGTGGTTAAATAGAAGCAGTTGAAATGGAACCATGAATTAATAAACTATTAAATTTGGGGGAGTGATGAAAATTATATTTAACGCAGTTTTTGTTTGTGCCTCTTGCTTTCTAATGATGGGATGTGCTGTTGTAATAGGGGACCTCCCAACCGTATCTGCCGGCTTGACCGGCTGCCCACCACATACAATTGCCATTCAGGACGAAAACATGGGTTATTATAACGACACATGGACTGCTAAATGCCAAGGGAAGACCTTTTATTGTACGAGAACAGTAGTAGGGAAAAACACTACATGCACTGAGGCCGTAATAAATAATCAATAGTATATGTTAAAATAATTGCTGTTTTTGATAAGGTCCGTAGACCTGCGACAAGTTGCGTTGATCTAATATGGCCATTAAAAGCCGCTCAGAAATGGGCGGCTTTTTCATAAACCAAGGACATATATCGCCCCGGTCACCACCCGTTCTCAACTGCTCACAATCGCATACTACCTTCCACCGAGTTCCAGCTTGCCCGTGACGTTGTTCCTGATCCAGGAGCGGTCCCACCATTCGACCGGGTTCACCTCCTGCCCGGAAACCAGCACGCCGAAGTGGAGGTGGTCGCCGGCGGCCATGCCGGTAGACCCGCTGTTGCCGATGACCTGTCCCTTGGCGACGCTTTCCCCCCCCTTGACTCCGATCCGGCTCAAGTGGCCGTAGAGGGTCTGCAGCCCGAGGCCGTGGTCGATGACGACGCACTGGCCGTAGATGCCGAGGTCGCCGGCAAAAACAACCTTCCCTTGGTTTGCGGCAGGGACCGGGGCGTGGGCCACTGACGCCAGGTCGAAACCGAGATGGGTCTGCTGATCGACCTTTTGTCCATGGAAGAGATAGGTGCGGCTCTGGGCAAAACCCCCGAGGGGGGCGGAGTTGGGCATGCGCTGAAAATCCCCCTGCCAGAGCGGCACCGGCGATGTCTGCCGGCCGAACTCGACGAGGGCCTTTCTGTTCTGCTCGCGCAACTCGCCGTTGGCCTTCAGGAATATCTCGAGCGGGCTCTTCGCCTGGGGAAACCTGTTCTTGAATTCGGCGGCGATCTTCTCCAGCAGCGAGTCGGACAGATCGATGGTGTCGTTGGAGAAGGGTTTCACCAGGAGGTGATAGTTGATCCCCGCCAACCGCTCGTTCCCCGCCCGGTCGACCGCAATCACCCGCGGCACGAACCGGACCGGCTCCATGTCGAAGGGGAACGGGAAGAGACAGGCATAGAAATTCCCCTTCTGCCGGTATCCCGGATAAAAGCGGTCGGCGGCAACGACACCGGTCTTTTCGACTTCCTTCGATACCGTGTAGACTACCAGCCCCGCCCCGCCCCGGATGATGTTATGGGCGGTGCTCAGTACCGCCACCGTCGGCGGCGTTGCGTCATAGGTGAAGGCATGGGTGGAGTCGACGGTCCTGCCGCCGATATGAAAGAGGGAATAACCGGTCGCTACCACCCGCAGGGTGAGAGGGCCGTCCTTAAGACCGGCCTGGGCGAGGGTGAACGATTCCCGGGTGCTCTTGACGCCGGGAGGATACTCTTTGACGAGGACCTCGACCTTCCTCTCCCCCTGGAGGCCGGCAATCGTGAGCTTTTTCACCCCCCTCGGTCCCTCCAGCTTCACGGTCAGCTCCCTGCCCCCCCCGATTGGCCCCGAATCCGGGGTGAGCGACACGGCCGGGCCGGAGCTCCCCCAGAAGAACAACATGACGCCGGCAAGGATGGCGACGGCGAGCGCGACATATTTCATGGCTACCCCCTTATCTAAGTTTCCGTCCGGAAAGGGCTCTTTTCCGCCCTGGCGGTGTCAATCTGCGGGCTAGCTTGTGCGGCGTACAGTCGTACGCCTCCGCGCAATCCCTTGATTTCCTTGCCAGAACAAAAAATCCTTCCTTTCCGATTCGGAACCAATAGTTTCTCATCCGCAGTTTCCGGATGGAAACTATCTTGTTTCTCTCGTGCATGAAGCAGCGCCCATAAGGCTACTACCGAATTGTACCAGAACTATCCCCGTTGCCAGCCGCGGCGGCCGTCCCGAAGTACCCCTGCCGGTAGTCCGCCCGTCGTGTCATGTCCGACGGTCGGAACGGTTCCGGCCAACTACAATGGTACCTCATGCGGGGAAACTATCAATCACCGAATTTATTTACGTTTGTGCCGCCTCACCCTTCCCCCCGCGTAAACGCCCTTGCCACTCCCCGCTCCTTCTGCTATTGTTTTCGGAGCCACACAAGGAGGAATATTCATGAAAGACGTTATAGAAATTAAACCGGGCATCTACTGGATCGGTGCGGAAGACCCCGGCCTGCGCACCTTTGACGATCTCTTCCCGACGGAGCAGGGGACCACCTACAACTCCTACCTGATCAGGGGGACGGACAAGATCGCCATCGTCGACACGGTGAAGGAAGAGCGCGCAGAGGAGTTCCTCGCCAAAGTGAAACAGCTCGTCGATCCGGCGGATGTGGACTATTTCATCATCAACCATACCGAGCCAGACCACTCCGGCTCCCTTGCCTTCATGCTGCGCCACTGCCCGAAGGCGACCGTGATATCCACCCAGGCGGCGAAAAGTTTCCTCGGCAACCTGATCCATACCCCGTTCCCGTCCCAGGTGGTCAAGGAGGGCGATCTCCTCGATCTCGGGGGGAAGCGGGTCCGCTTCATTATCGCCCCGTACCTCCACTGGCCCGACACCATGTTCGCCCTGGCGGAAGAGGACGGCGTCCTGTTCACCTGCGACGCCTTCGGCGCCCACTACTGCGGGGAGAGCCTCTTTGCCGACGAATTGCCCGATTATATGGGTGATATGGAGTTCTACTTCGATTGCATCATGCGGCCGTTCAAGGACAAGGCGCTGGCGGCCATCGAGAAGATAAAAAACGAGCGGATCGCGGTGGTCTGCCCGAGCCACGGGCCGGTCATCAGGAAGGAGCCGTGGCGGCACATCGGTTACTATGAGGAGTGGTGCCGGCCGAAAAGTGACGGGAAAAAGGTGATAATATTCTATCTGTCTCCCCACGGCAACACCGGGCGGATGGCGGCTGCGGTGGCGAAGGGGGCGGCTCTTCCCGGCCTGGAGGTGGAGAGCTACCACGTCACCCGCCATTCGGCCGGCGAGATCCGCGACCTGATGGAGGCGGCGGATGCCCTGGTCTTCGGTATCCCCACCATCAACCGCGATATCCCGAAGCCGATGTGGGACGTACTCGCCTGGCTCTCCTCGGTCAAGCTGAAAACCGCCATCGGCGGAGTTTTCGGCAGCTACGGCTGGAGCGGCGAAGCGTGCAAGATGGGGGAGGAGCGTCTGCGCGGGCTCAACTTCAAGCTGCCTGCCCCCTTTGTCCGCTGTCCCTTCACCCCCCGCGCCGAGGCGATCGAGCAGTGCGAGGCGCTGGGACGGACGATAGCCGAAGAAGTGCTGAAAAAGTAGGGGGGTGCCCCTTTATTTTCCATCGCCCGTTGCACCGCACCTGGTGCGGCGTAACAGCCTGTCCCGATTTGACACTTTTCGCGGAAGGGAGTATCGTATAATTATAGATGAGATAAGAAGCGGAAGATGGTTCTTTGATAAGGAGAGAGGAAATTGACGTGACGGGGGATAACGCTCAATGCGACGTTCAATCCATCCGTCAGGAGCGTGCAAACCTCCACAAAAAGGGGGAAAACGTGGCTCCTGACTCACCTTCCCACGGGGAGCATCGAGTTCAGCCCTCAATTCCCACCGACGGATAGGGAAAAAGAATCCCATTGATGTCACGTCAAACATATACTAGTGTCTATCTGGAAATTCCGGATGTGACACTAGTGGTTTCCAATTCAGAAACGACTGTTTTTTAGTTCTGGCAAGGAAATCAAGAGGTGCTCGGAGGCGTATATCGGTACGCCACTCAAGCAAACCTGAAGATTGACAGAGTCAGGGCGGGAAAAAGCCGTTTCCGGATGGAAACTATATTAAAGCCCGGGAGTAACCTCACGGGCTTTAATTGTTTCCTGCTCCCGGCAACGGAACTACCGGCTTTTCGCCCAGAAAGCAATAATCTTGTCCGCAATCTGCTCCGGAGTCGATTCGTCCGTATCAATCTCAAAATGAGCGGCGCTCGCATAGAGAGGCGTCCTCCGCTCCAGCACTTCCGCCACCTCTTCGGTGAAAGTTTTTCCCGAGGTCAGGGCCGGCCGCCCGGTTTCGCCCTGAATGCGCGCGACGATAGTTGCTACCGATGCTTTCAGCCAGATGATGCAGGCGTTCTTGTGCAGAGCCTCGATATTTTCCGGCCGTTCGATCACCCCGCCGCCGGTATCGATAATGGTAGTGTCCCTTTCCGCCAATTCCCGGGCCAGTTCGGACTCGATATCGCGAAATTTTCGCCAGCCGGACTTCGCCACGATTTCCGGTATCGACATGCCGGCCCGTGCGACTATAGTCGCATCCATCCCTACATACGGCATCAGGAGGCGCCTGGCGAGCAGTTCACCCACCACGCTTTTTCCCGTGCCGCGATAACCGATCAGTACGATGTTCATGCGCCCAGTTTCTCCATCACCACCCGCCGCATGACCTCGACAGGGGCGTCCACGCCGGTGAATCGTTCGAATTGCAGCACCGCCTGGTTGATGAACATCTCGACACCGGAAATAACCTTGAGCCCGCGGGACCGGGCATCGGCCAGCAGTCGCGTTTCAAGGGGGTTATAGACGATATCGAAGACCACCTGCCCCGCCCGGAACAGCCCTGCGGGGATGAGGGTGGCATCTTCGCGCGGATGCATGCCGATCGGCGTGCAGTTGACGATGATGTTGGCCTGCTCCATGGCCCGGGCCAGCGAGTCGTCGGTCAACACCGCCGATTCGATGCAGGAGCCGGTACCGGCCTGCAGATCGGCCGTCAACCCCTGCAGCATGCTCTCGTTAATGTCCATCAGTACAAGTTTCCGCAGG
>JBGPCQ010000170.1:0-6520 GCA_041481895.1 Geobacteraceae bacterium | reverse complement strand
CTCGATGACCCGGCCCTTCCGGTGATCGGGCGCCTCAGGGCCGAGTTCCCTGATACTGATATCGAGTTGGTCGTAGACGGCACGATCCATGGCCCCAACTACAAGGTCGGCAACCTGATTAATGCCTTTCCCCGGGCGAAGCACGACATCATCATCGTCTGCGACAGCGACATCCGGGTGGGGGAGCACTATCTCCGGGAAGTCTGCACCCCCTTTGCCGATCCGGACGTGGGGCTTGTCACCTCACTGTACCGGAGCTCCGCCGTCAAGGGGGCGGCATGCGCCCTGGAAGCAATGGGGTTTACCAGCGAGATGGTCCCCAACGTCATGGTGGCTCTTAAACTGGAGGGGCTTTCCTTCGCCCTCGGAGCGTCCATGGCGGTACGCCGCGAAGCCCTGGCAAAAATCGGCGGTTTCGGCGCCCTGGTCGATTACCTGGCGGACGACTACCAACTGGGGAACAAGGTCTTCCTGGCCGGTTACCGGATCGAGCTTTCCGACTACTTCGTGGAGAGCATCATGCACCGGGAAACCCTTGCCACGATCCTCTCCCGCCAGCTCCGCTGGGCCCGGACCATGCGGGTTTCCCGCCCCGGCGGCTACTTTGCTTCCGGGATGACCCAGCCGTTCCCGTTTGCTTGTCTGGCACTGCTGTTGTCCTGTTTTTCCGCATCCGGGGTCGCCGCCGCTACGCTTCTCTACGCCATCCGTGCGCTGACGGTCGTCATCTACAGCCGCTCCTTCCTGAAGGACCGGGTATTCCCCCGCTGGCTCTGGCTCCTTCCCATTCGGGACGCCCTCTCATTCGCCACCTGGGCTCTTGCCTTCCTGGGGAACCGGGTCCGCTGGCGGGGGCACCTGTTCCGCCTTCTGCCGGGCGGCAGGATCGAGGACGTGCCGGAGCGATTCAAACAGTGAAATAATCAGATTTTTTGTGAAAAAGTCGGAAATCATTTTAGCCTCATGATTGCCTCAAGATGCTCCCGATTTTTGAACCTAAAAGCTTTTAAAATCAGGGGTAATCTTGAAGTAATCGTGAAGCAATGATTGCCTTTGATCTTGAATCAACGTATTCGCATGGGGACGGATGCAGCTAGGGGGCGGCCAATATGGCCGTCCCCTGGTTTATTCTGCAGGAAATCCAGGTCAGGGCCTTTTCAGTGGGACATGAGGACCGGCAGGGTCATATGCCTGAGGATATGCCTGGCAGTCTTGCCGAGCACCGGCCTGCCATTCGGCGCTTGGCCGTAGGCGCCCATGACGAGAAGATCGCTTCCTTCTTCACAGGCATGGTTGAGGAGCAGGTCGCCGAGGGGGAAATCGGGGGCGAGTATTTCCTCCGGCCGGGCCTTGATTCCGTGTCCGGCAAGGAACGAGACGAGGTGGGGGGGGAGCCCTGCGGGGGTCCCGCCATCGCGCGCCATGAGAACGCGCAGGAGTTGGACGCGGTGAGACCTGCGGAGGATCGGGAGGGCGTCGTGCAGTGCCCTGGTCGATTCCCTGCCGTCTTTCCAGCAGACCAGCACCCGCTCGCCGCAGGATGTGAATTCCCCCGCATAGGGGACGATGAGCACCGGTCGGCCGCTCGTGAGGATGAGCCGTTCGGGGAGATCGTGACGGACTCCGATGCTGCCGCCGTCCGGATGTGTCTGGCCGATGACGACCAGGTCGGTGGTGTGGGCATGATGGATAAGCGCCTCAACCGGGTCCGCTTCGACCCCCTGCGATTCGACATCCTGCCATTCAGCGTCGATGCCGGCACGGGCGGTTTCCTCGCGGAAGAGCGCTGCTATCTTTCCCCCTGCATCGTGCGGGCCTCCCTCGTCCGCATAGACCGCCAGCAGGCGGGCGCCATGTTTGGCTGCGTAGCCTGTTGCCAGGGAGAGCCGTGATTCCGTCGAGCGGGTGCTGTCGAGATGGACGAGAATGCTGGTAAGTGACATTGTGCACGTCTCCAGGGGGATGGTTAGCGGGCGGAATTCCGGCACGTTTTTCTCCCGCCATGTTCGGAGAAGCCGAGGTAGAATTCCCGGACTTCAGCGTTGTCTTTCAATTCCGCGGCGGTGCCGCTGAGGACGATTCTCCCCCCCTCCATGACATGCGCCTGGTCGGCAATGGCGAGGGCGACATTGGCGTTCTGCTCCACGAGGAGGATGGTGGTATTCTTTTCCCGGTTGATTTTTCTGATCAGCTGGAAAATCTCCTGCACCAGGATGGGGGCTATCCCCAGGGACGGTTCGTCCAGGAGGAGCAGCTTCGGATTTGCCATCAGTCCGCGGCCGATGGCGAGCATCTGCTGCTCCCCGCCGCTGAGATACCCGGCCAGCTGGTTTCTCCGTTCGCAGAGCCTCGGAAAAAGGTCGTAGACGAGCTCGATGTCCCGTTTGCAGCCGGCCCGGTCTTTCCGGGTGTGCCCGCCGACGGCGATGTTCTCCGCGACCGTCAGATCCTCGAAGATGCGTCTCCCCTCCATGACATGGAAAATCCCCATCCGGACGATGTTTTCCGGAGAGACACCGGTAATGTCCCTCCCCATGTATTCGATGCTCCCCCTGGTGACGGCGCCGTTTTCTGACCTGATAAGCCCGGAAACCGCCTTCAGGGTCGTGCTCTTGCCGGCGCCGTTCGCTCCGAGCAGGGCGACGATCTTCCCCTCCGGCACCGTCAGGGAAAGCCCCCTGAGGACAAGGATGGCGTTGTTGTAGACCGCTTCGATATCGTGGATGTTTAACAAAGGGTCATCTCCTATAGCCCCAGATATTCCTTCTTGCGCGGCACCTCGAATTCCTTGACCTTCTCCAGCTTTCCCTTTCTGACCACGTAGACGACACTCTTGGTGCTGGAGCGGTGATCGGTTGATGTGTAGGTGATTGGCTGGACAAGCCCGCCCAGGTCGAAGTTTTTCATGGTCTCCATAGCCTTTTTGAGACCTTCTCCGTTCAGCTGCTTGTTCTTGTCAGCGATCTTGAGCCCTTCTCCCCACGTAAGGGCGTAAACCCAGCCGCGGACGTAGAATACGTTATGACTGTCATTCGGGTGCTTCTTGTTGTGCAGGTCGACTATCTTCTTCATCCCGGGAACCTTGACGCCGTACGGGGCGGAGGTTACCATCCCGTAGACGCCTTCTGCCGCATCCTTGGCAAGTTCCGGGAGCTGCTCGGTCATGCCGTAGTTGTTGAGGAAGAATTTGGTCTTGAGACCGAGTTTTCTGGAATCTTTAAGAATGATTGCCGCCCACTTGACCGTATTCTGGATGAAAGCGTAGTCTGCACCTTGTTTCTGCATATTGAGCAGCTGGGTAGTTGCATCCTGAAAACCTGTGGGAGGTGTCACCTGGTCGTCAGAAACCTCTATGCCCAACTCTTTGGCGTACGCCTTGCCGGCTTCAATGGGGGACTTGCCGAAACCGTTGTTGGGATAGATGAAGCAGACTTTCGGCTTGCGGCCTTTTTCCTTGAAATCCATCTTGACGAACTGGAGGAAAGCCCTTACCTGGTCGGAGTAGCTTGCGCCGACAAAGAAGTTGTAAGGGGTCTTGGCCGGATCGTTCATGTGGGCTGTGAAGCCGGCGGAGAAATAGGGTACCTTGTCCTTGGTCACCTGCTCCCGGAGCGCTTCGGTGTCGCCACTCCCCCAGCCTTCGATCATAATCACCTTGTCCTGTTCGACGAACTTCTTGTAGGCGGCGACTGCTTCCGGGGTCTTGTAGCCGTAGTCAACGGTGATCAGGTCGATCTTCTTGCCGTTTACTCCGCCGTTATCGTTGATCCAGGAGACCGCATCACGCACACCTTCAAGGAAGGGCTTCCCGACTTCTGCAGTGGCGCCGGTGAGGTCGAACAGTCCACCTACCTTTACAGCCTCAGCTCCCACAGCGGGTGTGACTGCAACTACGGCCAGAATTACAGCTGCTGCCAATTTTTTCAAAATCATCCTCTACCTCCTTTAAGGTTACTGCTCGACGCGGTCGCGCCTGATTTTATTCGTCAGACTCCTCCACCATGAGACAATTCCGTGTGGGGAGTAGACGAGGAAAATGATTATAAGGATACTGAAGATCATCTCTTTCAGGGGAGCAAGGTTCCCCACCAGAGCCGGGTAGCTGCCGGACAGAGCGGTTGTGGCGAGTCGGAGTATTTCAGGAAGCACGGTCAGAAAGAGCGCCCCAAGGACAGATCCGGCAACGCTGCCCATCCCGCCGATAATAATCATTGCCAGTGAATCTATGGCCAGGGAGAAGGGGAATGTCTCCGGAGAGATGATCTTTGCCTGGCAGGCTGTCAGGGCACCGGCAACCCCGACGTAGAAGGAGCTGAGGCCGAAGGCTGTCAGCTTGTAGCGAAAGACGTCTATACCCATGACCCCGGCGGCTGTCTCGTGGTCGCGGATGGCAATAAACGCCCTTCCGGTACGTGTCCGGAAAAGATTAACGGCAAAGAGGATTGCGGTCAGTACAACCCCGTAGATCAGGTAGAACAGCCTCCGGTCATTGTCCAGCTGAAGACCTGCAAACACAGGAGCAGGTATCGACAGGCCGGCTACCCCGCCGGTTACCGACTCCCATTTGACTACCAGAAACTCGACGATAAAGTGGGCGGCAAGTGTCGCCATGGCGAGGTACAGACCTTTCAGGCGCAGCGACGGGATACCTATCACCATGCCGAGGAGCGCGGTGATTGCTCCGGCCAGAGGTATACAGTAAAGGGTGTTGACCCCGCCTCTTACGGCGAGGAATCCTGCCGCAAAGCCGCCGATAGCCATGAAGGCGGCGTTTCCGAGAGAGATGAGACCGGTATAGCCGGTGAGGATGTTGAGACCGATGGCTGCAATAATCGCGATGCCGCAACGGTTGGCGACGTCGAGGATATAGGAAGAGCCGAAGAGCGGTAGACAGGCTGCCAACCCTATGACCAGAAGAACAGAAATCTTGGCCGAAACGGAGCTGAAAAGGGCAAGGTCGTTGCTGAAACCGGCTTTCGCATTATCGGTGATGATGGAACTGTTGTCGATCTGCCGGCTCATACCCTGTCTATCCTCTTCCTGCCGAAAAGCCCGGACGGGCGGACCATCAGGATCAGTATCAGGACGATATAGGGGACTACCTCTTTTATCCCGCCGCCGACGAGCGGATCGAGGTAGCCGCCGGAGAGGTTCTCCAGGATGCCGATCACCAGCCCGCCGATGATGGCGCCGACAATGCTGTCGAGCCCTCCCAGGATGACTACAGGCAGGACTTTCAGCCCCATGAAGGCGAGCGACATGTCAACCCCTCCCCGGATCGCCGCCAGCAGGATGCCGCCAATGGCTGAAACTACGGCGGCTATGCCCCAGGAGATTGCGAACATCCGTTTGACGCTGATACCCATGGAGAGAGCAGTCTGCTGGTTGGAGGCAGTTGCACGCAGGGCAAGGCCTGTACGGGAGAAGTGGAAGAAGATTGTCAGCAGCACCAGAAGCAGGGCTGCACCGGCGACGGCATACAGGTATCCCTGGGCAATCGGGACCGGTCCCAGATGTATCGGCTCGGACGGAAGTATCTCCGGGAACGGTTTCGTGTCGGTCCCGAAAAAGAGCTGCAGGGATGAGCGGAGGAGACCGGAAAGACCCAGGGTGACCATTATCACCGAAATTACCGGGCTGCCGAGCAGCGGCCTTAGTACCACCCGTTCGATGAGCGTACCGAGTAGTGCAGTAAAGAGGAGTGTAATGCCGAATGCTGCAAGGAAAGGGAGTTTGAGGCCGACCATCGACTGCATGCAAACATAAGCTCCAACCATCAGGAACTCCCCTTGAGCCAGATTAAGGGCGCTGGTCGACTTGTAGATGATGACGAAGCCTGTAGCCACAAGGGCGTATATGCTCCCGACCACCAGGCCGTTGATGATGAGCTGGAGGAGGAAGGTCAGGTCCATCAGTCGTCTTCCTCCCCGAGGTAGGCCTTGATGACGTGCTGGTCGCGCTGCACTTCGGCGGGCGTGCCGAAGGCGATCCTTCTGCCGAAATCGAGGACGCAGACGTTATGGGATATATCCATGACAATTCCCATGTCATGCTCGATCATGACGATCGTGATCCCTTTCTTTTTATTCGTTTCCAGGATAAGCCGGACCATTTCCTCGCGCTCTTCCGAGTTCATGCCGGCCATCGGCTCGTCCAGCAGGAGCAGGGAGGGATCCATGGCGAGGGCGCGGGCCAGCTCGACCCGCTTCTGGAGACCGTAGGGGAGGGTCCCGACGGTCTGCTGCCGAATATCCGTCAATCCCAGGAATTCGATGATCTCTTCCACCCGGGCGCGGTGGAGCAATTCTTCTTTCCGCGCCGCGCCGTAGAAAATGCCGCCGCCGATAAGCCCCGCTTTCTGATGAATATGCCTGCCGACCAGGATGTTATCGATAACCGTCATTTCCTTGAAGAGGGCAATGTTCTGGAATGACCTGGCAATCCCGATGCGGGCCCTTGCATGGGGGGGGAGGGTGTCTAGTTTGATATTATCAAACAATAGTTTACCATTTTGGGGTCG
>JBGPCQ010000169.1:0-6526 GCA_041481895.1 Geobacteraceae bacterium | reverse complement strand
TACTGTCATTCTTGCACTGGCATGCCTATTGCTTGAGCAGATAACAGGATGAACAGGCGGCAACGAGGCCCCGGACCACCATGGTTCCGGGGTTTTCTCTTTTTCGGGGAGGATGGGATTATGGGAAGCACCGTGCACGGCAGCATCATCATTGACGACACGACCCTGCGGGACGGCGAGCAGACCGCCGGTGTGGTATTCAGCAGGCGGGAAAAGCTTGCCATTGCCCGGATGCTCGACTCCATCGGCGTTCAGGAGCTGGAATGCGGCATCCCGGCCATGGGCGACGAGGAGCGGGAATCGATTCGGGCCCTGGTTAATCTGGGGCTGAACGCCCGGCTGATTACCTGGAACCGGGCGCTGGTTCCGGACATCCAGGCGAGCATCGACTGCGGGGTATCCGCGGTTGACATTTCGCTCTCCGTCTCCGACCAGATGATAGTCCACAAACTGCGCAAGAGCCGGGAGTGGGTCAAGGAGCAGTTGAAGACCGCACTCGGGTTTGCCAAAAAACATGGCCTGTACGTGTCGGTCGGGGGTGAGGACGCGAGCCGGGCCGATATTCATTTCCTTATCGAACTGATGGGGATCACCCGGGAACTGGGGGGTGACCGGTTCCGCTTCTGCGATACCCTGGGAATCCTCGATCCGTTCACCATGTACGACAAGGTCAGTGTGTTGCGCCGGGCCGTGCCGGAACTGGATCTGGAGGTGCACACCCACAACGACCTGGGGATGGCCACCGCCAATGCCATTGCCGGGATCAGGGCCGGGGCGCGATTCGTCAACACCACGGTCAACGGCCTGGGTGAGCGGGCCGGCAACGCCGCCCTGGAAGAAGTGGTTATGGGGCTCAAGCTCGCCTGCGGCATTGACCCGGGCATCGACACTCATCGGTTCCAGGAAATCTCACGATTTGTCGCCCGGGCGTCCCATCGCCCGGTACCTCCCTGGAAAGCGGTGGTCGGGGAGCGGGTCTTTTCCCACGAGTCGGGGCTCCATACCGACGGGGTGCTCAAGAATCCGCACAACTACGAGGGGTTCGACCCTGCCGATGTGGGTCTCAAGCGCTACATCGTGCTCGGCAAGCATTCCGGTACCAGCGGGGTGGTAGAGCGCTACCGGGATATGGGGATCAGCGTCAGCAGGCAGGAGGCGGTCTTCCTCCTGGAGCGTGTGCGGACCATCGCACAACGGATGAAGCGGCCGATCAATGAAAAAGAGCTGCGCTCGCTCCACCGGAAGTGGGGGCTCAAGGCGGCGTGACGTAATTCCTGCCATGAATGGTTGTCGATTCCGGCAATATCTGCTACCCTGTGTCCGGCGGAGACGGTGAAGGAGTTGAAGATGCTGAAATATTTGGCGTGCCTGATGTTCTGCTGTGCTGCTGTCGCATGTGCAGATGCCGGCGAGATCAATCTGTCGGTAGCGGCCAGTCTCAAGGATGTAATCAATGAGCTTTCGGAAAATTTCACGAAGAAACATCCCGGCGTCAAATTCCTGAAAAACTACGGCGCATCCGGGGCACTGGCCAAGCAGATCGAGAACGGTGCGCCGGTCGACATCTTCATTTCGGCCAACCTTGAATGGATGGATTATCTGAACAGCAGGGAGCTGGTCGCCAGGGGGAGCATTGCCGCCTTTGCTTTTAACACGCTCGTCTTTGCCGGCGCTGCCGACACAAAGGCCGGCTCCCTGCAGGACCTCGTCAAGCTGGAGAGGGTCGCCATCGGCAGCCCGAAGAGCGTTCCGGCCGGCGAATACGCCATGGACGCGTTCAGGAAGGCCGGTATCGACAGGGAGTTGGGAAAGAAGCTGGTCTTGGCCCGGGATGTGCGGGAGGGCCTGATGTATGCCGAGCGGGGCGAGGTCGATGGCGCGTTTGTCTATAAAACCGATGCCCTCCAGGCGAAGCGGGCGAAGATCCTCTTTACCGTCCCCCAGGAACTCTATCCGCGGGTAACCTATCCCATGGCCCTGACCATGACGGGCGTGAACAACAGAAACGCCGAAGCTTTCTACACGTACCTCCAGAGCAATGAGGCGAAGAAGGTGCTCGGCAAATACGGCTTCGCAATCCGCTAGGAGCCTGTCGGACTTAGGACATAGTAGCGAAAATTCGGCTGGGCGAGGACAGATTTTGTCGATATTGCAGGCCAATAGTTGTTCTATTGACCAGGAAAGCGGCGGGATATGGCCCGTTCAGACGGATTTGCAGTGGATTTACCTAAGTTCGACAGTCTCCTAGGATTTATTTGGTGAGATACTTATGAGGTTTGCGTATTCTCATGCCGGCAGCATGTCCGAGGTTTGCCCATGCTTTCCTTAACCCCGGCCGATTACGATGCCATCCGGTTATCGGTCAGGGTCGCGGTTGCCGCTACCCTGGTTTCCCTGCCGTTCGGCTGTGCAGCTGCATTTATCGTCACTTACCGTAACTTTCGCGGCAAGGTGCTGCTGGAAGTTTTCATCAATCTCCCCCTGACCCTGCCGCCGGTCGTCATCGGCTATGTTCTCCTCCTGCTGCTCGGCAAGAACGGGTGGCTGGGTCCTCTGCTGGAACTGGCCGGAGTAAGGATCATCTTTACCTGGAAAGCGGCGGTAATCGCCTCAGCGGTCGTCGGCTTTCCGCTTCTCGTCAGGTCGATCAGAATCGGCATGGAGGGGATTGACGAAAAACTCATCCAGGCATCGCGCATGCTCGGGGCGCGGCGGTACGATACCCTGCTGACCGTGATCCTCCCTCTTTCCTTCCGGGGAATCATAGCCGGCTCTTCCCTCATGTTCGCCCGCAGCCTCGGAGAGTTCGGAGCCACCATTATCGTGGCAGGCAATATCCCCGGTGTCACCCAGACCATGCCGCTGGCCATTTATGATTATGCCGGTTCCCCCGGCGGTGAGCAGATGGCCCTCGCCCTCTGTGCAGTTTCGGTGGCCATTTCCCTGCTTGTCCTGTTCCTGCACGAATATCTCGGCAGGAAGCTCGTGAGGAAGGATTGACATGAATCTTGCCGTTTCCGTCACCAAGTGTTTCGGTAGTTTCCGCCTCGAAGCCGATTTTACCTCGGAAGGGGACCGGCTCGGCATCTTCGGTGAGTCGGGGAGCGGCAAATCGACCCTCGTCAACCTCCTGGCCGGCACCATGGCTCCTGATGCAGGCACTATCCACCTCGACGGAGAATGTCTGTACAGCAGCGAAACCGGCGTCGACGTTCCTCCTGAAAAACGGCGGATCGCCATCGTCTTTCAGCATCCGCACCTTTTCCCCCATATGAATGTGAAGGGGAATCTCCTCTACGGTTACAAGAGGTGCGCGCGGGAAAACCGGCGGATAGAGCTGGGGCCCCTGGTTGGAATCCTTAAGCTGGAGGGGCTCCTGGAGAGGGGGGTGAACAACCTGTCAGGCGGTGAGAAACAGCGGGTCGCCCTGGGCCGGGCTATCCTCTCCAATCCCCGCCTGCTCCTCATGGATGAACCTCTTTCGGCGTTGGACGATGACCTTAAATACCAGATAATCCCTTACCTGAAGAGCGTCAGCGAGGAGTTCCAGATCCCCTTTGCCTTCATATCCCATTCCATGGTCGAGATGCGGCTCATGGCAGACCGGGTTATCGTCTTCGAAAAAGGGAAAATCATCCACCGGACCACGGCCGACCAGTTGGCCCGCCAGCGGATGCACACCAGCCAGGTGGGCTACATCAACCTCCTGAAGCCGGGGCCGCCGCGGGCTTCAGGAGAACTGTTCGCCTACCCGTGGGGGGGTGGGGAGCTGCTCGTCACCTTCAAGGTCAAACATGCGGATTCAATGCTGGAACTTTCTTCCAAGGACATGATACTCTTCAAGAATCATCCCGAGGCGATCAGCGCCCGGAATCTCCTGCAGTGCAGGGTCGCCGGGCTGTTTGAGGCGGGCAACCGGATCGGCGTGGAGCTTGATTGCGGGAGTGAACGGCTGGTTGCCGAGGTGGCGCGGCAGGCGGCAGAGGATCTCGGGATCGCGGCAGGGAAGGAGATATTCGCCGCAATCAAGGCTTCGGCGTTCAGGGAACTGGGGTGAGAGAGAAGATTAAGCGCGAACCGGGCCGGGGATGATCCACCATTCCCTGGTGGCCAGAGGGGATATGGGTTGCATAAAAATTAATCACAGTGAAGGGCCGATGCATGTGCATCGGCCCTTTTTTTCAGCCAGCCCCCGATACTCAAGATTCTAACTTGCTGAAATAAAACGAAATTATTTTGGTGAATGTTTCTGGCACGGCATGTGCTAATACGAAAACAAAGCTCGTGCACAATGTCGTGCATCCAAAAGAATGAAAAGGCAATGGCGCCTCTTAACCGCTAAACGGTGAGAGGCGCTTTTTTATTAATTATCACGGAAAGGGGGGGAACGCTGGAAAACGGACGAATCTGGAGTAGAGTTGTAGAGTTGTGAAATCTTATTAATTTAATTACAAAGGAGTATGCAATGAAAAGAATGATCAAGATCGTAACCTTGGCAATGACGCTGACAATGGCGGTTTCCGGAATCGCCCTGGCCACCCCCTCTACCCAGATATGGATCCCATCCACCGATATCCAGCCTTTTGCGGTAGGGCACCTGGGGATCGACAACTACTTCCGGGCTTCCGGCGTGCCCAAGGCCACCACTGCAACCAGGGACGCCAACGTGATGGATATCGGGCTGACGGTGGGGGTGCTCCCCTTCGAGAAAATCCAGGCGGAGGTAGGTTTCGATTACCTGACCATTGCCAATGATCCCAACGACAACCATCCGTTTTCCTTCAATGCCAAGCTCGGCACCCCGGAAGACGCCTTCTTCAAATACCAGCCGGCCCTGGCCGTCGGCATCTATAACGCCGGACCCACACAGTTTGCGTCTATCGCCCCCGGCGTGACATCCGGCCAGAACATCATCTATGCCCTGGCCGCCAGGACGCTCCCTGCAATGGGCCCCGTACCCTCGCTCGGCAGGATTTCGGCAGGCTATTACCGTGGCGCCAAGGGAGCCCTCATCGACGCCAATAATGCGACCAAAGCCGCCAACGACGGACTGCTCCTCTCCTGGGACCGGACCATGACCGAGATTTCGGACAAGCTCTGGCTGGCGGTCGACTACATGAGCGGCAACAATGTTCAAGGAGCTGTGAACGTCGGCTTCTCCTGGGCCTTCTCCAAGAACGTGTCGGTGATCTTCGCTTACGACATTTACAAGGAAAAATCCCTGGCCGGCAACAACACCTTTACCACCCAGCTTGACATCAACTTCCCGTAGGCTTCCTTCCCTTGTCATGGGGGGTGAATACGCCCCCAATTTTTTCGGGAAGAGAGGACGAATCAACAACAAAGAGGTCTGAAAGGGAGACAATCATGAAGATGATAGAAGCGATCATAAAACCGTTCAAGCTGGATGAGGTCAAAGAGGCCCTGAACGGAATCGGTATCGAAGGGATTACGGTCAGCGAGGTCAAGGGTTTCGGCCGGCAGAAGGGGCATACCGAGCTCTACCGCGGCGCCGAATATGTCGTTGACTTTATACCCAAGGTTAAACTGGAAATTGCCGTGGCTGATGAACTTGTCGCCAAGGTCGTCGAAACCATTCAGGCGAGTGCAAAAACCGGACGTATCGGCGACGGCAAGATATTTATCCTGCCGCTGGAAGAGGCTGTCAGGATACGGACCGGAGAGCAGGGGACCGAAGCTATCTAGCCGGCAAAGAATAAAATCCGAATTCATGTGAGTGGACTACCAACAAATAGAAACCAAAAAGGTCGATGGAGGATATCATGAAGTGTAACATCTCTTTTATCAAGCTGCTCCTGGCCGCGACTCTCGTCATGGCTCCCCTGGCGGCGCTGGCTGAAGAGGCCAAAGCTCCGGCAGCCCCCGCCGCCGCTCCTGCCGCTGCGACGGCAACTCCGGCCGCATCTCCGGCCGTCGCACCCGCAGTCACCCCGGCTCCTGCCGTCGTTGCTGCCGCTCCTGACAGCAAGCCGAAAGATGTGCCGCCTGTCCTCAACACCGGCGACACTGCCTGGATGCTCGTCGCCGCAGCAATGGTGCTCCTCATGACTCCCGGCCTTGCCTTTTTCTACGGCGGCATGGTCCGGGGCAAGAACGTCCTGTCGACCCTGATGCATTCCTACGTCGCCATGGGGATCGTGGGCGTGCAGTGGGCGGTCATCGGCTATTCACTCGCCTTCGGCCCGGATGCGTTCCTGGGGCTTCTGGGGAACACCAGCAAGATGATGCTTAACGGCCTGCTCACCTTTGGTAAGGACGGCACCCCTGTCTACGCCCTGTTCCAGAATGTCACCACCGAGCCGGGCGCCATACCCGAGTATGTCTTTGCCCTCTACCAGATGATGTTCGCCATCATTACCGTGGCCCTCATCTCCGGCGCCATCGCCGAGCGGATCAAGTTTTCGGCCTACTGCCTGTTCGTGCTCCTCTGGACCACACTCGTCTATGATCCCCTGGCCCACTGGGTCTGGATGACCGATGGCTGGCTCTTCAAGAAAGGGGCGCT
>JBGPCQ010000168.1:0-6541 GCA_041481895.1 Geobacteraceae bacterium | reverse complement strand
GTTCTCCATCCAGCCGGGCCAGCAGGTAATTGGCCGCGCCCTGGTAGACCCGCACGCCGCGCAGTCCTTCCAGCCCCGCCATGAGAAACGCCCGCTCCTCCGCCACGAAAGCCCGGCTGCGCGCAGAGTAATCGGGGTCGGCCAACGCCGCGATGCCGGCCGCCTGCGCGAGGGTGCTGACCCCCCACGGCAGGCGCAGCGTGCACATCCGCTCCGCCAAGGGAGCCGCCGCCAAAGCAGAACCGAGCCGGAGCCCCGGGAAGCCGTAAAACTTGGTCATGGAGCGGATGACTACCCCGGCGTTGCTCTCGATGACCAGGCGCTTGACCGACTCCTCTTCGCAGAAGTCGATGAACGCCTCGTCCACCACCAGGAGCGTTCCGGCGTTTTGGCAGACATCCAGGAGTTCCGCAACCTGGTTCTTCCCGTAGACTCTCCCCGTCGGGTTTCCTGGGTTGCAGAGGAAGAGGAGGCCGTACTCTTTTTTCAGTTCTTCCTGCACCGCTGTTAGGGAGAGGGGAAAGCCCGCGTCGCTCGGCAGCACGAAATAGTCGTACTCCCATCCCGCCCGGCCCAGCGCCTCCGCATACTCGGAAAAAGCCGGGGCGATGATGAGCGCCCGCTCTCCCGCGACCAGCCGGGGAAGGAGATGGATCAGCTCGGTCGAACCGTTCCCCGCGCAGACATTGGCCGGCTCGCAGCCGTGGTAAAGTGCCAGGGCTTCGGCAAGCTCCGTGCAGGCGCTGTCGGGATAGTGGGCCAGCCGGTCGAAGGCCGCCGCGACCGCCCCCCGCACGCCGGGAGGGGGCCCCAGGGGGTTGATGCTGGCGGAGAAGTCGAGGATTTCCTCCGGTGGCACGCCGAGAAGCCGGGCAACGGCGAAGACGTTGCCGCCGTGGGTGAAATTCATGCTCATGGGACCTTTCAATAGCATTATTAACAGGGATATTCAGGAAGAAAAAGCATCTAACCTGAAAAAGCATTTGTCCACGAAATACACTAAAAACACTAACAAAATCATAATGCTAAGCAGACAAACATATCACGTCTATGGTGAGTTCTTCTTGATTTGTTCTGGTTCATTCATAGAAAAATTGAAAAGCTTTTTTGCCTCGCGATTACCTCGCGATTACCCGGATTTAGAACCAGAAAACTTCTTGGATTGAGAGTAATCTTGAAGTAATCGCGAAGCTGAAATCGCCTTTTATCTTTATTTTGTATGTGCGCTGTGCCAGTAAAAGCTTTCAATTTAAATGCGAAAGATCTATTGTTTTCGTGGATTTCGTGCTTTTCGTGGATAACTGCCTTTTCGGTTTAATCCTGAATATCCTGAATATCCCTGTTAATTGAAGATGTTCGTAACTATCAGCCACACTGCCACCAGCAGCGCTTCGGCTCCGTACATGAGCCTTACTGCACCCCGGTAGGAGTCGAGTGAAAGCGGCCGCAGCGCATCGCCGATGGTCGGCTTCGCTACCGGTTTCCCGAAATAATGGCTCAATCCGCCGAGCTGCACCCCCAATGCCCCGGCAGCGGCCGCCTCGGGGATGCCGCTGTTGGGAGAGGCGTGATTGCGGCCGTCCCGCACCATGGTCCACCAGGCGCCAACCATGGAAAGGTTCACCAAGGGCGCAGCCATGACCATCAGGATTCCAGTCAGCCGCGCGGGGAGCCAGTTGGCCAGGTCGTCGAACCGGGCCGAGGCCCAGCCGAATTCGAGATACTTCGCGTTTTTGTACCCTGCCATTGAATCGAGGGTGTTGACCGCCTTGTATGCCAGGGCCAGGACCGGCCCCCCCAGCATCAGGCAGAAGAGCGGGGCGATCACCCCGTCGCAGGTGTTCTCCGCAACCGTCTCCACCGTGGCCCGCCATATTTCCGGCTCATCCAGGTTCGCCGTGTCCCGACCGACGATGCACGACAGGTTCCGCCGGGCCTCGCCGCTATCCCCCCGCGCCAGGGCATCCGCCACCAGCCGCGATTCGCTCTGGAGGGAGCGGGCCGCCAGGCAGGTGTAGGCGAGATAAACCGCGCCCGCGAATCCGGCGTACGGGCTAACGGCTGAAGCGCATTTCAGGATAGCCAAGGCAAGCCCGGAGGCAACGCCGACCGTGATGACCAGGAGGAGCACGCCACCCGCCCGCTCGTTCGGGATACGCTGGCGGAGCATTTTTTCCAGTGAAGTGACCAGCCTGCCGATGTACACCACCGGATGCGGCAGCCAGCGGGGATCTCCGAGGAGGAGGTCGAGGAGGACGGCGGCAAGCACGATGGAAACGTTACCCCCAACTCCAGCTAACATAGAGTTCCCCCTCCCTTGACGGGAGGGGGCGAGGGGGAGGGTGCACGACAGCAATCCCGAATAGTTTCCATCACACCGTCGATATTATCGAATATCTCGTTATTCCATATCCTCAACACCTTGAATCCGTACCCCTTTAGCAAATTGTCCCGTTCACGATCTGAAACCGATTCTGCGTGCTGTCCACCATCAAGCTCAACAACCAGCCTATTCTCGAAACTCACAAAGTCGACGATGAACTGCTCAATAGGTTGCTGTCTCCTGAACTTGATGCCATCCAATTGTTTCGCACGAATCCTTGACCACAAAACCATCTCTGCATCGGTGGAGCCCTTGCGAAGCAGCTTGGCCAGAGGGACCAGTTTGTCGGTCATCGGCTTGCACCCTCCCCTCAATCCCCTCCCGTCAAGGGAGGGGAAGCTCTGGAAGTGCCTCATTGACTCCCGGCCAACCCGCAGATTGCCAGCAGCCGCTCCATGTCCAGGTTCCGCTCCAGGTGCGCCGCCAGGAGGTCGAACGGCTCCACGCGCGGAGTTCTGTCCAGTATCGGCTCCAGCCCCTTCCCCGCCCTGATCCGGTTGAGAAAGGATCGCCGAAAGGTGTCGTTGTCGAATATTCCGTGCAGGTAGGTGCCGAACACCCTCCCATCGGGGGAAACGGCGCCGTCAAGAACCTCCAGGTCCCTGCCGGAGCGGCGGACGATCACGGCAAAGGGGGAGGAGCCGGGACCGACCACGGTTTCTCCCATGTGGATCTCGTATCCTTCGAGGGCGACGGCACAACCGGGGGCCAGGCGCTCGCCGGCTGCCTGGAGCACTGCCTCGGCCTGGTGGGTCTCCTTCACCGGGCTCATGGTAGTCTCGACATCGAGAAGCCCCAGTCCCATCGCTTCACGGATGTGGGACTCAACGGTCAACGGATCGTGCACTTGCTTTCCGAGCATCTGAAAACCGCCGCAAACCCCGGCGATTTCCCCCCGGAACTCCTGTATCTCCCGGAACAGCCCCCGCTCCATGAGAAAATAGAGGTCGCTCATGGTCGATTTGCTCCCCGGCAGGATGATCAGATCAAGACCCTTCACTTCATCGGCTGTCTCGATATAGCGGAGCGCTACGTCCGGCTCCGCGTCCAGCGCGTCGAAGTCCGTATAGTTGGAAATACGCGGCAGCTTCACCACCCCTATATGGATTTTCCCTTCCGCGCTTCCGCTCTTCCGCACTTCCGCTCTTTTATGCAGCGCCATGCTGTCCTCTTCGGGAATCTTGAAATCCATGAAATACGGGACCACGCCGAGCACCGGCACGCCGGTCCGTTTTTCCACGAACTCGATACCCGGAGCGAGCAGCGTGGGGTCGCCGCGGAACTTGTTGATGATCACCCCCTTGACCTGGGCACGCTCTGCCGGCTCCAGGAGGTCCAAGGTGCCGACGATCTGGGCAAACACCCCGCCCCGGTCGATGTCCGCCACAAGGATCGCCGGACAGCCCGCCATTTCGGCAACCTTGAGATTGGCGATGTCGTGGGCCTTCAGGTTGATTTCGGCGATGCTTCCCGCCCCTTCGATGACGATGAAATCGAACCGCGCCGTGAGCCGCTCGAAACTCTCCCGGACCTTGCCGAAGGCCGCCGGCTTGAAGGCGTTGTACTCCGCTACCTTCATGTTGCCGACTACCCGCCCCTGGACGATGACTTGGCTCCCTGTATCCGAATTGGGTTTCAGGAGCACCGGGTTCATGTCCGTGTGCGGCGGGATGCCGCAGGCCGCAGCCTGCACGGCCTGGGCCCGGCCGATCTCACCCCCTTCCGGGGTGACGGCGGAGTTGAGGGCCATGTTCTGGGACTTGAAGGGGGCGACCCGCACTCCCCGGTTTCTGAGGATCCGGCAGAAGCCCGCGGTCAGGACCGATTTACCCACGTCCGAGCCGGTGCCGCAGAACATCAGGGCTTTACAGTTTTGAGTTTTGAGTTTCGAGTTTTGAGTTAAGCCGTTGTCATCAGGAGCCTGTGGTGTTGCAGCATCAATCCGGAAATCCGAACTCGAAACTCGAAACTTGCTTTCATACCCGCGCGGCGTTACCATTCGCCCCGCCTTGTCCACAAAAGTGGCGGAGTTGCCGATGATGACCAGCGAAAACATGTCCATAGGGTGGTCGAGCATCCCGGCCAGGGTGGTTACGACCCGCTCCTCCCCGTCCCGGCAGGCATTTCTGACGATTCCGACCGGGGTCTCCCCGGGACGTGCCGCCAGGATCAGTTCCTGCGCCCGCTCGATCTGCCGCACCCTCCCTCTGCTTTTGGGGTTATAGATGGCTATCACGAAATCGGCGGCCGAGGCCGCTGCGAGGCGTTTCTCGATGGCTTCCCACGGGGTCAGGAGATCGGAGAGGGAGATGACGGCAAAGTCGTGCATGAGCGGCGCGCCGAGGACAGCTGCAGCAGCCTGCAGCGCCGATACACCGGGAATAACGACGATTTCGGGAGAACCGGATTCGCCGGTTTCCACCAGTTCCAGCACCAGCCCGGCCATGCCGTAGATGCCGGCATCACCGCCGGAGACGAGCGCCACTGCCTTGCCTGAAGCGGCAATACGGAGCGCCTCCCGGCACCGTTCCACCTCTTTCGTCATTCCGGTGGAGACGACTTCCTTACCCGCCAGGAGCGGTTCGATGTAATCGAGGTAGGTTGTGTAGCCGACTACCACCTCGGCAGACTCCAGCGCCTCCCGCGCCTCGAAGGTCATATGTTTCAGGTCGCCGGGACCGATCCCGACGACGAACAGTTTACTCATTACAACCTCTTGGTTTTCAGGCAGTTTCCGCTATCGCCAGCGTCACGTTGCCGCTCTTCACTTTTTTCAGGAGCAGCCTTCCTCCTCCAGCGGCAAGAATGGCCGCCGGTTCCGCCACGCCAATTGCTCCGATTGCCTCCAGGGCATGGGCCGACGGAGGCGATGGGGCCTCAACTTCGTTGAGTTCGGCGCTCTCGTACGTAAAGAAGGGAAGGGCGTATTTTTCCGCAAAGGCACGCAGCCCGGCCTCATCCCGTTTGGCAGCGGCAGTGGCGATGCACCGGACGCTCCTGAGCGAAAGGAAGAGCCGTTTCAGGCTGGCCGCCACCACCTCCTCTATTTCGGCTGCTTCCGTCCCGCTGTTGCAGCCGATGCCGAGGACCAGGTTCTTCGGCCGGAGGACGAGGAGCCGTTCCGACTGGATTTGCGGGGGGACGATGCTGTTGGCGACGATAAGGAGTCCTTTGGCGCTGCTCCGGAGCGCCGCCACGAAGGTGTCATAAAAGACCAGTCGGCCGCGGCCGTGGAAATATGGCCGGACGAGACCGGTAGAGTCCGTCACGGCGATTTCTTCATCATCAAGCAGCAGACTGTTCAGCAGTTTGACGCGCGCAAGGTCCTCGATCTCCCAGCCATGGTCCTTTGCCAGCATGTCGAAGGAGGGGAGTTCGTTGGCATCGGTCGCGGTGGTGATCACCTCGCGCGCCCCGGTGAGAAAGGCGCAGCGGGAGGCGAGCTCGTTGGCCCCCCCAAGGTGCCCCGACAAGAGCGAGATGGCGAATTTACCGGCATCGTCCATCACCACCACCGCCGGGTCGATCTCCTTCCCTGCAAGGAGGTGTGCGATCACGCGTACGACGATCCCCGTCGCCATGATAAAAATGAAGCCTTCCGATTCGGGCCAAAGCCGCTGCACCAACTCGTGCAGCTCGCCGGTGAAGGGAAGGGAATTCTTCCCCGCCTCGCCACGGTACTTCTGCAGCACGTGGAGTTCGGCGTTGCCGAGACCGGACCTGAGCCTGGCTCCGAGCCGGGCGCCGTTGCGGGTGATGGCGATAATGGCTATCTTCATGAACTGTTCACCGCGGAGGCACAAAGAAACCGGAAAACCAGAATTAACAGGGATATTCAGGATATTCAGGATTTTAATAACAAAAAACAATAAATTTCTTAAAATCCGAATAATGTATAGTAAACGTCAGATTTTCTAGTCCCCAAGCAGGATGGTTTACGGTGGTAACGCTTCTGTTGTTATCCTGATTATCCTGAATATCCCTGTTAAAAGAAAGTGCACTTATGTCACTATCCCCTTCCGGTATTCATGGGAAAAATCCTTGTCATAGAGCAGCGACCGCGCCTTCAACCCTTCCTGCCGCGCCTTCAGCACGTCACCGACAATGATCACGGCCTGCTTGCCGATGCCGGCCGCCCGGACCTTTTCGGCGATGTCG
>JBGPCQ010000167.1:0-6593 GCA_041481895.1 Geobacteraceae bacterium | reverse complement strand
GGCACGATGCCTGGGTAATCCTGCCATCCCTGATGACGACGGCGCCATCATGCAATGGGGTTCCGTCCCTGAAAATGCTTGCCAGGAGTTGGGAGCTTACCAGGCTGTCGAGAGGGACCCCATGCAAAAGGTATTCATCGAGAGGCTCCTTGCGCTGGAATACGATTAACGCTCCGGTTTTCCCTGCAGCAAGGGCAAAAATGGTTCTCGACAATTCCATGAGATCGAGCCGCAAACCGCTTGCCTGGCGGCCGAACAGGTTCCGCAGTGGACTGAAGCGGTAGAGCGCCTGGCGAATCTCGGTCTGGAAAATAACAATTATCAAGATGAACAGGACGGTGCCGAGCTCCTGGAGTATCCAGCTCGTCATATAAAGGTCAAGGTTCTTGGTCACGAAATAGAGGATAACCAGAAACCCGAGTCCGATTACTATCTGGAGTGCCTTGGTATTCTTGAACCAGCGGTAAAGCTGATAGACAAGAAAACTCATTATGATGATGTCCACGATGTCCTGAGGACGAAAATAGGGGAACAACGGCCAACTCCTCGGTTGTCAGATCTTGTTTCATGGTGCAGCGGAAAAAGGGGAGAGAACATTCCCGACTTCGCCAATCATCTGTTAATTGGCTGCCGCCACAGAAAATTTTACTGGCAAGCCAACCAGTAGTATGTTAAAAATTTATTTTTACTGTCCGGTTGCGCACCGATAAATAGTGTACTAATAACATTTTTGGCATAAAAAAGGTAGAGTAAATTATGTATAAACTGTCAGAGAAGGGGGAGCGTATCCGTGAGATGTTTGACACTATCGCCCCGCGCTACGACTTCCTCAATCGACTCTTGAGCCTCGGGATCGACCGCCGCTGGAGGCGCTTTGCAGTGAGTCAGATCCAGGCACCCACCGATGGCCGGGTCCTCGACATTGCCACCGGGACGGGAGACATCGCCCTGGAGGTAGCCCGACAGACATCTTCGGACATCATGATTGTCGGCGCCGACGTCAGCCGAGAAATGGTTGAGATTGGCAGGCAAAAGGTGGCTGCTTCCCCCTACGCCGGACGGATAACCTTCGAAATAGCCCCCTGTGAAGCATTACCTTTCCCCGATGCGCAGTTTGACGCCATTACTATCGCCTTCGGCATCAGGAATGTTGTGGACCGACTCCAGGGACTCAAAGAGATGAACCGAGTCCTCTATCCCGGAGGACGGGCGATAATTCTGGAATTCTCCACCCCAACCTCACCGCTTTTCCGGGCGATCTATCTCTTCTATTTCCTCAAGGTCCTGCCGGCCATCGGTGGTCTCTTCTCCAAACAGAGCGCCTACCGATACCTCCCCGAGTCGGTGCTAGAATTCCCTTCCCGTGAGGAGTTTAAAGCCTTGATGCTCCAAGCCGGCTTCAGAAACTTACGGCTCTTCGACCAGACCGGCGGCATCGCCACCGTCTATGTGGGAGAGAAGTAAGGCACCTGCAACGCCTCGCATTTTCTGATTTTCCCCGCCTATCCGTTCACACTTTAAAAAAAACAGCGGCTCGCGCCGGGCACAAAAAAAGCCCCGGAGCATTCCGGGGCTTTTCGTTGCAAGCGGCTCGGGAAATTATGGCAAGACAAAATTATGGCAGACGTTGCAACTTGGTCCGCTCAGGAAGACCCCCTGCAGGTTCGCCCCGTGGCAGACGGCGTTACGGCAGGCAGAGGTGCCGTTCTGCCCCACAAAACCGGCATGAAGAGTTATATCGACGTTCCACGGCAGGGGATGCGCCGAGGTGGTGCCGCCCAGATGGCAACTCGTGCATGACGGACCGGACCCGCCGACACCATCGAGGTTGGTCCCGTGGCATACCACATTGGCACAAGAGGTCGTGCCATTAAGATCGACAAAGCTCCCGTGCAGGGCGTAGGCAAATTGCCCCCACTGCAGGGGGTGAACCTCCCGCTGGTTGCCCAGGTGGCACCGGGTACAGGCGACCTTAGATATGCCCCCCTTAAAATCATCCCCATGGCAATCCGTACACGCCAGAATGTTGATCTCTGCAGCCACCTTATGGCCTGCCGGCAGCCATCCGGCAGTGTGCTGGCCGCTCTGGGCATCAAAGTTGGACTGCGAATTTCTATCCCCACATCCGGGAAGGATAAGAACAGTCATTAACAGCAGCATTCCAAGCGCAAGAGACGTTTTTTTTATCTGTGACATTCTTTGCACCTCTCGTTGTTCGTTCTGCCGTGGCACTTCGCACACGAGACAGGATCAATCCTGCCGTCAATCTTGTGCTGATTGAGGTAGTCGCCACGGTGAGGCAGCGCCCGTTCCGGGGAATCCTTATACTTGTCGCTCGGCTTGATTTCTTCCTTGTGGGCGTGGCAATCGGCACAGAAGGATTCTTCATGACAGACAGAGCAGGCAAACTTCTGTTGCTCGGCATAGTACCTGTGTTTTTCGTAAAAACCGACCGCCTTGTGATTAAGCGCTGCCCAGTTGTCGGTATGGCACTCCGTGCAGTCAGGAAGCCCCTGCACCTCGCTGGGATGTGCCTTGTACATGCTGTTGGTATTGGCGCAGGCGTAGAGCAAACATGCAAACAACGGGACCATTATTATCATGAGGATTTTAGTATTTTTCACTCTTCGCCCCCTTTTCAGCACCGGACTTCATATTAAAGGCATAGGTAATTTTGACGAATCCCTTCACTTCATTGTCAAAATTGGGATTTTTCGAGTAATCGACATTTGCGGAGATTTTGAAATTCTCGGTAAGTCTGTACGACGCGGCCCCGGAGATGGAATACGTGTTCTTTATGCCATTGATGCTTTTGTCATAATTCACGTCGAAGAAGTCGGCCGTGAGATCAAGCTTGTCGATTTTTTTCGATGCAAACGCACGATACTCGCTATACCTCAGCCTGTCCTGTTGCCCGTCCATCCGGTGTATCGCGAAGCCGGCCACAAAGGAGGCTGGAAGCGAGAACGTGGCCTTTCCGCCATACTTGGTGGCGTTTCTTGAGATTTCATAGTCGTAGTTCTTGTAGTCGGCGGCAATGGTGAGACTCTTGATTGGTGTGTACGCAATGCTCCCGCCGAGAGCAAGGACCTTCTCGTTGGGATTGAGTATCCCGTTGGTAAGGCTGAGGGCACTGGTGGTCATATGGAAAAAATAGTCTTTGTAATTGATGTTGGAGAGATCGGCATTGATCCGCAGGCTATCGAGGGGAGCGTAGGTTATCGTGTAGGCATGCTCCATCCATCCCGATGTGGTCGAGTTATAGGATGACCTTCCCACGGCCTCGATCTGCTTGAGGGGATGGAGCCAGAGATCGACCCCTTCCACCTCCCTGGAAGTGCCGTTACTGTTGTCGGTCTTCACGGCGCTGAGACCGATTGAGTAATACTTGGGCATGCTGTGAGTAATCCGGCCGCCGTAGACGAAGGACTCCCCCTTGAAGTTCGGCTCGGTTTCAACGGCCGCACCGGCAAATAGAGCTCCACCAAAGCCTGCGGCGAAATCATTACGCAGATAAACGCCATCGAATCTTTCGGCCGCCACACCTTCAGTAACGAACTGACGCCCCAGGTTGATCAGCAGATTATTCTGTTTCCCCCGGTAACTGAGGTACCCATACTGGAGGTCGCCGTCCGCATATTTGTCGGTACTCCTGTCGGCAAGATCCACACGTCCCCACCCGCCGAAATAGAATGAAACGGCGCCTTTGTCATCGATGTCCGTCAGAGAAAGCCGCAGGTACTCGTAGGCCGGATAGAGGTTTCGCTTTTCCGAAGTTGACAGTCCCATCCGGAAAATAGTGTCCGATTCCCCTGAAAGGGAGGCGGCATGCGTTATGGCCGGCGCGCCGGCCAACAGCGAGCAGACGGCCGCGATCCCCCCGACCATACGCAGAGCAAAGGGTAGCGCGCATCGTAACTTCCTCGTATGATGGCTTTTCAAGACATTCCCTCCTTCCTAGAATTTCTCAATTTTTGCATTTTTTCTCAGATTTTCTACGTACGTATTGTAAGCCGTCAGCAGTTTCATGTCGCGGAGGTGGTTCATAACGATCGCTGAGATGCCTGGATAATTCGTCTTAGGGGCTTTTCGGCTTTCAATCATCTTGACGATCTGAAACCCTGTCGGCTGCGAACCCAGGATATTGCTCACCTCGCCAGGCTTCAATGCGTAAATCTGTTCTTCGAAATCGACGGGAATATTCTCCCATTTGACAAAACCCAGGTCCCATGGCTTGCGCCCGTTGACAAGGACGCTTCCCATCATCGACTGGGCGGCCGATTCAAAGGCTGCGCCGCTTCGAATCTTCTTCAGCGCCTCCTCGGCATCCGCCCTCTTGTCGGCTTTTATCATGTGCAGATGAAGTTCGGTGGATATCCTCTCTTCATGCTTGTCGTAATACTCCTTGCCGTCCAGATAGCTCACGTCGATATGCGACGCGATTTGCGTATTGAAAACCCGGCGTGCCATCTCCAGTCTTCTGGCGCCGGAAGGTGCTCCGTCGGGCTTTCCGAACTTTCTGATGTATGAAGGGTCCTTGTCCAGTCCGAGTTTCAGGCCCTGTTGGTAGAGTAACTCCTGGTTGATGATATCGTCGATGGATTTATCCCCGTATTGGGGCTTGTTGCCGTGAGCCAGTTCCAGGCGGAACGCGACATCTCCCGGGGTCAGGGGAGTTCCGTTGACCCTGGCCAGCACCTTGGAACCCTGTCCGGTCTGAGATTGCTGAGGTTTTCCATTGCATCCCGCAAAGAATAGTGTTGCCACGAAGAGGCCGGTGAAAAGCAGTTTCAGCATGACCATGCGAACGTCCTTAAAGCGTAATTGATCAGAGGATAAAATGCGGCGGGTCCCGGAGGACCCGCCGATTGAACGACAGCACGGACTAAAGTGCGTTCAGCCTGGTTGACGTCACATTGATCACATTGAAGGTAAACGATGGATTATGGACCCCCTTGCTCTGGTCGCCGGCCACGCCTACAGTTGAAGTCGGAACAGCCAGGTTGCTGAGAATGTTTGTTCCGTCGTCATAGGAAAGGCCGCCGAACGTGGCATTATACTTCGGCGCTATCAGGCTGATATTCCAGTTTGCCTTTGCCAGGTCCCTCTGGAAGCCGCCGACGATCGGACCGGTGTTCGCTGTCCCAACGGCTGCCGGAGCGGCGGTGAGATACGTGCTCACGCTTGTTGCGGCGCCGAAGGTAAGCCCGCCATCGACGCTGACGCTCACCTGCGGGGTGCGCCCCGGGATGAAGACCAGCCTGGTGCCGGCGGGAGCATTGGGAATATTGGTCCCGACTCCTACTGTGCCGAATTTAATCTTCAGGACCGCATTCGCGGCGGCCTTGAGCAGTTCATTATAGGCCACATCGAATGACTTCTGAACACCGGTGCCGTCGAAAGCGCCGTGGCACAGGCTGCAGAGAGCGTTGATCTGGTCCGCCGCCGGCCTGGTCTTGTCGGTGACGATGTTAAAGGTATGGTTGGTCCCTGCCCCGGCAAGGCCCGGAGGATAGCCGAGCGCCGGATCGGTGGGAGACTTCTCCAGATGGCAGGTGACGCAGGCATCGGCCAGGAAGGAGTGCCTGGAGCGTTCACCGAGCTGCGGAACTTTGACGAAGTTGGGGAGGTTCAGGTCTTCGCCGACGACGGAGCTGGAGAAGTAATAGGAGTTGCGCCCCATCAGCACGTCCCCCTGGCACGCCTCGTGCGGACCGCTATACGCGGTGAGAGCGCCGAAGTTGAGGTCGCCGTCTTGATGCGGAGTGGCTGTGCCGTTGGGGAAGGCGCCTACGCCGCCGTTGCGGGAGTTGTGGCAGGTGATGCAGAGAGCTCCCTTGCCGACGCCGTTTGCCTGGAAGCCTGCCGGAAGGAGCGGGGTGGTGCCGTCGAAGGCGCCGCCCGACTGGTAGTCACCCCGCAGGATGACGATGTTGCCCACCAGGCCGGGCTGTTTGCCGGGGTTATGCACCGGGTGGCAGGTGGCGCATGTCTGCGGCTGGACGTTGTCGGTCCGCAGGAAGCCAAGAGCGGCAACATTCGCGGGAGTGAGCGTCCGGAGAGGATTCCCCCCCTGGAGTTGGGCGAGCAAAAGCGGGAACCCCTGGCCGGAATGGCAGCCGGCGCAGTTGACGTTGGGGCCGGTACCCGTTGGAGTTGCAACAGTAACGCCGGAGACCCCTTCGCCCATGGCGGTTTTGAAGTCGCCGTGGCCGCTCTCGCGCCATTCCTGGAAGCGTCCATGGCGCAGCGGCTCGCCGTGGCAGACGCCGCAGACGTCCGAGGCAACGCTGAAACGTGATGAAATGGAGTCCGGGGTGCCGATCGCATGGGCGCCGCCGTTCGGGCCATGGCAGGTCTCGCACTGTATTTCGGAGACGCGCAGCACCTGAGGAAAGCCCTTGAAGAACTTGCCGTCACTTAACGGTCCAAAATGTTGCAGGAAGGAGGCATTGGTGAACTTGGAAGCGTTAATCGTCTCCTTGAAGCCGCCGGCCTTGACGGCGCTGGAGTACTGGGCGTACCCGACCGAATGGCATTTGCCGCATGAATTGATATCGTAATGGGAGCCTTCGTTCATCCCCTTGACCATG
>JBGPCQ010000166.1:0-6607 GCA_041481895.1 Geobacteraceae bacterium | reverse complement strand
GTTTATCTGCGTCATTGCCGATGACGTGTTGCTGATGCCATCAGCCTGGATATGGGCGCCATTGACCACCTGTTTTGTGGCATCGGAAATATTGTCGGTAACATGACCAAGTTCTGTTGTGGAGGTATTAACCTTACCCGTCATTTCAGAAAGCTTGCCGAGCATCTTGTTAAAATCATCGCCCAGTTTGCCGAGTTCATCCGAGGAATCCATCTCGACACGGACCGACAAATCCCCTTCCGCACCCCTGTTCAGGGCATGGACCATTTTATCGATTCGTCTGAGAATGTTCCTGGTCGTAAATAAACCAAGCACTGCCGCAAGTATTATCGCCGCTATGATCACGAAGACAAAAGCCGCAAATGCCGAACGCTGGATAGTAACAACCTCCTTGTTCATCTCGGTCATAAGGTTGTTAACCGTTACGAGCAGGTCATCGACAGCTGTCTTGGCCTTTTCATTGGCTTCGGTAAGATCGGCCAGCTCCTGATGGAGCTTATCGTCAGACATGGCAAGATTGGCGGACCCCGGTTTGGCTCCCTTTAACAACTTCTCCTTGTGTGCTATAAGTTCTTCAGCAGCAGTCTCGTATTTTTCCCAAACATCCAATGCAGCCTTAAGTTTTTTTTCAATGGCCCCATCCTTCAGGGCCGGTTTTATACCAAGTTTCGGATTGCCTTTCAGAAGGGTATCACACTGGCTTCTGAAGAGATCCTTCTTCATGCGGTAGTCTTCGGAAGATTCCTCGAACTTCTCCATCTCAGTGCGGATCATAGCTGTCTTCAGCACATTGATCTGACAGTCTTTCTGGGACAACTCCATGAGAAGAACCAGTTTCTGTTGATTGGCAAGGTTTGACAGCATGTTTTGAATCCGGTCGCCGACCTTATAGATACTCCACGCTCCGAAACCACCGGTCAAGGCGACTAAAAGAGCCATGAACATGAAAAGACCGATAAGCCTATGTCCAAGCTTCAAGTTTTTCATTGCGGATCCTCTGTTTATTCGTCTGGTCAGCTTCTTGTTCCCATGTCCGGACCGACCGCGAAAGATTCTGCCCATCGGAACAATCCGGATAAAACTTGCATAAATTTAAACAACTGTCAATGCAATCCATTGCAACAATGGATAAACCAAGCCGTTTCACGGCACCTGTATCGCTTGGCAGCATGCTGAACGGATCTGCAGGTAACCTATCTGGACGCTTCATCAAGCAGATAATTCATAAGATCAACGCAAACCTTTACTTCCTGCTTGTTCATATTAGAATCAGGCTTGCGCAGCATCTTGATCCCGTATGCCCGCGTCGCAGCGCGGTCGAAGGGCTGTCCGGTAATAGGTGCGACACCGGTTGTTATCGCTACAACCGTCCTTTCCATGGTGTGGCATTTGATGCACCTGATTCTCATAACGTCAAAACTGGCCCTCATGCTCGACGGAATAGCGGCAGCATCGAAGTTCAAAGTGTCCCCCCTGCCGGTTGTCTTTACTCCGGCAAAACAGGAAGTACTGAACAACACCACAGCTGCCATGACACATATAAAGGTTTTCATGCACATCCTCCTTGAATCCCGGAGCGCGACCTCCGGATGATCAGAAACTGAATGAAACATCAAGTAACGCAATCTTGTTATTTATGAAAGAAGTATTCTCGTAATTGTACTGAAGGACCAGCTTGACATTCTGCAGGGGTATGTAGGCAACCGCCGGGATGTAGCGCCGAACTTTGCCCGTACCGGTATCCTCGTATTCATAACGGAATATGCCGGCAAAATTCACCGGCGAACCGAACAGGTATTCGAGCTCTGAAGCGAAGACCAGCGGTTTGGCATGCTCTGTTACCGGCACGAAATCCGGATTGGTGTCCCTGCCGGTTACCACACTGCCGCGCAAGCGCAGCCTTTTGTAGAGGAGATCCACATCTCCACCGACACGGTAGAAGTTATTCCTGATGGAAGTCACAAAAGGGTCGGAGTTGCGCCCGGAATAGCCGTACGCCGCAAGCGTCAGTGCGAGATAATCCCAGATGCTTTCACGGTCGAAGTCCAGTTCCGGCTCATTGCCGAGGAAATCGGTTCCACCGAACTTGACTGAGACATGGCCGTAAGCGTCCACGTTATTCCGGCCTTTACCGTCCACTACCCCACCTGCGAGGAACAGTCGGCGCCCGACAACGGCGTTGGCTTCCAGGGCATCCTGGGTGGTCTCCATGCTGAAGGGAGAGCTTCCGGCTTTAAAAGCGGACGTGGCAAACGAGGTGACAATAATCTTGTCGCTTTTTTTCCAGAGGCTGAGCCGGGGCTCGAATTTACCGAACTTTATATTGACCGGGGTGCCGAAGAGGTGTCGCCACACCATGAACAGCTCGTCCAGCTTGTTGCTGTCATTCAGCAGGCTGTTGGAGGAATGGGTAAAAAGGTCGAAGGTCGCATAGAACCCGGCTAGTTCACGAAAAGCGCCGCCTGCCTGCAGCACCACGGAACGGGTGGAAAAATCCCATTTATCGCCGTCGAACGCTTTGTCATTATACACTATGCTCTGATTGGCGGTAATCGACAGAGGAAGCAATTCGGGGATGCCGGACAGACGGATTCCCTCATTTTTGTCGCTCTTCCCGGCATCAGCCTGGCCGGCTTCACCCTTACCGGCTGCAGCTGTTTTATCGGCGCCTTTATCGCCCTTCCGCTTCTCTGAATAGACGTAGCCATTCTTCAGGAATGCCTGGCCGTATTCATTCAGTTCAGGATAGAGAGTATGGCAGGTACTGCATTCGGTCTTGTGCTGGCGGGTAAAAGCCGCTATGGCGTGGGCCTTCTGCGCACATACGAGAGGCAGCGCGAATGCAAGAAAAAGTAACACAACAGTTATAACCCGGTAGTTCATAAATCCCCCCCCAAATTATTGAATCACAAGATTACGCAAAACAATCGTTAAAACAGAACCTGTGCCAGAAAAAGCCGATCCCTGAAATGCAACTGTTTTCAGGAGGGCAGAAGACAATCCGGTTCGGTCTCTGCACCAGAATAAATGAAAATAGTAATACAACATTGGAAAAATTAAGTCAACTTAACAGTTAACGCCATTATATGAAATGCGCAACCGGCAGATGAGTTGTGCAACCGGTTTTCAAATTATTTTAACTTTTACTACTCTTTTAGCATAAAAGATGCTATAAAATGATAACCTGTCTGGCCCGGGTTCGGCTGAATCCAAAGGCCGGCAACCTGCCCGGTGAGATGGATGAACCGGGTTAAGGTTCAACCCTCAACAACTGGTGATAGTCGCCAATCAAGAATGCTTACACTGAAAACGCCCGTTATACCGGACCAGTAATGCTTCTTAAGACACCGGATGGAACTCTGGGCAACGATTATGAAATTCAGAGGAGGTCCCTGTTAATGAAAATCAATAACATCCTGGCGCTCATTCTGCTCTTTCTTCAGATAGTAGTTTTCGGAGGATGCGGCAGTGGCGGTGGCGCAAGCGGCCCCGCATCGACGCTTGCCGATTCACAGAAATGCATCTCATGTCATTCCGGCGCCGACCCCGCTGCACCCGCTGTCGACCCCATAACAGGACACTCAATAACCGCGGACTGGCTTAATTCCGCCCACAATACGGGAAACGCCAGCAACAAATCGGGTGCCGGCGCCGGTTGCCAGAATTGTCACGGTCCGGCCCATAATCATCCGAACAGCTGCGGAGGATGTCATGGCGGCTCTTCTCCGCTTGTAGGCCAGTTCCTCAATCCTGACGCAACGCTGCAATGTAATATTTGCCACGGTCCCGCCGCCAAGATCAAGCCGCTTGGCTCCCCGCATTTCAATAATATAACCAGTCCGCGCGAAATCGAAACAACCGGCCTGAAACGCAACGGTTACCCGGCATCCTTCGTCACGTCCAAAGGAGTCGGCAAATGCCGGAATTGCCATAATCCCCATAACCCGACCGGACATATACTGAGAAATCTCGAATGGGCGTCCAGCGGTCACGGCAACGTCCTTGCAGAAGGCTGGAGACACTACGACTTCAAAACCCGCGGCACCTCGGGCGCCGTCCCGGCGACCAGTGCGGCGACCGACTGCGTCCGTTGCCATACCACAACCGGTTATATTAATTACGTCACATCGGGCTTCACCGACGTTCATGCCTGGGGTGTTGCCAGCGACAAGACCAAGGAAGTCCTCCAGTGCAATGCCTGTCATGACAAGTCCTCCAATTTCACAAGCCAGCGCGCCCTCGGGGCTATTACTTCCTACTATAACTACTCTTCGAAAAACACCAAAAAGCTCCTCGTCAATCACACCTTCCCCAACGTGGGCAAATCGAACATCTGCATGTGCTGCCATACCGGCAGGGAAAGCGGCCTCACGCTCGCCGCAATTGCTGCGCTCCCGGGCAGCGGAGCAAGCTTTGTCAACTATTCGACACAGAGTTTTGTCAATTCCCACTACCTGACCGCCGGGGCTACCATATTCGGCATCAGCGGCTATGAGCTCCCGTCTTTGAACTACAATGATCCGAACTTCTATGCCCACAAGAACATTGGCGTGACGCTCAAGACCGCAGGAATGGGCCCTTGTGTAAGTTGTCACATGCAAAGGACCATTGACAGTCAGAACAATCCATCGCACAAATTCAAGCCCGAGCTGACCAGCGGCATCGGGGTGGACTGCGTTGGCTGCCATATCAATCCTGCCGGCTTCGGCATCCCGACGCCGATCCCGAACACAGTTTCCACTGAAGCAAAGCTCGAAACTCAAAAAACCGGCTACAATGATGCATTGACGGTCCTCGCAGCTGCTCTCAGAAAGCGCGGTTTCAAATTCCAGAGCGCCAATCCCTACTTTACCAACACAAACTGGCAAACAAGCAAAAATGGAGGGACAACCGGCGGATTCGGGGCAGGAACCGGCGCCAACACCATGGGCTCGGCCTTCAACTTCAACCTGCTGGTGCATGACCCGGGCGGATTTGCTCACAACAGCACCTATGCCAAGCGGTTGCTGCATGACTCCATCCTCTGGATCACCACGGGCAGCAATTCTCTTCCGCCCGGGCTGACTATTGCAGATATCATTAATAATATTTCACTCGTGCCGACCTTCTCAGCCCTGGTTGCCACCAAGGATGGAGTTCCGCTTGACTTTACCGGCACGAATTCTCTGAATATCAGGGCGGCGGCCATCGTATGGCTTACCAACGGAACGGGAAACAGGCCGTAGTATTCAGGCTGGACACGCTGTAAAAAAAAGCCCCGCTCGAAAATGGCGGGGCTTTTTTGCAGCCGCAGGTTAATAAACAAAAAAAACAGGCGGCCCGAATCAGGGACCGCCTGCCAGATCTCAATGTGTTGGAACTTCTGTCCGCTCAACTCTCAACTTCGCTGTTACAGGGCCTGTACTATTTTCTGACGCCCCGCTTCAGATGCTGAAGGTTTAGCGTCGGCCATGAACTGCAGTATCTCTTTTCTGAAGCTCCGCCTCTTTACTTCATAGGCGTCTGCGTCAGGGCCCGTCCCGCAGTAAAACTTCTTGGCCCTTACCAGGTCCCCTCGCGCCATCTCGAGCTTGCTCGCCAGTTCCCGCACCGCCGCCTCGGCGCATTTTTCATCATTCACCATATCTTCCGGCGAATAACCGTGGCTCATTGCCCTGCGGGGCATCAACTGCCAGACTCCGACGGCCCCTTTTTTCGATACGGCACCGGCAGTCAAGCCGTGACCGCCTGTCTCCGCAAGCGCTATCTCGGCCAGATCCATCGGCATGAAGGGGGTGCCGAGGGTTTTCAGATAGCAGAGCGCTGCCAGCCAGCGGGCGCGCTTCGTGTCAGTTCGCAGGGAAAAGGAGGTGGCGATAGCCTGAACCTGCCCTTTTCTCTCCTCCAGATTGATTCCTTTCTCCATTACCCGGCGAATCTCTTTATCGAGCTCCGAATCGCCGGCGATCACCAAAGTCTGTGCCTGTTGAATGTGGGACTTGTCACATGATACCCCAAGCAGTAAAACGGCTGTCATGATAATTAAGGTTTTTCTCATAAGTGTTTTTTTGTCGGTTGTATCGGCTTTGCCGGACGGTCCTCAGGACCCTTGGTATTCCCAGTAAAAATTTCCGGCCAGAACCTCCTTTCCTTTGATGTAGAAGCCTACGACACCCCCTTTGAGGGATGCGGCTTCTCCATGGCATATTGTGATGAGACAACCGGCAAATTCCCCGGATGTATCTCGATGAGAGAGTCTAAACGCCAAAAGGCTCCACTGGAGCCCTTTCTACTTTCCGCACTATCGTGCACATGTGTTAACTATATACACTACTATTGTCGCGCTGTCAAACAAATATTAACTTATCCCAAACATTTCAGTATGTTAGGCTCTTCTAACAGCTTCAAATGCCGTCAGAGCTCCCGATGTCGCTAGTGCAGCTTCACCCCCATTGCATCTGCCACAGTATGGATATCCTTGTCGCCCCGGCCGGAGAGACAGACCACGATGGTCTTGTCTTTTTCGAGGATTGGCGCCAGTTTTGCCACATAGGCAATAGCATGGGACGATTCCAGGGCAGGGAGGATGCCCTCCTCCTGGGTAAGCATCTTAAAACCCTCCAGCGCT
>JBGPCQ010000165.1:0-6620 GCA_041481895.1 Geobacteraceae bacterium | reverse complement strand
GAGTCTGGAGGATTTTGTAGGGCGGGGTAGCGGAAAAACGGTACCCCTCATCGAGGGCGATGCGGCGCATGGGGGAGCCCTTGAGCACCTTGAGCGGCTCCACCTGTATGAAACAATCCGTCTTTTTCCGTCTGCCGGCGTTGGTTTCGTCGGAAGCTCCTCGACGTACCGGTTCGTACGCCTCCGTCGCTTCCTCCTCACCGCCTGGGCAGTCGAAAAAATACGGATTGTTTATTGACAGGAGGTCGAAAACCTTTTGCAGCGAACCGAGAAACCCCTCGTAGTCCTCGTGGGGGAGCCCCGCCACCAGGTCGAGGTGGACAATCACCCCGGTGCGTGCGACGAGCCGCCGGACGTTGGCAGAGAGTTTCTCCAGGTCGGAATGTCTGCCGACCCGCGCCAGGGTCTCTTCTTTCTCCGACTGGACGCCGATCTCGAAGCGGAACAGGCCGGGGGGGACCTTTTCCAGCAGGCGGAAGTTGTCTTCCGTCAGGAGGTCGGCAGCGATCTCGAAGTGGAAACTGCTCCCCCGGTTGGTGCGGAGAATGAAGTCCCATATCTCGTTGGCGCGCCGGGCGTCGAAGTTGAAGGTCCGGTCAACCAGCTTGACGGTCCGCGCCCCCCTCTCCATGAGAAGCCGCAGGTCATCCCTGATCCGCTCCGGCGAGAATGACCGTACGCCCTTTTCCAGTGACGACATGCAGAAGGCGCAGGAGAACGGGCAGCCGCGGGAGGTCTCAACGTAGACCAGCGGCTTTGCCAGGTCGACGAGACCTGCGGCAAAAGGGGAGGGAATGGCGTCCAGGTCGGGCAGCGGGGCGCGTTCCGGGGTGGCGAAGATTTCTTCCCCGGCCCGGAAGGCGAGCCCGTCGACATTCTGGAGGAGTCCGGCGATTGAGTTGTTGAGTGGTTGAGCAGCTGAGCGGTAGTGGTGCATGGCGGCAATCAATTCCCGGAAGGTCTCCTCACCTTCCCCTCTGACGATGCAGTCCACCGCCCGGTTCCGCTCCAGGATCTCGAACATTCCGAAGCTCGCCTCGGGACCGCCGAGGATGATGAATGTTCCGGGCAGGACCTGTTTCAGGTCGGCGGCGAGCCGCAGGGTCTCATTGATATTCCAGATGTAGCAGGAAAAGGCCACCAGGTCGGCACTTTCCGCCACGATCCGGCGCAGCGTCTCGTCGTGCGGTTCGTTGACGGTGAATTCGCGGATTACCGCGGCGATGCCGTCGATGCCCGTACAGGCGGCGGCCAGGCAGGGGAGGGCGAGGGAGGAATGGACGTACCTGGCGTGCAGGGTGGTGAGAAGGATTTTCATGGCGTGAATTGTAGCGGATTGCCGGGAAAAGCAAAACATTTTTTATACCCGCCAGGCATCTTCACCCGGCGGGGTTCACGAACCCGTTTTTCCAGCTTCTTACGCGGCGCAATCCAGAACTTCTGCCTCGTACCGTTCCACGGCTTTCAGATAACGATCCGCGAAATCCGCCGGGGTCTTTTCCTCGGCAGCCTTGTAGCCGGCAACGATGGCGCCGCGCATCCCTTCCGGGATGAGCCGTTCGGCCAGGGGATAGAGTATGCCGTCCTCCTTGCCGATATGCTCCTTGAGGAGTTCCAGGTAGCCGAGGGCATTCTCCGCTATGATCGCGTCCTGTCCCGGTGTACCGGCCAGGGCCGCGGTGGCTGCCTCTTCCATCGCCCGGACGAATGCCCGCCCCTGGTCGTGCTCCATGAGCATGGCCGCTACCGGGCTGTTGGCCTTGGGCATGCCGTTGGCCACGAGCGCCTCGAAGAGGATGTCCTCCTCCTTGGCGTGGTGGAAACGGTCGGCATAGTTCCGGATAAAATCAACCGCATCGAGGTAGAATCCGTAGTTGGCGTATTCTCGCTGCGCCGTGCGGAGTGCGTTATGTTCGAGGACCGCGAGCATCCTGAGGATCAACTGATGCTCGTCGATCAGCGCCTGCGTGATATCCTGTTTCATGATCAATTCCTCCGTTCACCGTCTACACCGATAATCAGGGTTTCGAGCGGGATGTCCTTGCCCGACAGCCCCACCGCCTGCTTGACCATGACGTCCAGGCCGCGGCAGCAGGGGACTTCCATGATGGCGACCGTGACGCTCTTCACCTCGTTGGTCCGGAAGATGGTCGCCAGCTTCTCGACGTAGGCTCCGGCGTCGTCCAGCTTCGGGCAGGCAATGGCGATGGCCTTCCCCTTCAGCAGGTCCCGGTGAAAGCTCCCCATGGCGAAGGCGACGCAGTCGGCGGAAACGAGGATGTCCGCGTTTTGAAAGTAAGGGGCGGCCGGCGGCACCAGGTGTAGCTGGACCGGCCACTGGCGCAGTTCGGAAGGCGCGTTGACGGTTGCCGTTTCGTTGTTGGTTTCTTCTCTTTCGATGACCCGCGCCATGCTGCCGGGGCAGCCACATGCCAGATTTCCCATTTTTTCTCTCCTTTTATCTGTTTTTTCTTTCAACTCTCAACACTCAACGATTCAATGAAGTGCCAGATAGTCGTTTATTTCCGTTTCTATTTTCGCCTCATCTTCTTTGGAGAGGCCGTGGATCGTGACCACGTCTTTAAGGAGGCATATCCCCACCTTGCAGGTGACACAGCCGATGTCGTACCGGTTGAGAATCTCGCCGATGCCGGGGTATTCCGCCATCACGTCCTGAATTGCCTTGTTGCCGAGATCGTTGCTGAATTCCATACCACCCTCCCTTCTTCTGATGATCTCAGCATAGCGCAACCGGCGGAGAAAGATTATGACGTGAGTCAATAAACTGCGGTTTTCCGGTTGATTGACAAGAAAGGGAAAAAAGATACGATTTAACCGGGGAAAGGAAATTGTCCACGAAGGAGACGAAGGGTTTCAACAATCTACGTCTTGAATCAAGACCATGAACCGCCCGCTCCCTTCGGTCGCTCAAGACGCAAAGGACGCAAGGGAAAGGCAAGGATTTTTTCAGGGATTAAACCCTTTTGTTTCGGGTTTTCTTCGCGGCCCTCGCGGTCTTCGCGGTTACAAAGGTTTTCGGGGCTGACTGAAGATCAGCACTAATCGGCTTTCGATTTTCTTTATGGTACATCGTGGATAATTGATGTTTCGGATTCCAGCCGACAACTTGCACAGCAGAGGAGAGGAGGAAGTCATGTCGTTGAAGGATAAGAGAGTCGTGATTATCGGAGGCAGCTCCGGCATGGGGCTGGCGAGCGCCAAGGCCGCAGCTGCGGCAGGGGCGTACGTGCTGATTGCCGGCCGCTCACGGGAAAAGCTCCAGAGGAGCCTCGACGAGATTGAAGGCGAAGTGGATGCCCATACTCTGGATGTGACGCAGGAGGGAGAAGTCAAGGCGTTCTTCGCCCGGATCGGGGCCATAGACCACCTGGTGACCACGGCCGCCACCGGCGCCGTCGGCTCTTTCCTGGAGATGGATCCTGCCGCCGTACGCGGGGTTTTCGAGAGCAAGTTCTGGGGACAGTACCATGCGGCACGGTACGGCGCCACGGGTATCCGGCCGGGGGGGTCCATCACCATGTTCGCCGGGGTTGCCAGCGAACGCCCCCTGCCGGGGCTGGTCGCGTATGCTGCAGTCAACGGCGCCGTCGCGGCGCTCTGCCGGACCCTGGCGGTCGAGCTTGCGCCACTGCGCGTCAACGTAGTATCCCCCGGCATCGTCATGACCCCGGCCTATGCGGAGATGCCGGCTGACCAACGGGAGGCCCTGTTCGCCGCCCTGGGGGTAAAACTTCCCGTCGGACGGGCAGGGCGGCCTGAAGACGTGGCAAAAACGGTCCTCTACCTGATGGATAACGGCTACACGACCGGCACGGTCATCCATGTCGACGGCGGCCACCGGCTCGTATGAGGATACCATTCCCACTCTCATTAAAATGTTTCACATGTAATGATAAAATGATAGAGTAAGCTCGAACCGGCAGGTATTCCTTTTCAAGGTGGGCATGTGAACGAATTGAGGAATTTGAAGAGACACCGCAAGAGGTTGACGATGAAGTTCGGCATCGATGCGGCGGGGCGGGTTGCTTTTACCGAGGACATTTCGCAGCAAGGGCTCTGCATCAGGACCGCCTTGATATACCCCCCCGGGAGCCGTCTGAAAATTGAGCTGGACCTGCCGAACGGCAACCTGGTAAAGATGGCGGGAGTGGTCATGTGGGCCAAGAAGGTCCCGCCGAACATGGTCCGCCTGGTAAAAAAATGCGGCATGGGGGTCAGGATAACCGGGATAACCTCGGGTGAAGAACAGTTCCGGAGCTTCTGCGAAGGGCTGCATGAGCGGTGAGTGGTGAGCGATTTAACAGGCTGTTGAAAAACGTCATGAGGACCCACAGGGCCTGAAGACCCACAGGGCCTAAAGACCCACAGGGCCTGAAGAGGCCGGGATGCACGGCGTAAGTGAGCGAAAAAGCGAGGCGTACTCGTAAGTACGTTGAGTTTTTGAGCGAACGACAACACAGCAGACCGGTCCCGCAGTAGTTTTGCAACAGCCTGCTAATCCGAGATGATCTTGATGGCGATCTTCCTCGGGCGCGGCCCGTCGAATTCGCAGAAATAGACCGCCTGCCAGATGCCGAGGAGCGGCTTGCCGTTATCGATGATCAGTGTTTGGGAGTTCCCGACGAGGGACGACTTGATGTGCGCGTCGGAATTTCCCTCCGCATGGGTAAAATAGTGGTCGGTGGGGACCAGCTTGTTCAGGAATGTATAGATATCACGCTGGACAGCAGGATCGGCCCCCTCGTTGACGGTAATACCGGCGGTGGTATGCAGCACGAACAGGTGACAGACCCCGCTGGAGACATTCGCCTTTCTCAGCACGTCCCTGATGTCGCCGGTTATATCGATAAGCTCCGTCCGTGCCTTGCTTCTGACCTCGATATACCTGATCATTCTCCCCTCCGCTTCACGATCATCCGCCGCCGCTCAGCCTGCTCTTCCTGCGGAGCCCGACGTCCCGCCATCACCTCAATCCCAGCATGTTGAGTACCTTGCCCAGTATCCTGTTGACGAGATGCTCCCTCCCGAGTGACGGCATAACCGCCGGGTCCCGCCACCCGAGCTTTTCCAACTCCCTGGAGATCAGGGTGCTCTTTCTGTGGAGGAGCCCGTCCCGGAATGCCTTGATCGCCTCCCGCTTCATGCCGGCGGCCAGGTAAATCCTGCCGAGGTTGAGGTAGTGCACGGGATTGCCGGGATCCTCTTCCAGCGCTGCATCGCAGAGCTCCATCGCCCGTTTTACGTCCCTCCGCTCCTTCGCCAGGCAGACGGCGTAATAGGAGGCGACTTTCGGCTCAGGCGCTGCGTTGAAGAGGTTCTCCAGACAGAACAGTCCGTACCGGGTATCACCGGTGTCGACCGCCTCGGCCCCTTTCGCATATATTTCCAGTTGTTCGGATGACAGCATCTTAACAGTTCCTTTCCGAAATGCAGCGTATAGACCAAACAGTTTCCCGCGGCCGGCAGTCTCCGTGCCCTGGAGGAGGGGGAAAGAAGGGTTGCGGCCCTATTACCTGCAATCCTAATATAATCGTTAAAGAAATACAATGGAAACCATATCACGACAGCAGGTCCGGGGCAAAACCCCGGCGCATGGTGTTTTCGGTTACCACCCGCGGCTCCATGAATTGCGCCAGGTAATCGGGTCCGCCGGCCTTGGAGCCGATACCGGAAAGCCTGAAGCCGCCGAACGGCTGACGGCCGACCACGGCGCCGGTAATGCCGCGGTTGATGTAGAGATTGCCCGCCGCGAATTCACGGGCAACGCGCCCGATCCGTGCCGGGCTGCGGGAATAGAGCACGCCGGTCAGCGCATACTCGGAAGCGTTGGCGATGCGCAGCGCCTCATCCATGCTCTCCGCCCTGACAACCGCCAGCACCGGGCCGAAAATTTCCTCCCGGAGCAGGAGGGATTCGGAGGGGAGATCGGCGATAACCGTCGGCGGCACATAGAACCCCTCACCCGGAATCGGGGCCTGGGCGACGAGCCGCCCTTCCCGGCTGCCGAGCGCGATGTACCTCTCGACCCTTTCCCTGGCGCGGGCATCGATCAGCGGTCCCATGAAACTGTCCGGGTCTTCCGGCGGGCCGACCACGATCCCGGTGACCGCCTCTGCCAGACGCTCCAGGAAACGGTCATAACAGCCTGCGAGGACGATGACGCGCGAGCAGGCGGAACATTTTTGCCCCTGGTAGCCGAACGCCGACTGGAGGACCCCGGCCACTGCCTGGTCAAGGTCTGCATCGGCATCGACGATGACGGCGTTCTTCCCTCCCATCTCAGCGATTACCCGCTTGACGGACCGTTGCCCCGGCACGGGGCGGGCGGCCCGCTCGATCAGTCCGAGCCCCACCTCCCGGGACCCGGTGAACGCAATGATATCCACCGCGGGATGTTCCGCCAGCCAGCCGCCAACCAGGCCCCCGGGGCCCGGGATGAAGTTGAGCACCCCATCCGGGACCCCCGCCTCCCTGAAAATGGCGCAGAGCTGCCAGCCATTCACCACCGCGAGGCTGGACGGCTTGTAGAGGACCGTATTGCCGGCTGCCAGGGCAGCGGAGACCATCCCGATGGAAATCGCCAGGGGAAAGTTCCATGG
>JBGPCQ010000164.1:0-6648 GCA_041481895.1 Geobacteraceae bacterium | reverse complement strand
GAAGGGATCGCGTTGGCCGCGCGCCGGGGTGACCCGCTTGCATGTTCCCTGTTCGAAAGGGCCGGACGCTATCTGGGGATTGCCGGAGCAGCCATCGCGAACCTTTTGAATCTCGAGGCGATCATCCTGGCCGGCGGGATGGCAGAGAGTTACGATCTGTTGTACGACCCGATGCGGCGGGAGATCGGGAACCGGGCGTTTGCTCTTCCTGCACGGAGGGTGAGGATAGTAAAGGGAGAGCTTGGCGATGATGCGGGCATTCTCGGTGCAGCGGCACTGGCGCGGGAAACCCTGGTTTAGCAGGCTGTTGAAAAACTATCCCGGAGAGAGCGATGACAAAGCGAATAGGCATACTGACCGGGGGGGGTGACTGTCCCGGCCTCAATGCGGTTATCAGGGGTGTGGTCAAAGGCGCTATCCTGAAACATGGCTGGGAAGTTATCGGCATCGAGGACGGCTTCGATGGTTTGCTGGTGCCCGAAAAGTGCAATCCCCTTTCATTGGAGGCCGTCCGGGGGATTCTTCCCCGGGGAGGGACCATTCTCGGCACGACCAATCGTGGCAATCCCTTTTCCTATCCTGTTGTCAAAAACGGGATACAAACATGTATCGATGTTTCCGACAGGGTCGTGCAGAATATCCGGGAAATGCGGTTGGAAGCGCTAATCGTGGTCGGAGGGGAAGGTTCCTTGAAGATCGCACTTGAATTGATGCACAAAGGGGTGAATGTCATCGGTGTGCCGAAAACCATTGATAATGATCTGATGGAAACCGATGTCACGTTCGGCTTCAATACCGCCCTGGAAACTGCCACCGATGCGCTGGACAAGCTTCATACCACGGCCGAGAGTCACCATCGGGTCATGATCATGGAGGTCATGGGACGTTATGCCGGCTGGATTGCCCTTGAATCGGGCATTGCCGGCGGCGCCGACGTGATTCTGATCCCTGAAATACCATTCCGCATCGATAAGATATGCGAGGCTGTCCAGGCACGACGAAATGGGGGGAGACGCTTCAGCATTATCGTTGCGGCCGAAGGGGCGTACCCGTCAGACGGGGAAAGAGTTGTTGTCGAGGGAGCGAACGAAACCCGGCCCGTTGAACGTCTGGGCGGTATTGGTGATCATGTCGCAAAGAAAATAGCCGGCTGCCTTGATATGGATGTCAGGGTGACGGTCCTCGGCCACCTGCAGCGGGGGGGCTCGCCGTCAACTTTCGACCGCTGCCTCGGCAGCAGGTTCGGGATAAAGGCTCTCGAACTCATAGAGCGGATGGATTACGGGCGAATGGTTTCATTGAAGGGAGGGGCCATTCAGTCGGTGCCTATTGAAACCGCAGTCAAAAAGCTCAAACTCGTGGACCCCGCAGGCGAAATGGTCAGATGTGCCGAAGAATTGGGGATAAAACTCGGGAGATAAGGTTAATATTGACTTTATCGAGGCTCTGTCATAGACTCCATCATGCCGTAATCCACGGGAATAGTAACTCCGCAGCGGATTCCGGCGTCCTTTTGAAAGTTCATGACATGCGGCGAAGCTTTACACGTATGATTATCCGGTGAAAAGGGGTGATACTCCGATGAACGAATCTTTTACAAAGACAAAGAACAGAAGAACTCTTTATGCATCTTTGGGATTTGTCCTGGGAATATCCGCCCCGATTGCCTGGATACTGATCCGGCTCATCTGTTTTCCCGAACCCGGGATGTCTCTCTGGGGGCAGATAACTGCCGACATTACCAGGAACAGTCAGAATATCGCGCTCTATTGTTACATGGGGGTGGGAACGGCACTGGTCATGTCTTTGCTCGGTTTTTACATCGGGAGGGCAACCGACGAACTCCATAAAAGGGCCGCCGAGCTTGATGCTCTCCATCATGAAGTTTCTTCCCAGAAGGAAATTTTCGAGAACCGCTACAAGGTTCTCGACAATAATGTCAAGAACTTTCACCAGATCAGCCACAGGATGCAGAAATCCCTGAATATCCAGGAGGTGCTGTCGCTCTGCGCAGAAGGTCTCCATGATATTCTGGGGTATGAACGGGTCAACATCCTGATGGCCGACGATAATCGGGCCAACCTCTTTTTTGTCGCCGTAACCGGAAGCGAAGGGTTCGATCCGGCAGGGGTGACCCTGCCGCTTGATGAACGAAGCGGGGTGATCTATAAGTGTTTTTCTGAAATGAAGCACTATTTCGTCGAAGATATCAGCAACTATCCGGCGAGTTTCCAGGTACAGCCCCCGTTCAATACCATACGCCCCATACGGTCACGCAGTTTCATACTCTGCCCGATAGTGGTCAAGGGGGAATCTCTCGGCCTGTTTGCGCTCGATAACAAATTATCCCACCGGGCCCTGAACGATACCGATGTCGATACTGTCCGGCTTTTTGCCGATACGGCTGCGTCGGCAATCACCAAGACCAACCTCCTCCATGCTATTGACACCCTTACCATGGAATTGGGAAATACCTTTTCAGGTCTCCTGGAGAACCGGGAATCCTATTCACGGTACCTGCTCAGCCTGCAGAACTCGGTGGAATCCCTGTCCGACAATACCGCCCATATCGCCACATCATCAGAAAAAGTCATGACTTCGGTCGACGATACGAGCGCGTCGGTAAGCGAGATTTCGGTGGCGATCGAAGAGGTCTCGAGAAACCTGGACAGCCTCTCGGATACGGTAGCCAAATCTGTTGCCGCCATGGAGCAGATCAACAGTTCCTTGAAGAATGTGCAACAGAACACCATTGTTTCCCACGGGGTTTCCCGACAGGTAAACGATGAAGCCGATAAGAGCAGGGTTGTGGTCGAGGAGACCATTGCCGCCCTGGCCGCGATTCAGTATTCGGTCGATCTTTCCTACAGCGGGATCAAGAAGCTGAGTGAAAACAGCAGCCGCATAGATTCCATAGTCGACGTGATCAACGACATCACCAAGCGTACGAACCTTCTGGCTCTCAATGCTTCAATCATTGCTGCGCAGGCGGGGGAATACGGCAAGAGTTTCGGTGTCGTGGCGGACGAAATCCGGAATCTTTCCCTCCAGACCGGCCAGTCAACGGGTGAAATTACCGGTATCGTTGAAGATATCATGAACGAGTCGCGCATCGCCGCCGGTAACGTCGCCTCGGTCCGGGATCTGGTCGAAAAGGGGGTGCTCCTGGGGAAGCAGACCGGGGAGGCTCTCCGGCATATAACTGAAAGCTCCCGTCGGGCCATGGAGATGACCGAGCAGATCAAGACCGCTGCCGAAGAACAGTCTAAAGGCGTTCAGATGGTAACCATGTCCATTGAGGACGTAAGCTCCATGACCTCGCAGATTTTCAAGGCATCCAAGGAACAGTCCGGAGCGACCAAGAACATCGTCCGCTCCGTGGATACCATCAAGGATATGACCCATGAAATGTTCCAGGCGTCCGGCAGGCAGGTCGAAGACGGCAGCGAGATCAAGAATGCCGTTGCCGAAGTGGGCAATATGGTCCTGGGGATGTTCGACGACCTGGAAAAGCGGCGGGATGAGAGCAGTGAAGTGGTAAAGGAACTTGAGCTGATGAAAGAGATTTCCGGATAGCACCGATGTCTGCCTTCCCTTCGCGGTCTCCTTCCGGCGCCGAAAAATAGTGTAGACAATATTGACCGGATTATGGTAAACGGTAAAAATAGTGAGAGACAGTCCCGCTACATGAGCGGAGTCATGAAAGCCTCTCAAAATGATCCATACCGCCTGGATTCGCACGCGAACCGGGACGGAAGGCAATAGCCGGTTTAAACGGGAGATGACCCATCTTTCGTCTGCCGCAGATAAACGCCCTCCGTGCCGGGGGCGTTTTTTTGTACACAACGCCATAATTCAGCGCTAACTTCGTTGGCTCGTCGAAAGCTCCTCAGCATAGGAAAACTATGCCTCCGTCGCTTTCTCCTCGCCGCCTTGTTATCATCTGAATTCTGACGTTGCTGACGTTGCGTAAATAACGGAGAGTGCAGTGAACAAGAAAAAATCCATCCTCGATATCCAGAAAATGAAGGCCGATGGGGAGAAGATCAGCGTCCTCACCTGCTACGATTATCCCACCGCCAGGATTATAGACGGCTGCGGAATCGACATACTGCTTGTGGGGGATTCCGTCGGGGTGGTTTTCGCGGGGCATGAAAACACCCTGCCGGTAACTATCGAGGAGATGATTTACCATACCAGGGCGGTGATGCGCGCCGAGCCCAAGGCGTTTGTCATAACTGACATGCCCTTTCTGTCCTATCAGGTCAGCCTCACCGAAGCGCGTCTCAATGCAGGCAGATTGGTCAAGGAGGGGGGGGCTGCAGCCGTCAAGCTGGAAGGCGGACAAAATGCGGCTCCCACGATCCGCGCCATTGTCGACATGGACATCCCGGTCATGGCCCATATCGGCCTCACACCCCAATCGATTCACCGGATGGGGGGGTATCGGGTGCAGGGGAAGAAGGACGAACAGGCGGAGCAGCTCCTGGCCGACGCCCATGCGGTCCAGTCGGCCGGCGCTTTTTCGGTCGTGCTCGAGGGGATACCGCTGAAGCTGGCGCGGCGGATAACGGCAGAACTTGCCATCCCGACGATCGGGATTGGCGCCGGACCTCACTGCGACGGGCAGGTGCTGGTGATTCACGACATCCTCGGCCTCTGCGAGAAATATTCGCCTAAATTCGTCAAGAAGTATGCGGACGTGAAAGCGGTGATGGCTGACGCGGTCAGCAGGTATATCGAAGAAGTCAAGGGGGGGGAGTTCCCGCAGGAAGAGCATTCGTTCAGTTGACACTTAAAGGCTTTACCTGGCCATGGATAAAGGCCGATAAATCCTGATTGAATAGTGCTTCTTGCAATACTCCATGAATCTTCCCAAAAAGTCCCCTCCCCCCCCGTGCGGGGGAGGGTTAGGGTGGGGGGGAGGTTGTCAAGGGAGGGGGAAGGACTTTTGGAAGAGGCTCAATAGAAAATGATATTGATATGAAAATTGTTGAATCGATAAAAGAAATGCAGTCCCTTGCCGCGGAGTTCCGTGCCGGCGGGAAAACGATAGCCCTGGTCCCGACCATGGGGTACCTCCATGAGGGCCATGCTTCGCTCATGCGCGAAGGTCGCCGGCAGGGCGATCTTCTGGTGGCCAGTATTTTCGTCAACCCGGCCCAGTTCGGGGTGGGAGAGGATTTTGACGCCTACCCCCGCGATCTCGAACGGGACTCTCTGATCGCAGGTGATGCGGGCGTCGACATTCTGTTCGTCCCGAAAGCTTCCGACATGTATCCGACCGGTTTTCAGACCTGGGTGGATGTGGAACGATTGAGCCTTCCCCTCTGCGGGGCGAGCCGTCCCGGCCATTTCCGCGGGGTGACGACCGTTGTCTGCAAGCTTTTCACTATCGTCATGCCCCATGTGGCGCTTTTCGGCAAGAAGGACTACCAGCAGCTGGCGGTCATCCGCAGAATGGCTGCCGATCTTAATATGGCTGTCGATATCGTCGGCATGCCGATCGTCAGGGAAGCCGACGGTCTTGCCATGAGTTCCCGCAATGCCTACCTGTCCCAGCCCGAAAGGGAGAGTGCCCTCTGCCTCAGCCGCGCCCTGGATGAAGCCGGGAAACTCTGCCGGCGCGGCGAGAAGGATGTGGGTCTGCTGCGGGGCAGGGTCGGGGAAATTCTTGCCGCGCAGTCTTCTGTAGTGATAGATTACGTGGAGTTTCGCGACAGTGAGACCCTGGATGACGTCACACTGGCCGACGAACGGACACTTTTGGCTCTTGCCGTTAAAATAGGAAAAACCAGGCTGATCGACAACCGTATATTAGGAGAGGAAAACTAGATGGACAGGAAGATGCTGAAAAGCAAGATACACCGCGCTACAGTGACCGGGGCTGACCTTCACTACGAAGGGAGTATTACCATTGACAAGGACCTGCTGGAAGCGGCCGACATCATACCGTATGAAGCGGTCTGCATCTGGGACGTGGACAACGGCAGCCGTTTCGAGACCTATGCAATCGAGGGGGAGAGGGGCTCGGGGGTGATCTGCATCAATGGCGCAGCGGCACGCATGGTGGCCCCCCGGGACCTGGTCATCATCGCCAGTTTCGTCAACATGAGCAACGAGCAGGCGTTGAACCACGAGCCGAAACTTGTCTTTGTGGACGATAAGAACCGGATGCTTGCCGGGCGGAAGGAGGTAGCCGGGCAGGGGACCCTGAAAAAAGTCTCCTGGTAAAGAAACGCGCCTTTTCCGCAATCTCTGCGTTCATCTTCGGGATTCCTTGTGCGGCGTGGCGCTGCCACGCCTCCGCGTCGTCCCTTGATTGCCTTGACCTTGCGAAAAAATCGCGTTTCTTGCAGGTTCCTGCCGAGCTTTATAAAGGGCAACGGTTTGTCACCGTTTGCCCTTTCCTTTTATCCTGTTACACTTGTGCCAGAGATTGACCATTATCGGTTTAAAGTCCCATGAGGACCGGATCATGCAGATCTTTGCAGCTTCATACATTCTTCCGATATCCTCCCCTCCGGTCGCCGGCGGGGCCATTGTCGTGGACAACGGCCTGATCGTCGATACCGGCACCCTGGAAGAGCTGCGGAAAGTCCATGCCGCCCCGGTCCGCGAGTTTCCCGGCAGCATCATCATGCCGGG
>JBGPCQ010000163.1:0-6665 GCA_041481895.1 Geobacteraceae bacterium | reverse complement strand
GGGTGACCGCGCCGCCCCTCGCCGAGCGCCTTCACCAGCACGTCGAGCGCGGTGGCGACCACGCCGTCCTCACGCGAGGGGTAGCGCAGCAGCACGAGCGCCGAGATCGCGAGCGCGGCATCGAATGCGTTCAGCGTCGCGCCGATCATGTCGTCTCGCACGTATTCGATCGCGAGCAGCCGAATTTCCTCGATCTTCCCGGACGGATCGAGTGCAGCGCGTTCCTCGTCGTCCAGGCCGAGCACCGTGTCGTAGAAGCGTCCCGTGTAGTAGACGTAGATCTCCGGCAGGTAGTACATGAGCGTCGATTCGATGCGGAAATTTCCGCTCGCGTAGACGCGGTGATGGAACTCGAGGAAACGGTGGACGACCTCGAGGTTCTCGCCCTCGAGCGCACGCCAGCGGCGGCGATTACGGAGGATCGAGTTAAGGATGTCCATGTTGTGGCCGGGGCAGATCTCGTTGCCGAGCATCTCGCGCACCGTCTCGCCGCCGGGCCGGGGGAACGGCTTGTCGAACCAGATCGGGACCGCGCCGTAGTAGTCGAGCGGCTTCGTGATTTGAATTGTGGGCGGATTAGACTCGTAACGGCTGCCGAACTGGAGCTCGTGGATCACGCCGATCCACGGGTGCGCCAGGAAGGCTTCGCACTCGTTGATGAGGGCTGAATCTGCCGACAGACCCTGCTCCGCAACGAGGTCGAGCCAGCTCTGGGCGACGGCAAGGCCGACAAAGGTGGTGTCGGTGTCCGGCACGTAGTCGCCGAAGCCGAGCAGCTTCTTGGTCTCCCAGTCGCGCTTCGAGAGCCGGCAGACCGGCACCTCCCCTTCGCACTGCGGCAGGCAGGTTATGGCCGGGAAGGGCACCCCCTCGTTTGGGGATACGAGCCACTCGCGACTCTGGACCACGATGAAGCGCACGAGGTTTTCGAGGATCGTGAGCAGGCGTTCGCGCTCGCTCGGCGTCACCGGCGCATGGCGGAGCCGGTTCAGGATCTGCTCGAAGAAGAACCCGTCGTAGAAGGCTGTGCGGTGCCACATCCAGGTGAGGCGGTTGCGCATCGGCTCCGCAATCCCGGCGTAGGGCCGCCTGACCCAGCGCCGCTGGCGCGGGTTGGCCATCAGGAAGCAGCGCAGCACCGACATCACGAGGCACATGTTCTGGTTGGCGTAGGCGCCCATGCCGCAGAGCACGTTCAGGAAGTTCGAGCCGTCCATGTGGTCGTCGCCGGTCGGCACCATCTGGGCCGCCACGGGGAAGTAGGGATCGCCGCGGTCGCGAGCCCAGACCCGCAATGCGTCCGCTGTAGTCGCCCGGATCACGCGGTCGACCGCCTCCCGCTCGGGTGGCGCAGTCACCCGCGCAACAGGCTCGCGCTGCTGCCAGTGCGGCGTTTCCACGCGGTCGAGCAGCTCGGCCACGGGCATCATCGTGGTGCGGATCCACTCGGCGCTCCGCCAGTCCTCGACCGTCGCGTGGAGCGCCGCCCGGAACACGGCTTGGTAGGTCGGCACCTCGGCCATCGTGATCGCCGGATGCCGGCAACTCTTCAGCAGGAGGAGCTTGAGGAAGGGGTTGCCGGCGAGGGTGCGATGGATGAGGGCGAGGTTGCGCCCGGGCTCGGTGGTGGGCGGGTGGCTGAGCAGGACGGGATCGCAGATGTCGTAAAAGTTTGCCGTACGCGCCACGTGTATACTCCTCCCGCGAGGGAAACTATTTCATATTGGAAGGGAGCTTGAAGGTCTCGCCGGCAACCATGAAAGCCCCTTTGCCGAGATGGTGAATCGTCTTCGGGTGTTTCTTCGAGGGGTCGATCCAGGCTTTGAGCACCTCGAGGATAAAGAAGTTGTATGTGGCTGCCAATCGCGTGTTGACGACCCTGCACTCAAGATTGGCATAGCACTCGGCGATGAGCGGCGCCTTGATGCACGAGGCGGCTGCCGGCGTTAGACAAAAGGTCGTGAACTTGTCGATATCCCGGCCGGTGGTGTTGCCGCACCCCACCACTTTCTCCGCCAGTTCCACCGTCGGGATGTTGATGACGCATTCTTTTGTCGCCTTCAGGATGTCGAAGGTGTAGTTCCGGTTGCTGATCACGCACCCCACGAGCGGCGGCTCGAATTCCATCATCGTGTGCCACGACATGGTCATGATGTTCGGCCGCACCTTACCGGCAGTCGTGACCATAACGACCGGCCCCGGTTCGAGCAGGCCGTAGACCTTTGCCATGGGATAGGATCGTTTCGCCATCGTGCACTCCCGTTTCATCGGTTTTCACCGACTGCCTTCGTCTCTTTCGACGGCTTTGCAAATGACCTGCATGATTTTGCTACAGGTCAGGCTGCTTGGTTTACCAGTGACATTTTTATTTTTCTAGCTGATTAGTGCTGATCTTCAGCCAGCCCCAAGAACCTTTGTAACCGCGAAGAACGCAATGAACGCAAGGAAAACCTGAAATGAAAAGGGTTTAACCCCTGAAAGGTTCTTGCGGTTCCTTTGCGTCCTTTGCGTCCTTCAGCGACCGGAGGGAGCGGGCGGTTAAAGGTCTTGATTCAAGATGTAGAATGCCTAGCTGAAGATTAATGCTAATCAGATTTGTCTATGATTGCTATCGTGAGCCGAGAAATACAGACAAGTTTATCCTGTTCGTTATAAATCCTGATTTCCCATATTTGTGTCATGCTTCCAACATGGATGGGCTTCGTCACGCCGGTTACCCAGCCATCTTTTGCCGGACGGATATGATTTGCGTTTATTTCAATCCCGACAATCGTTTTCTTTTCCCGGTCTATGCATAACCCTGCAGCGATGCTGCCGAGGGTCTCGGCCAAAGCAACCGAAGCCCCCCCATGGAGTAAACCAGCCGGCTGTTTTGTTCTGTGATCGACCGGCATCTTAGCCTTCAGATAATCATCGCCAATCTCCAAATATTCAATCCCGAGATGTTCGATCAATGTATTTTTTGAGCTCTCTTTAAGTTGATCCAATGTTGTCTGAGTTTTCCACAGCACCATTTTTGCTTTCCTTCTCTATGTTGATGACTGAACGGCTCAAGGTTAGACAGCTTTATCGCTCCTCCGCGAATCATGCGCCGGTCCGGGAGTTCTTCCTCTTCTGCCGCCAGACATAGACCGCGATCAGCACGGCGCTGAAGACGACCACCCCGATCACCGCCTGGTGGGAGTATTTCATGATGAGCGCCTGCTCCTTGCCGATGAACCAGCCGATCCAGGCGAGCACCGTGACCCAGATGCCGGCGCCGAGCAGGGTGTAGAAGGAAAACTTCCAGTGGTTCATTCCGGCCAGCCCGGCGGGGAGGGAGATCAGGTGGCGGATAACGGGGAGGAGCCGGCCGATAAAGGTTGATATTTCGCCATGTTTGTGAAAAAATGTCTCCACTTTGGCGAATTTATCCTCAGTGATCCAGACGTACTTGCCGTACTTCAGGATAAGCGGCCGGCCCAGGTAGTGGGCGGCAAAGTAGTTGGCGTAGGCGCCGATCAGGCTCCCCGCGGTACCGCAGAGAATAGCGGCCCAGATGTTCATCTCCCCCTGGTGGGCCAGGTAGCCGGCTGGCGGCATAACCAGCTCGCTTGGGATCGGGATGACCGAGCTCTCCATGGCCATCAGCAGGAAAATGCCGGGATACCCCATGGCGCCTATGGTCGTCAGCAGCCAGTCGATGACAGTATGGAGCATACAGTACCTCGCAGAATGGAATTAAGCCGGCATTCTAGCGGCTCTGTGTGAAAAATGCCAGAAAAACAAACAACCTAAGAAATAAACGTTTTTAGCATAAAAGGTTCCCGTGGATTTTCTCGACAGACTGAAAAACGAAGTGCTGGTCGGCGACGGCGCCATCGGCACCATGCTCTATGCCAAGGGGGTGGGGCTGGAGGCGAACTTCGAGCACCTGAACCTGGTCCGGCCGGAGCTGGTGCTGGAACTGCACGGCGAGTACATAGCCTGTGGCGCCCGGGTCATCGAAACCAACACCTTCGGCGCCAACTTCACAAAACTCCAGGCCATCGGGCTCGGCAAAAAAGTGCGGGAGATTAACCTGCAGGGGGCGCGACTCGCCTGCCGCGCCGCGGCAGGACGGGACGCATACGTTGCCGGCTCCGTCGGACCGCTCGGCAGGCTCAAGGGGGAAGAGCGGGAACTCACCGCCGATGAAACGCTGGAGATGTTCCGGGAGCAGTGCAATGCCTTGGCCGAAGGGGGGGTGCAGCTCTTTGTTCTCGAAACCTTTTCCGACCCGGAACAGGTGAAGATAGCCCTCGCCGCCGCACAGGAGACCGGGCTGCCGGTCATCGCCAGCATGGCCTACCCGGAAGGGGGACGGAGCGCCGACGGGGCCGAGGTGGAAAGCGTCACGGCCGCGCTGGCCGCCGCCGGGGCCGACCTGATCGGCGTCAACTGCGGAGCGGGCCCCCTCGAAATCCTCCGCAATATCCGGAGAATGGCGCAGGTAACCGACCTCCCCCTGGCCGCCTACCCCAACAGCGGCTTTCCCGAATACGTGGACGGCCGCTACATCTACCGCGCCACCCCGGACTACTTCGCCGGGATGGCCGTGGAGATGGTGGCAGCCGGAGCGGGACTGGTCGGGGGGTGCTGCGGCACCACGCCGGAGCATATCCGGCGGATCGCCGAACGCTTGCAGGGGCTGAAGCCCGTAGCCAGGAAGGCCGGAGCCCGGGTTGAGGTCGGCGCGGAGCTGCGGGAGCCGGAGCATGCCCGGGTGGGTTTTCTCGACCGATGGGGAAAGGAAATGGTCGTCACGGTAGAGCTCGACCCGCCGAAGGGGCTCGACTGCGGCAAGGTCGTAGTCGGCAGCCGGGCCTTGAAAGAGGCGGGCGCGGACGCCATCAACCTGGCGGAAAACCCCCTGGCCCGGGTCCGGATGGGGAATATCGCACTGGCCAATCTCATTCAGCGGGAAGTGGTCATCGAGGTGATCGTCCACATCACCTGCCGCGACCGGAACCTCCTCGGCCTCCAGTCGGACCTGATGGGGGCGTCGCTCCTCGGTATCCGCTCCGTTCTCGCCGTGACCGGCGATCCGGCCAGGCTCGGCGATCAGGCGGGAGCGTCGTCGGTATTCGACCTGAACTCTTTCGGCCTCATCAAGCTCCTGGCCTCCCTCAATGCCGGCTGCAACGCACTCGGCAACCCGATCGGCGGCGGCGCGGGCTTCACCATAGGCTGCGCCTTCAACCCGAATACCCCGCGCATGGAGGCCCAGGTGGCGCGCCTTGAGAAGAAAGTCGCGCAGGGGGCCCGGTTCGCCCAGACCCAGCCGCTCTATGACGCAGGCAGGCTGCGCGAGATGATGGCGAGCACCGCCCACCTCGGCATCCCGGTGCTGCCGGGGATTCTCCCGCTGGTGAGCGAACGGAACTGCGAGTACCTGCACAACGAGGTGCCGGGAATTGTTGTCCCGGAAGAGATCCGGAGCCGTATGCGGGGAAAGGAAAAAGATGCCGGGGTACGGGAAGGGCTCGCCATTGCCCGGGAGTTCATCGCCGAGGTTCGGGAGAGTGTTGGCGGCTTCTACATCATCCCTCCCTTCGGCAAGTATGAAATAGCAGTCGAGCTTGTCAAACTGATCAAGGGGGAATCCCCCGGAAAGAGGCCCTCATGAACCCGTCCAGAATTCTCCTGGCTGCCGTTATCACGCTGCTCCTCAACGGCTGCAGCACCGCGAAAATCGCCAAGATCGGCATCGAATGCGAAACCAGTACGAAGGACTACATTCGGCTCGTCCGCTGGAATGAATTCGAAAACGCCATGGTTACCTATGTGAGCGCTCCACTGCAGGGGGAATACCGGAGAAAGATCGAGGCGGCGGGTGAGGTCAAGGTTGTCGATTACCGGGTAAAAACGAGGGAGTGCGACCCGGTAAAAGGGGAAGCATCCGTGAAAGTGGAAGTGGACTATTATATCCCCCCGTCAGTGACGGTGAAGACGGTCATCGATTACCAGAAATGGACCTATGAAGGCCCGGAAGACCAGCGCGTCTGGCGGCTGAAAACCTCTCTGCCCGACTTCAAGTAGGGGCGATTCATGAATCGCCCCTACTTAGTGTCCATCCGGAAACTCCGGATGTGACACTAGTGGTGCATATATCCCGGCTTTATGCTATTTTCCCCTGAACGGAAGGCAGCTAAATCATGAAAACCATTCTTATCATTGAAGACGAAAAAGACCTTGCGGAACTTCTCGCCTATAATCTGGAGCACGAGGGGTTCCGGACCGTTACGGCCCTGGACGGGCTGTCCGGCCTCGACAGGGCGACAGTGCTTGTACCCGACCTGGTCCTTCTCGACCTGATGCTCCCCGGCATGCCGGGGACGGAGATATGCAAGACCCTCAAGAAGAACCCGAAAACCGCCCCCATCCCCGTCATCGTTCTGACCGCAAAAGGAGAGGAGATCGACCGGGTGATAGGTTTCGAAATCGGCGCCGACGATTACGTGGTGAAACCGTTCTCGACACGGGAACTCCTCCTCCGCGTCAAGGCGGTGCTGCGCCGCACCCGGCCCGAGCAGGCCGGCAGCGGGATTATCAGGATCGGCCCGCTCACCCTGGACACCGACCGGCACATCGTCACCGTCGACGGCGAAGAGGCATCCCTCACCGGCATGGAGTTCAAGCTGCTC
>JBGPCQ010000162.1:0-6706 GCA_041481895.1 Geobacteraceae bacterium | reverse complement strand
CAGACGCACCCCTGCCAGCATGGTCAAGCCCGAGGCAAGCCCGTCGTCAACAAGCAGGACGGTCCGTCCCGCCAGGTCAGGGAGGGGACGGTCCTCCCGGAAGAGCGTGTTGCGGGCCCGGAGTTCCGCACGCACCGGCGCAGCCAGCCGTTCGATCTCCTCCGGTGAAAGCCCGAGATCTGCCACCAGCAACTCGTTCAGGAGCAGATCGCCTTCCAGGGTAAGGGCGCCGAACCCGGCCTCCGTATTGCCCGGGATCGGGACCTTCCGGATAATAAGGAGATCGAAAGGAAGGCAGAGGCGGTCGGCAACGGCGAGTCCCACCGGGACTCCGCCGGACGGTATGGCCAGCACGATGGCATCTCTGCCCCGGTATTCGGCCAGCAGGTCTGCCAGGCGTTCGCCGGCCTCGGTCCGGTCGGCAAACACCGGTTCCCGGTCGCGCAATTCCATGTCTTCAATGATCTCGGCCGGCATGGATACCCCTGGGAGTAAAAGGAAAGCCGATTAGTGCTGATCTTCGGCCAAACCGAGAACCTTTGTAACCGCAAAGAACGCAAGGAACGCGAAGAAAACTTGAAACAAAAAGGGTTTAACCCCTGAAAAGATCCTTGCGTCCTTTGCGTCTTGAGCGACCGAAGGGAGCGGGCGGTTCGTGGTCTTGACTCAAGACGTTAGATAGCACTGACTGAAGATTGACGCAATCAAGAAAGGAAATCTCAGTGCGCCTCGCTCCAGTTATGGCCGAAGTTGATATCGACCCTGAGGGGGACCCTGAGCTGTACCGCATGCTCCATCTCGTGCTTCACCATCTGCTCCATGGCGAGCCTTTCTTCTTCCGGCACCTCAAACACCAGTTCATCGTGGACCTGCATGATAAGGCGGCTGGCGAGCCCCTCCCGGCGGATCCGGTTGAACAGTTTCACCATCGCCTGCTTGATGATGTCCGCGGCAGACCCCTGGATCGGGTAATTGACGGCGTTCCTCTGGGCAAAGGCCCGGATGTTGCCGTTGGCGCTGCCGATGTCGGGTATGGGAAGTTTCCGGCCGAGGATCGTGGTGACATATCCCTTCGCCTCGGCTTCTTTCACGCACCCTTCCAGAAAAGCCTGGGCTCCGCTGTGCCGGGCGAAATAGTTGTCGATGAACTCCCTGGCAACCCGTGGGGCAACACCGAGCTGCCTGGCGAGGCTGAAGGCCCCCTGGCCGTAGATCACGCCGAAATTGACCGTTTTAGCCTGGCGGCGCATTTCGGGGGTAACCATCTCCGGGAAGATGCCGAACACCTCGCTGGCTGTCCGGGTGTGGATGTCCTCGTCCCGGTCAAATGCCTCACAGAAGACCCGGTCTTCCGACAGGTGGGCGAGAACCCGGAGCTCGATCTGCGAGTAGTCGGCGGAAAGAAGCAGGCACCCTTTTTCGGCGATAAAGGCGTGCCGGATCTTCCGCCCCTCCTCGCTCCGGATCGGTATATTCTGCAGGTTCGGCTCGGACGAGGAGAGCCGGCCGGTGTTGGTCACCGCCTGGTTGTAGGAGGTATGGACACGGCCGGTTCCCTTCTCGACGAGTTTCGGCAGGGCATCGGTGTAGGTCGACTTGAGCTTGGAGAGGCTCCGGTACTGGAGGATCTGCCGGACGATCTCGTAGTCATCGGCAAGCCCTTCGAGGACCGAGATATCAGTGGAAAAACCGGTCTTCCCCTTGGTCTTCTTGCCGGTCGGCAGTCCCATCCGGACGAACAGGGTCTCGCCGAGCTGTTTGGGCGAGTTGATGTTGAACTCGCTGCCGGCAAGCCGGTAGATCTCCTGCTCAAGGGTTCCGAGCTGCTCACCGAATCCTTCCGAAAGCTCCCGCAAAAGCTTCAGGTCGAGTTTTACCCCCGCCAGCTCCATCTCGGCCAGGATCTTGACCAGCGGCATCTCGACCTCGTAAAAGAGCCGCTCCATGCGCTCCTCCCCGAGGCGCGGCAGGAAAAGCCGGTGAAGCAGGAACGCGGCATCGGAATCCTCGCAGGAATAGCGGGATGCCGTGTCGACCGCCACTTCCGAAAAGTTCTTCTGCTCCTTCCCCGTACCGGTAACCTCGGCGTACGAGATCATCCGGTGGTCGAGGAACTCCAGGGCAAGGGAGTCGAGTCCGTGGCTCGAACGGACCGGGTTCAAAAGGTAGGAGGCAACCATGGTGTCGAACCAGACGCCTTCCATCTCTACCCCAGCCTGACGCAGGACCTGGTAGTCGTACTTGAGGTTCTGGCCGATCTTACGCATCCCCGGATCGGTCAAGAGCGGCGCAAGCCCCTTGAGCACCCGGTCCAGGCCGAGTTGAGGAGGGGCGGCAGGGGTGCGATGGCCGACCGGGATGTAGAATGCCTCATGGTCCCGGCAACAGAGGGATATACCGACAATCTCCGCTTCGCGGGTGTTGAGGCTGGTGGTTTCCAGGTCCACGGCAAAAGCGGGCGCCTCCCGGAGCTGGGCGAGGAGGCCGGTGAAAGAGGCGTCATCCAGGACTGTCCGGTACCCTTCTGCGGAGAGAGTCTCGGAACTGGTCAACTCCTTCATCAGGGTGGTGAAACCGTACTCCTTGAAGAGTTCCGCCAGCCGCCGGTTGTCCGGCGGCGACACCGCCAGTGCGTCATAGTTCCAGGTAAGCGGCACCATCCGATCCACGGTGGCGAGCTGCCGGGAGAGAATCGCCTGCTGGGCGAACTCCCGGAGCTTTTCCCCCATCTTACCCTTTACCTCTCCTGACCTGTTCAACACCCCGTCCAGAGAGCCGAATTCCTGGATAAGCTTGATGGCGGTCTTCTCGCCGATACCGGGAACGCCCGGGATATTGTCGGAAGTGTCCCCCGCCAGCCCCAGGACGTCGATCACCCGCCCGGGCTCGACGCCGAACCGCTCCGCCACCTCCCGGAGTCCGCTCTCCTTCTCCTTCATGGTGTCCAGCAAACGGATATTATCGGTGACGATCTGCATCAGGTCCTTGTCCCCGGTCACCACCACGACCGCCATCCCCTTCTCCTCGCAGTCGCGGGCGATGGTGGCGATAATATCGTCCGCTTCGAAGCCGGCCAGCTCCAGGGCCGGAATGTTGAAGGCGCGCACCATCTCCTTGATCGGGCCGATCTGAGGCACCAGGTCGTCGGGCATGGCCGCCCGGTTGGCCTTGTACGCGGGGTACATCTCATTGCGGAAGGTCAGCCGGCCGGCATCGAAGACCACGGCAAGATGGTCGGGTTTCCGCTCCTTCATTACCTTCAGGAGCATCTGGGTGAAGCCGTAGAGGGCGTTGGTGGGGAATCCCCGAGGCGACGAGAGACTGCGGATGGCATAGTAGGCCCGGTAGATGTACGACGAACCGTCAATCAGATAGAGGACAGGTTTTCCGGCCATTATTTTTTCTCTTCCTTTGTGAAGATGACGAAGGCCATACTCGGCCGTTTCTGTGATTCCCGCATGGCAAAATGCATCCCGTCGAAATGCCATCCCTGCGTCGTCCATTCATTGAGGACCTCTTCCAGCGTGTCCTCGGAAACCATGTTCACTTCCACCACCTTGTATATCAGCACGGCACACCTCCTCCTGTTTTCTCATAAGTAACGTCAGGTGCATGAAAATAGTAGCCCAAAATCGGCAGCTCTTCAAGCGAAATACTCCCCTCTTCCGGCCTCAGCACCCCTGCAGGTAAAACGGATTGCATTCATCTCCCTATCTGGTAAACTTGAATAAAAATGAAAGGAGGTGCCGGAAAACAATCTCGTAACGGCCTGCATTTCTTACCATCAACGCCAAAAGAGGAGTTCGTATGACGAAAAAGGAAGAGACCATCATCGAGCAACTGGCCGAGGAAGCTGAACTGGTTACTGAACCCGACTACGAGAAAAGGGACTTGAAGGAAAACCGTTCCGTTTTGAAACAGAAGCTTTACGACGGTTCGAAAAAACTCAAACACAAGATACCCAAAGGGGTGCGTTCGGCCTAAAACTCATTCAAAAAAAACCGGCTGACCGCCGGAACATATTCTGTAAAAAGGGGGGAGGAAACGGATGGTTTCTTCCCCCTTGACATAATGGGAAAGATCATTATTGTATAGTCATACACAACGACAAATTTGAATTGGCAGCATCTCAAATCCGACATTGTGCAGAGATTTACAGCAGAAACCAGGAGGTAAACATCATATGGCAATCGTCAGGTATAATCCATTCAGGGAATTGCGGACCATGCAGGAGCAGATGAACCGGCTGCTCGACCTGGCCTGGAACAAGGAAGCCGGGGAGGAACTCAAGGAAGGACTCTGGCAGCCGCCGGTAGATATTTACGAAGACGGAGAGAACGTGGTTATCAAGGCCGAGGTCCCCGACATCGACCAGAAAGATATCGAGGTCAAGATCGAGGACAATACCCTGACGCTCCGCGGCGAAAGGAAACTTGACCAGTCGGTCAGGAAGGATAACTATCACCGGGTCGAACGGTATTACGGCCCTTTCCAGCGCAGTTTCTCCATCCCCCCCACCATTGACCAGGAAAAGGTCAAGGCGTCGTGCGACCGGGGAGTGCTGACGGTCATTCTCCCCAAGAAGGCGGAAAAGAAACCGAAGCAGATCACCGTGGAGGTAGAATAGCAGGCTGTTGATAAACGTCAAGAGGACCCACAGGGCCTAAAGAGGCCGGGATGCACGGCGCAAGCGACCGAAAAGCCGAGGCGTACTCTCCCTGTACGTTGAGGGTTTGAGCGAGCGGCAACGCCGCAGACCGGCCCCGCAATAGTTTTTCAACAGTCAGATAGACGAAAGGCCGGGGTGACCCTTCCTTTCCTGTTTGATGCGCCGTGCAGTAGCAAAGAGTTTACCTTTAATCGACCGAAATCAAAACACAAGGAGTCACCATGGAAAAAAGCCCCGGCTTTGACAGCCGGGGCTTTTTTATCGCCATTCAGGAACATTTCAGCTCTTTTCTATTTCTATAGCCGACAGGTTGGTGTTTCTCTTCAGCAGTGAGCTGGCGTTCAGGTCACGAAAATGGTAGGGGGCAAAAAGGAGCCCGGGCTGGAGCCGGTCACTCACTCGTGCCGGACCGGTGGCGCTGCCTGCGGCAGAGACGACTTTCACCGGGGAGCCGTCAGAAATTCCGAGGCGGACGGCATCAGCGGCAAAGATCTCGATGTACCCCTGCGGAGAAACAGTAAGGTTATTCTCCGAGTTGGTAGACATGGTGCCGTTGTGGAAACCGATCGCCCCCACGGTCAGCATGAAGCCGCCCGGGCTTTCCACGGCGGTCCCGACAGCCGGAGACGCCGGGGCAAAGGCGTAGCGCTCCGGTGCGCTCCCCTGCTGCTTGACAAGCCCGCTGCAACGGCCATCGACCATGCTGCAGCTGCCGCTGTAGAGTCCGCTCTTTTCCTTGAGCTCGGCTGTTACCTCGGCAACCGAACGGGCATGGGGCTCACCGGTCAGCCTGTTGTAAAGTTCGGCGATGATGTCCCAGTCCTCGCGGGCCTCGCCCGGCGGGCATACGGCGCGGTTCAGGCACTGCACCCGATTGTCGGGGGTGGTGAAGGAGCCGTTCTTCTCGGCAGCCGCAGCGCCGGGAAAAACCACGTGGGCCATCTCCGTCAGTTCACTGGCAACGATGTCCTGAACTATGAGGAGGTCGAGTTTGGCGAGGGCTGCCTTGAGCCGGCCGTTCTCCGGGAAGGAGACCAGCGGGTTGCAGCCCAGGAGGTAGAGGGCCTTGATGCTCCCCTGCTCGACCCCGTCCAGTATCTGCCAGAGATCCTTGCCGGGAGCGGCGGCAGGCTGGTAGCCGGGGAGAAGATCAGGGGCAACCCCCATGTCCAGCACCCCCTGGATATTGTTCTTCTGCTCGACGGGAAAGATGCCGCCATGCTCGGCGGCCGGACAGCCGAGCAGCAGGGCCAGATTCGCTACGGCGGAGACAGCTTCGGCGGCGGCCGCGCCACGCATGACATCGGCGCCGAAAAGGATGGCCACGTTCCGCTTGCCGCCCAGGCAGCGGGCCGCCTCGCGAAGGTCGGCTTCGCTGACGCACGCAGCAGCAGCAAGGTCGGCCAGTTGCAGGCCGGCAAGGCTCTCCTTGAAGTCGGCAAAGGCCGAGGTTTTCGCGGCAATGAACTCCTTGTTTTCCAGCCCCTCCTCGAGAATCACCTTCATCAGGGCTGCGACGAGCGCCGGTTCGGTTCCCGGCCGGTACTTCAGGTGGGTATTGGCGAATTTTTTCAGCTTGACATCGCGCAGATGGGCGAGCACCAGCCTGGCGTCATTCTTGGTGGCGGCCTTGATGACACGGTATTCAACGCCGGTGGACTCGGCGTTCAGGTCGCAGCCGAGCACCAGAATGGCCTCGGCCTTGTCGATCTTGTCGATAGTGGCGCTGGCGCCGGTAAAGCCGAAGGCAGCCTTCAGCATGGCCTGGGTCTGGGCATAGCCGAGCCGTGCCTCGGAGTCGATGTTGCCGGTGCCGATGGCGCCGCGCAGGAGCTTCTGGAAGAGGTAACTCTCCTCGTTGGTGACCCGCGGCGAACCGATTCCGGCAACGGCAGCTGCGCCGTTAGTGCTGACGATCTCCTTGAGCCGCAGGGTGGCGAATGCCATCGCCTTGTTCCAGTCCGACTGGCCCTGGTTGACCAGCGGCACGGTGAGTCGGCCGGGGGAATTCAGGTACGCATAGCCGAAGCGGCCGTT
>JBGPCQ010000161.1:0-6708 GCA_041481895.1 Geobacteraceae bacterium | reverse complement strand
GGAAGGGAAGGGGAACCATTACCCGGTCTCCCAGGCCGGCGTCTGGGCGGATTGCGTGCACGAGCGGCGGCCGGTCATCCATAACGACTATGCGACTCTGCCCGGCCAAAAAGGGATGCCGCCGGGGCATGCCCCGGTCGTCAGGGAAATGCTCATCCCCATCCTGAGGGGGGAGAGGATCGTGGCGATCATCGGTGTGGGGAATAAACCGACAGACTATAATGCGACCGATGTCGAGATCGCATCGCTTCTGGGCGACGTCTCCTGGGAAATCGTCGAGCGCAAACGGATGGAAGAGGAACAGGAGACAACCGTCGAATTCCTCCGTTTTGCCAATGAGAGCCGAGGGACCAAAGAGCTGCTCCATGCGGCGACGACCTTCTTCCAGAAGCGCTCCGGCTGCGAAGCCGTGGGGATACGAGTGAAGGAAGGGAATGACTATCCCTATTACGAGACCCGCGGCTTCCCGGAAGAGTTCATCCTGGCCGAGAACCGGCTCTGCGCCTGCGACGAAGCGGGGCGCCCCATCAGCGACAGTGACGGCAACCCCGTCATCGACTGCATGTGTGGCAATGTGATCTGCGGGCGGTTTGACCAGGCGAAATCCTTCTTCACGGCAAAGGGGAGTTTCTGGACCAACAGCACAACGGAACTCCTCGCCTCCACCTCCGAGACGGACCGGCAGGCCCGGACGCGCAATCGCTGCAACGGAGAGGGGTACGAATCGGTGGCCCTGATCCCCCTGCGTCTCGGCGAGGAACGGTTGGGGCTCCTCCAGTTGAACGACAGGCAAAAGGGGCTTTTCTCTCCTGAAGCAATAGCCCTGTGGGAGAGACTTGCGGACCAGCTGGCCGTGGCGCTGGCCAAGTTCCTCGCCGATAAGGCGCTGCGAGAGAGCGAGGAGCAGTTCCGCACGCTGACTGATTCCATCCCCAACCTTGCGTGGTGGGCAAACGCCGACGGCTACATCACATGGTACAACCAGCGCTGGTATGAGTACACCGGCACTACACCGGATCAGATGGAAGGCTGGGGCTGGCAGAGCGTACATGACTCGAAGGTGCTGCCGAAGGTCCTGGAACGGTGGAAGGCGTCGATTGCCACCGGTCAGCCGTTTGACATGGAATTCCCGCTGCGTGGAGCCGACGGGGAATTCCGCTCCTTCCTGACGCGTGTGCTGCCATTGAAGGATTCGGCTGGCCAAGTCCTTCGGTGGTTCGGCACCAATACCGACATCTCTGCGCTGAAGCAGACACAGGAAGCTCTGCGGGAGAGCAAGGAACGCGTCAGGCTCAAACTGGACAGCATCCTTTCTCCTGAAGGGGACATAGGAATCCTGGAACTCGCCGACATCATCGATGCCCCGGCGATGCAATCGCTCATGGAGAACTTTTACAAGCTTACCCGGATGCCGATGGGAATGATCGACCTCAAAGGCAAAGTTCTGGTCGGCGTGGGGTGGCAGGATGTCTGCACGAGATTCCACCGTATCCATCCCGAAACCTGCAATAACTGTGTCGAAAGCGACACTCTGCTGTCGGCAGGCGTCCCCCCGGGTGAGTTCAAGCTCTACAAGTGCAAGAACAACATGTGGGACGCAGCGACACCGATCATGGTCGGCGGCAGACAGTTCGGCAACTTCTTCATGGGTCAATTCTTCTTTGAGGACGAGTCGCTGGATTACGAATTCTTCCGGTCCCAGGCGAGACAGTACGGATTCGATGAAAAAGAATATATCGCCGCCCTTGAAAGCGCTCCGAGGCTGAGCAGAGAGTCTCTTGCCACCGGCATGGCTTATTTCATGGAGCTTGCCGAGATGATTTCACGGACAAGTTACAGCAATCTCAAATTGGCCCGGTCAATTGCGGAACGGGACACCTTGATGGATTCGCTGCAAAAAGCCCACGATGAACTGGAACAGCGCGTCGAGGAACGGACCGAAGAGCTGGCATCGACAATAAATTTCCTCAAGGAAGAGATCGCCGAAAGAGAACGGGCCGAGGAAAAAATTCTCCGCCTGAACCGGCTGCACGCGGTTTTGAGCGAGACCGACCAGGCCATAGTGCGCGCTGCCGACCGCGACACCCTGTTCCATGATTTCTGCCGGATCGCCGTGGAGAACGGCGGTTTCCTGCTCTCCTGGATCGGGCTGGTGGATGAAGAGACCGGCCAGGTGAAAATGGCGGCATCCGCCGGAGCAACCGGCTACCTGGCCGACATCCGGATTTCGGCCCGGGAAGAACCGGAGGGGCTCGGTCCAACCGGCATATCCGTCCGCGAGGGGACCTATTACATCTGCAACGATTTTCTGGGTGACCCCTGCACCCGCCCCTGGCATGAAACGGGCCGCGCCCACGGCATCGGGGCCTCGGCGGCCATCGCCCTGAAATTGCACGGCAAGGCAATCGGCGCCCTCACCCTGTATGCAGACACGAAGGACTTTTTCGATCAGCAGCACGTCGAACTCCTCCTGCAGATGGGAGCGGAGATATCCTTCGCACTCGACAACCTCGAACGGGAGGCACTCCGGCGGGAAGCGGAACAGGCCCTCCAGATGGAAACCAGCAAACGTCTGCAGGCAGTGGAAGAACTCCGCGTCAGGGAGCAGTTGCTCATGCAGCAGAGCCGCCAGGCCGCCATGGGGGAGATGATCGGCAACATCGCCCACCAGTGGCGGCAGCCGCTGAACCTGCTCGGGCTCATAATCCAGGAATTGCCGATGAACTTTGAACTGGACGCGTTAACCAGGGAGAACCTCGACGCCAGCGTGAGCAAGGCCACGCAGGTCATCCATCACATGTCCCAGACCATCGACGACTTCAGGAACTTCTTCCGCCCCGACAAAGTTAAGGTTTTGTTCAAGGCAAACGACATTGTGGCAAAAACCGTTTCCCTGATCGAAGGGAGCTTCAGGGAACAGCGGATCAAAATCGAAATAAGCGCCCGGGACGACATCTTCGTTTACGGCTATCCGAACGAGTATTCCCAGGTCATCCTCAACATCCTGATCAATGCCCGGGATGCTTTTATCGAGCGGAGAACAGACGATCCAAAGGCTGTTATCATCACGTTGTCAAGGGAATACGACAAGGCGGTGGCGACCATTGCCGACAACGCCGGCGGCATTGCCGCAGAAATCATGGAGAAAATCTTCGATCCGTACTTTACCACCAAAGGGCCGGACAAGGGGACCGGGGTCGGCCTGTTCATGTCGAAAACCATCATCGAGAAGAACATGAACGGCAGATTAAGCGCACGCAACTCCGGAAATGGCGCGGAATTCAGGATAGAGGTCTGATATGACACTAGTACACAAAGGCGACGCCGACATTTTAATCCTCTACGTCGAAGACGATTCGGAAGCCCGGGAGATGGTCAGCAGAGTGCTCGCCAGGAAAATCCGGACCCTGAGGCTGTATACCGCGGAAAACGGTGCGGCGGGGTTGGCCCTTTTCAAGGAGCACCGGCCCGATATCGTCGTCACCGACATCAACATGCCGGTGATGGACGGCATCCGGATGGGCGAGGAGATCAAGGCGCTGGATCCCGATGCGCTCATCATCGCCGTGACTGCCTACAGCGATACCCACTACCTGCTGAACGCCATCGAAATCGGCATCAACAATTACGTGCTGAAACCGATCGACTACGACAAGCTTTTTGCGGCCATCGACAAATGCATCGAAACAGTCACCCTGAAAAGACGGGTCAATGAACAGAACGAACACATCCGCCAGCTCTCCCGGGCCGTCGAGGCAGGTCCGAGCGCGGTCGTCATCACCAACAGCAAGGGGATCATCAAGTATGTAAACCCGAAGTTCACGGAAATGACCGGCTACACCCCCGAGGAAGCCATCGGCCAGAACCCGCGCATTCTGAAATCGAATAAAATGCCGGCGGACATCTATGAAGAACTCTGGGGTGACATAACCGACGGGAACGAATGGCACGGCGAATTCCTGAACCGGAAAAAGGACGGCGGACTCTACTGGGAGTCCGCCTCCATATCGCCCATCTTCGGCGGCCAGGGGGATATAACCCATTTTGTTGCCGTGAAAGAGGACATCACCGAACGGAAGCGGGCGGCGGAGAAGATCGAGATTCTGAACACCACCCTGGCGGCCCGCGCTTCGGAACTGGAGGCGGCCAACCAGGAGCTGGAGGCGTTCAACTCCATGGTCTCCCACGACCTGCGCAAACCGTTGACGAACATCAACTGCAACTGCCAGGTGATCCTGGAGCTCTACCGGGCAACTCTCAACGAGCAGTGCCATGACTATGTCAAGGATATCTACACTGAAACCCTGCGCATGAGCCAGCTTATCGATACCCTGCTCACTTTTTCACGCTTGGGCCGCGCCGAACTCCATCTGCAGCCGGTCGACCTGAGCGGGACGGCCGCCTACGTTGCCAAGACGTTCAGGCAGGCGGAACCCGGGCGCAACTGCACCGTCCATATCGAGGAAGGCATACGCGCGGAGGGAGATCCGAAACTCCTCAAGGTAGTGCTGGAGAACCTGCTGGGCAATGCCTGGAAATACACCGGCAAACGGGAAAAGGCGATCATTGAGTTCGGAGTAACGGAGATCGACGGAGAGCGGGTTTGTTTCGTCCGGGACAACGGCATCGGCTTCGACATGGCATATGCGGAAAAACTTTTTCTTCCCTTCGAGCGCGCCCCCGATGCCAGGGATTTTGAGGGGTACGGCATCGGGCTTTCCACGGTACGGAGAATTATCCAGCGCCATGGAGGAAAAATATGGGCCGAGAGCGAGCCGGACAAGGGAGCGGCCTTCTTTTTCACCCTGCCGGCAATAAGCACCGCAACAGAATGAACCGATTGCCGGTGATTGTTGTGCCGGACCGCCCGTTCCCCTGCCCGGGAAGTTCATGGTTATTCCTCTCTCGTTGAGTGCATTATTTTTTGCACCCTTATAAATCCCGCAACAATTTGTCAGATAACGTAACATTCTGATATTGTAACTAAAGATTACTTAGCAGTGCATGGGTATGCTTCGTGCAACACTTTTCGATGAATTAAATCTTAATGTTAAGCATACAACGCTCTGATGCAGCCGACTCTGCCGCATTACATCGTGTTCGTTTAATTGAAGGAGAAAAAATGGGCAAATTCTCTCTGCCCAGAATCGCAAAGGTCATCTGGGTATCAGCCGCGTTCCTGTCGCTTACCGTGATGGATACCGCATTTGCCCAGACACCGGAACAGTTCACAGTTGACCATACGGTGAAGTTTGTGGCCGGGACCGACAAGGAACGCGCCCTATTTCAAAAGATCCCAGCAGCTCGTAAGATCGTTCAAGGTGAGTTTGCAATGGCCCAAGAGGATCTGGATGGCGATGGTAAACGGGAACTCATTCTGCTCGCCCGTTCGCCGTCACTTTGTCGCGACGGCGGGTGCGCCTTGCTCGTGCTACAGATAAGAGACCACAGTGTAGAAACTCTGCTGGTTAAGAAGGCGACCGAAAAACTGGCACTGACGAAGGAACGGGTAGATGGCTATCGCGCCCTCGCCGTTCTCGATGGAACGGGGCAGATTGCCGTCGGCAATCGGAGCAACTCGGCGCTTTTCGGCAAACAGGTTGTATACACGATGCGATCCCGTGCGCAAGCTCCGACCGAGAGCGCCACAGCCGAAACGGTGCCCGCCAAAGGTACCGCCAGCGCGAGTGCGGAATCCACCTCTATCGAGATGGTCGATCTCATCAAAATGTTCATGCAGCCGAAGGGTGGACCGACCATACTGGGCGACTGGACCTTTGGCGCGCAGCAGTGGTCGCCGATCAGTTGGGAGACGACAGGTATTAAGGAAACATCCCCCGAGGAGCAGAAAGCCGGCTACCCTTACTACCGTGTCGGCGAGGCAGTTCTCACCGTCGAGGGGAAACCAACGCACCAGGTGCTGGAAAGGTCTGTCGTTCCCGACAAGTGGATGATCAAACTGTCTGGGCCGAGGGCCGGATTCACCCGTGTGACCCTTGGCGCGGGCAATTCCGGCGAATTAGGCGCCGGAATTCTGGAGAGTCTGAAGAAACAGTTGCCGCTGCGGCTCTACCGGTGCAAGACACCGTCCGTGTCCAGCGGCAACAAGGTGTATCAGGTGCAGGGGACCGGCAAGAAACCGATCTGGATCAACGAGGAATGGTCGTGCGGTTCAGCCGGGTGCGGCTTGACGCTGGACATTGTCTTTACGAAAAAGGAGGCAGACAAGTTCCAGTGTTTTTAACCTGACTGCAACCGCGCTGCCGATAGGCCAACTGTGCGTGAGCAGTGGTCTGTCTCCTGATGCTTTGGGTTACCGTGGTTAAATGGGGTGGTTTCTTGCTCACCGTCCCGCGTTTCGTCGAGTGTATGGCGCCTATCTGAAGGCAGATCAGAAGTGGCAAAACAGTTGGATATGCAGAAGCTGTGGCAGCGAATTTCTGCCTGGATAGACTGCCGTCGAGCCAGGCAGGCCCGCCACCGGGCAGCGAGTAAACAAGTTGTCTGTACCAGTTGAAAACGAAGAAAGGGTATGAGTCGGCCATGAGCACAGGAAGCCCCCAAGACAACAACAAGGCTACCCGAGCGTTTGCAATCCAGCGCTGGCGTGTGTTTCTCGAAACCTACCCGCGCATCGCGGCCGGCATGGCGCTGGGCATTGCCGTTCTCTTCCTGGTCGACCTCGCCCTCGTCTTCAAGCGCATCGAG
>JBGPCQ010000160.1:0-6898 GCA_041481895.1 Geobacteraceae bacterium | reverse complement strand
CGACCGCCTCTTCCGGCAGACACCCCCAGGAGGAGGCGATCCGGGCGATGGTCTGTCCCGACAACCCGCGGTTGCGTAGGGAACGGACGTTGCTGACCATGACCGCTGCCGCTCCCTCCCGCTCCGCCAGTGCTTTGCCGATTTCCGCCTCCAGTCGCACCCGGAGCGCCGGGTCACGCAAGCGCCCCAAGAGTAAGGCTCCACCCCCTGCGTGCGCCCACTGGGGGAGCACGGCGGACAGTGACGTAGCAGAGGCGTCATAGGGGTACTGGTCGGCGCCGATATCGATCCCTTCCGCCCGTGCCGCAGCCAGCCGGGCCAGCGCTTCCCGTCCGCGCCCCCGGTTGTTCCTCCCCATTGCCTTCAGGTGGGAGACCTGGACCCGGACGCCGCTCTGCCGACCGATGGCGACCGCCTCGTCAAGGGCCTCCGCCAGGCCGTCCCCTTCGCTGCGGATGTGGCTCGCATAGAGCGCACCCTGGGCGGCCAGCACTTTCGCCAGGGTCACCAGCTCTTCCGTCGCGGCATAGCTCCCCGGCGGATAGATCAGGCCGGTCGACATCCCCCAGGCCCCCTGGCGCAGGGCAGCGGCCAGCAGCTGCCGCATCCTTTCCAGTTCACAGGCCTCCGGCGGCCGGTTGTCCATCCCCATCGCCGCGATCCGGAGCGGGGCATGTCCGACCAGCGGCGCCAGGTGAATGCCGGGGCCGAGTCGATCGACGAAATCGGCATAGGCCGCAAAATCGCTCCAGGCAAATCCTCCGGCAGGGAGAGAAAAATCGTGCAGCGCGAGATACCCGGCCAGTTCCCCTGCGCGGTCCGCCTCCACCGGGAAGACCCCGAGCCCGCAATTGCCGGTCACCTCGACAGTCACCCCCTGGAATACCTTGCTTTCCATGCGGGGATACGTGAACAGCGTCGCATCCGTATGGCTGTGGATATCGATGAAACCGGGGGTCAGCACCAGCCCGCCGGCGTCGACCACCCTGGCGGCCGGGCCGTCGATCCGCGCCCCGACCGCCACGATCCGGTTGCCCGACACCGCAATATCGGCCCTGCCGGGAGGTTGCCCCGAACCATCCACCAGCGTTGCGCCGCGAAAAAGAAATGAATACATGCTGACCCCCTGCGTCTGGCGGTAACTCTTTACATTCCCCCGTGAAGGGCTCGAAACCGCGCACTGCAGGCAATAATACCAAGTTGCCGGTCCATAAGCAACGAATGACCGTGTAACTGTTCCTGCCTGCACGAATATTTTATCAACGTTGTGTCAACGTCCGCTTGTGTCATCCGTTATTAGATATACAATTAACACTGAACAGAGGAATCCCCCGCTGTAATTCATGGGCTTTCCTCTGTCGGAAAACCAGTGGCCGGCAATGCCATTCGAAACAGCACTGCACGCGGATAAGGGAGAAAATACTATGAAAAAGCTACAGTTCAGGGAAATCAGAGTGGTGTTCGTCAGTCTCCTGCTGATAGTGATGCCGGCAATCGTCCTGGCTCAGTCGCCTGCGCCGCCGGCACCGCCATCAGCGCCCCCGACGGCGCAGGTGAAAAAGGGCCCGCCGCCGGTGGCGCCGCAAATGGTCCGTGAAGGGGACTTCGCGGTCAAGCTGGTAACTGCTTTGGGCCTCGGTACGACTGCAGATGAGGCCGAAGCCGAGTCTATGCTGGGTGAGGCCGGCATCGTGCCGCGCAACGGCTGGATCGCCGATTATCCGGTCACCCCCGATATTTTCGCCGAGTTGCACAATTCGACGGAGGCTGCCGCGGAGACCGGAAAGATACAGATGGGCAAGGATGAGGCGCTGAACAAGCTGGAGAACATTTCCGCCGAGCTCAGCCTGGCCGTCAAGCCGTATACCGGCACCAAAACCTACGCAGCACTCCCCGAGGAAGCCGCGCAGTACCCCAACCCGACGGTAGTCAATGATTATTACACCACCGAAGGCCCCCCCGTGGTCACCTACTATGCCCCCCCGCCAGATTACTACTACCTGTATGCCTGGGTCCCCTCGCCGTTCTGGTGGACCGATTTCTGGTTTCCCGGGTTCTTCATCCTCAATGATTTCCACCGGCCCTTCTTCTTTGGGCATCGCTGGTGTTTCATCTCCAATCATTTCAATGATTTCAGATCGCACCGGGTGTTCCGGATCGATCCTGTCGGGCGATTCCATGGAAGAACTTTCGCCGGTATAGGCGTGTCCGGCAGGAAAGGCTTCCTCTCAACGGGGACCGCGCGCAGCGAGCGGAGAGTATTCAACGGCCCCCGCACCCGGGGAGGTCCCGAGAGAAGGGCAACCAGTCAACCCTCCCGTGGGACCAGACCTGCAGGCGTAACCAACCGCGGCGGCAGACCGGCCGGCCCGTCAGGAGGCGTCAGATCGGGCGGCGGAGGGGGGAGAATGAGCGCTCCGGGCGGAGGCGGCCACGGTGGTGGCAGTCCCGGAGGCGGCCACGGTGGCGGCAGTCCTGGTGGCGGAGGTGGCCACGGTGGCGGGAGATAATAATCGTATAGCCCGGATCGGACCCTTGAAGGGGATACTTCCCCTCAAAGGCTGATTCTCATTTTCATCCACCGTAACAAAAAAAAGCCCGCATCCGCGGGCTTTTTTCATACCGTTTGCAGCCGTCCAGGTTACAGCTCGCCCCGGACTCCCCACCAGGCAAGGCTCAGCCACTCGGCAAGCGCTACGGTCGAATGTGCAAGAATGCACGCCCGGGGGATGAAGGCGGCCGGGCTGCTTTTCCTGGTCTGGACAAGTTGGCCGACTGGGGCCGGGATGACCTTGAAGCCCCGCCTGGTGAACATGGCGACGGCGCGCTTCATGTAATAGGCGGAGGTCGCGAGAATTATGCGGTCCCCCTTCACGATCGCCCGCACCGCCTGGGAATTTTCCAGCGTAGTGCGCGACCGGTTTTCCACAATCACCCGGGACCGGGGCATACCGAGCAGATAGGCAGCCTCGGCCATGACCTCGGCATCGTTCAGGTTAGTCGCAAAAGGCTCACCGTTTCCGCCGGCCAGCACGAGCGGAATGTTCATTCTTCGCGCCAGCTCGACCCCCTTGACAAGCCGGGACATGGTTTCACCATTCGGTACCGGCGCAGAGTTCAGCCAGGCGAGGTCGACCGAACCGCCGCCGGGCACGACGACCGCGTCGGCTGCAGCCGGCAGTTTCTGCAAGGGGGAAGCGGCGCTTTCGAGCGGTTTCAGCAGACGATCCGCAACGGGCGCGATGCTGAGGAGATAGAGCAGGACCAGGCCGGCCAGGATGAACGCCATGCCCGTTCGCCACCGCTTCCGGGACAAGGCCAGACCGAAGAGCATGAGCAGGATCAGGCTGGCCGGCGGCATGACCAGGAACCAGATCATTTTTTGCAGGGTGAACAGCATTATCCGTCTCCTTCCTTTAAGCGCTGCAAGAAAAACAAAAGCATTATCTACCGTAAACCAGCGCCGCCCACCAGGACGCCACCACCACTACGCTGCTGGCCAGCGCCAACAGGGCGTTGAGCATCCGGCCGGGCCGCCCGTATCTCCCCACCAGGTATTCCGCTGACAGGCCGAGGACAAGTCCGAAGAGAAATCCGAACAGGTGCGCTCCGAGGTCGGTGTTCTTCCCCTCCGTGCCGAGCAGGGCAAGCAAGGCCAGGGCCGCGGCGATGGGAAGCACCCAGCGCTTTTTCCGGATGCGCCGGAACCGCACCATACTGAGCGCGGCAAGCGCGCCGACGGCTCCGAAAACGAGGGTGGAGGCGCCTACCGAACTGTGGGCGGGGGGCTGGAGGCAGGCATTGGCCAGGTTGCCGAGGATACCGGAACCGAGCAGCAGGCTCCAGGCCAGCCCCGAACCGAGATCGCGGCAAAGCCAGACGATGAAGAGCCCTCCGAATGCCAGGTTGCTGATCAGGTGCAGCCAGTCCCCGTGCAGGGTGAGTGCGGTGATCAATCGCCACCACTGGCCGTCCATAATCTTGCCTGCATGCGCCTTGCCGAGCTCGATCCAGTCAACCGGGTTATGCCCTGACAGGGAAAGGTCGAGACGGGTGAGGTTATAGAAGGTGGCCAGAAGAAAGAGGACCGAAAGCGTCGCCAGGGTGTTGTCCACCTGCGGGGTAGCCGGCGGCTCGGGAGGGGGCCAGCCGCGGTTTTCCTCCTCGAAGAGGCGCAGCTCGTTCCGGGCCGCCGCGAAGTAATCCGGCGGCACCAGCAACCGCCAGCCCATGCCGCCCGACTCGATGCGACACGGCACCTTGCGAGCATCCAGGACCAGGGCCCAGCGGCGGACCCGCCGTTCGGACAGGAGGCCTTCGGCTTCCCAGTCCCCCAGGTCAGGAGGAATAGCCAGCCATTCCTCCGCGTCCGTCCTCTCCTGCTCGTCATCTCGTTCCATACTTCATACTATAACCATCGCCATCACTGTTTACCACCTCAAATGCAAATAAATGAAGCCGATTAGTGCTGATTTTCAAAAACCTTTGTAACCGCGAAGCACGCAAGGAACGCGAAGAAAACCTGAAACGAAAGGGTTTAACCCCTGAATAGATCCTTGCGTTTCCCTTGCGCCCTTTGCGTCTTGAGCGACCGAAGGGAGCGGGCGGTTCGATGTCTTGATCCAAGACTAGCTGAAGATTGACGCTAATCAGGTGAGTGAATGCCGGCGAAAAAGATATTTTAGTTGCATTTTACAACTTATAATATAAAGTGGAACCTGGAGGTTATGCACTGAATACGGTACACGAACCTTCATAATTCATAATTCATCCTTCATAATTCATCCTTGCCTTTGGACCTGGAGGTTATGCAATGAATACGGTACGCGAACAGCTGCAGATTTTCGTCCGCCGGTTCGGGCTCTTGAATGCCACATGCTGCGAGGCCTGCTGCGGCGAGGAGGTGTCGCTGGTGCAGAGTCACATCCTCTTCGAGGTCAGACACATGGGAGCCCCGTCGATGCAGCGGGTGGCGGAAGAACTCGGGATCGACGTCACCACCTTCAGCCGCCAGATCAAGGCCATGGAAGCAAAGGGTTTCGTGGCGCGCCGACCGGCGGAGAAAGACCGGCGGGTGAGCCTGCTCGGGCTGACCGGCGAGGGAGAGCGGGTAATGGGCCGAATCGATCGCTACATGGAGGGGAAGATGGGGCAGCTTTTCACCGTAATGACACCCTTCGAGCGGGAGGTGGTGACACGTTCCCTCGGTCTCCTCAACGAGGCGCTGGTCAGGGTGGCCGGTGCATCTGCCGACGTAAATAATGTTGCATGTTGCAAATAATATGGCATGGGTGACGATATGAAGATACGTGAGATCAAAAAAGTCGCAGGTAGCAGGTTCAGCCTGAAACAGACAGCGGGCGGATGCAACGGCGACCCGCAGCATACGCCGGAGTTGACCGGCAAAAGCTGTTGCGGGGAAGCAGTGCCGAAAACACCGGAGAAGCCTGCCGGCTGCGGATGCGCTCCTGTACCGCATAAAGTGCCGGTCAACCCCACTGACTGTTGCGCCACCCCGGCGTCGGCGGCAGCAACGGACAAGCCCCCCTGCTGTGGACCGCCGGCCACGACACGCGGCGGGGTCATCGACGAGACGGTCCCCGGTTTTAGCGGCTGGCTGACTATTGGCGCCGTTCGGGTGCCCCGGGTTGCGACGGAACTCGACTGGACCGATCGGCTCGGGGCATGGAAGGCCCGTTGGGGTATCAGCCGGATGCACTATATCGTGCCGCCGGGGCTCTACGCCATCGGCGCGCCGGAGCCTGATGATCCGGTTGTCGTTACCGCCAACTACAAAATGAGCTACGACCTGGTGCGGCAGTCGCTGTCAGGCCGCAATGTCTGGCTCCTGGTGCTGGAAACCTTTGGGGTAAATGTCTGGTGCGCAGCGGGGAAAGGGACATTCGGCACCGACGAGCTGGTGGAGCGGGTAGAGGCAACCGGCCTTGCCGGGGTGGTGAATCACCGCCGCCTGCTCCTCCCGATCCTCGGCGCCCCCGGGGTGGCGGCCCATGAGGTCCGGCACCGGACCGGCTTCAGCGTAAGTTATGCAACCATGCGGGCCGCCGATCTCCCCGCTTACCTGGAGAACAGGATGGCGGCGACACCGGCGATGCGGGAAATAACCTTCACCTTCAAGGAACGGCTGGTACTGGTGCCGGTAGAAATTGTCCTGGCTCTGAAGTCGACAGCGATTATTACCGTTTGCCTGTTCATCATCGGCGCTTTTTCCGGCGGCCCCAAGGCGGGGGCGACTATGACCCTCGCCTATCTCGGGGCAATGCTGACCGGGGTCCTGGTAGGGCCGATTCTCCTCCCCTGGCTGCCGGGACCGAGCTTCGCCGTCAAGGGAGCCGTGGCCGGCCTGGGCTGGAGCGCAGCCTGGTATCTGCTTGCCGGCGGCGCCGGCTGGGGCGTGACAACGACAGTCGCCGCGTTTCTTGCACTACCTGCGGTAAGCGCCTTCTACACCCTCAATTTCACCGGCTGCACCACCTTTACGTCCCGGACCGGGGTGAAAAAAGAGATGGGAATGGCTATCCCGGCCATGGGGACAGCCCTTGTCGTGAGCGCGCTGCTGCTGGTTGCCGGGTGGTTTCTGTAACAGGAAGGGAGGAGCAATGAAAGGTTTCAGATATTTGCGGAATGTGGCGACGGTTGAATTAAATGAATCTGCCTGCATCGGCTGCGGCAGATGCGTGGAGGTCTGTCCGCACCAGGTGTTCAGCCTGTCGGGGAATAAAGCGGGCATTGTTGACCGGGACGCCTGCATGGAATGCGGCGCCTGCCAGCGGAACTGCCCGGTCGCCGCCATCGCGGTCGATGCCGGAGTCGGCTGCGCCTCGGGGATGATCAACGAATGGCTGCGGGAGCGGAACATTCCGGGAGCAGGCGGCGG
>JBGPCQ010000159.1:0-6958 GCA_041481895.1 Geobacteraceae bacterium | reverse complement strand
TTGAACTGCGCCACGTGGGTAAATTGAATACCCGCGTGCTCTGGTTTTTTGTGAAGAACCGCAGGATCATTGCCGTGCATGGCATCCGTAATAAGGGCCAGGCCATCCCGGCCCGCGATCTCGAAACTGCACGGGAGCGCATGCACGACTGGCAGAGGAGAATGCCGCGATGAAACAAACCAATTTCGACAAATATCTCGAACAGCAGTTGCAGGACCCGGCCTTTGCCGCCCGTTTTGAGCATGCCGGCGAGGCTTGGGATGTTGCGCTGCAGATTACCGCCCTTCGCCAACAGGCAGGACTTTCCCAAAAAGAGCTCGCCAATCTCCTTCATACCTCCCAGCAACAGATCAGCCGGCTGGAGTCTGCCGGCTATGAAGGGCACTCCCTCAGCATGCTGCGCCGCGTCGCCGAAGCCCTGCATTCAAGGGTGCGCGTCATCTTCGAACCGGTTGAAAATCAGACAGGTATGCACGTTGCCGAAGCTTCCGCGCCGTATCGCGCAAAACGGAGCGCAACCAAGCGCTCATGATCCCGGAAAACACCTAAATCTTATGAAAAGAACAGGAAATATATAGATGACCCCAGCCGCAATCGTCCAAAAACTCTGGAACTACTGCAACGTCCTCCGCGACGACGGGATGAGCTACGGAGACTACGTCGAGCAGCTCACCTTCCTCCTCTTCCTTAAGATGGCCGATGAGCGCACCAAAAAGCCGTTCGACCAGAAAAGCCCCGTGCCGCAGGGGTACGACTGGCCGAGCCTCCTGAAGCGGGACGGTGACGACCTCTTTGACCACTACCGGCACATCCTGGAGAAGCTCGGGCAGGAGAAGGGGCTTCTCGGTCTCATCTTCGGCCGGGCGCAGAACAAGTTCCAGGACCCTGCCAAGCTGCGCCGCCTGATCGTCGATCTGCTCGGCCGGGAGAACTGGTCGATCATGAGCGCCGACGTGAAGGGGGACGCCTACGAGGGGCTCCTGGAGAAGAACGCCCAGGATACCAAGAGCGGGGCGGGGCAGTACTTCACCCCCCGGCCGTTGATCAAGGCGATGGTGGACGTGATGGCACCGAGGCCGAAGGAGACTATCTGTGACCCCGCCTGCGGTACCGGCGGCTTCCTTCTGGCGGCCCACGAGTATGTGACGAAGCACAACAAGCTCGACCGGGAGGAAAAGCTGTTCCTCGACACCAGGGCGTTGCGTGCCTGGGAACTGGTGCATGCCACGGCGCGGCTTTGCGCCATGAACCTGATGCTCCACGGCATCGGCGGCGAAAAACTGCCGCTCACGGTAGGGGATTCGCTGGCTACGGACCCGGGCGAACGGTTCGAGATGGTCCTCACCAATCCCCCCTTCGGCAAGAAGAGCTCGACCACCATCATCGGCGAGGACGGCAAACCCTATGCCGAAAAGGAGACCATCGAGCGGCAGGACTTCTGGGCCACGACCTCAAACAAGCAGCTCAACTTCCTCCAGCACATCAAGACCCTTCTCAAGCAGCACGGCCGGGCTGCCGTAGTGGTTCCTGATAATGTCCTGTTCGAGGGTGGCGCAGGGGAGACCATCCGTAAAAAGCTCCTCTTCGAGGCCGACGTCCATACGCTGCTGCGCCTCCCGACCGGGCTCTTCTACGCCCAGGGGGTAAAGGCGAACGTCCTCTTTTTCGACAAGAAGCCGGCGAGCGAGACGCCATGGACAAAAAAGCTCTGGATCTACGACCTCCGCACCAACCTGCACTTCACCCTGAAAACCAACCCACTCCAGAGAAAAGACCTGGACGAATTCGTCAGTTGTTATCTCGGGCTGAATAGTACGGGAGGAAATCCCCCCTCGGTCCCCCCTTTGGCAAAGGGGGGAGGCAGCCGCCACGAGCGCCAGCCCACCTGGAGCGAGGCCACCCCCACCGGCCGCTGGCGGTCATACGACTACGCCGACCTGGTGGCCCGCGACAAGGCGAGCCTCGACATCTTCTGGCTCAAGGACGAAAGCCTGGAGGACTCGGACAACCTCCCCGAGCCGGCCGTCATCGCCCGCGACATCATTGCCGACCTGGAAAGCGCCCTGGAGCAGTTGAAGCTGATCGCCGAGGATGTGGGGGAGGAAGCGTCGGAAATTTGAAGGGTCAGCCCCCGGAAATTTGAAGGGTCAGCCCCTGAAACGAGACATTACAAGCCTAAAGATGAAGTCGCAATAAGACGCTGCCCGGCAGGTCCCGGGAGAGTTGACCCAGAGGGCATGGGGTCAGGTTAGACTTTCGGACATTTGGAAGATAGAGGAAGCAAATGGCCGCCCTTGGCTTCGACTCCTCCGGCTTTGCTCAGCACAAGTCCGCTTAGCCGCCGGGCTTTACGGAGGACCTGAAACCCTGCCCCTTCTCCAATTCTCCACCATCAACAAAATCGGCAACCTGGCCGTCGACAGCGACAAACCGATCAGCAGCAGCGATTCCCTCAGTACCCTAAAATGATTGTTTGAAATTTATCACAACATATGTTATATGACAACATATAGCGTAAGAGGTGGCAATGGGGACGGCACGGGAAATAATCAGGTACAAGAAGGAACGGGGAGGCCGGATTATCGAAGTGGTTATCTGGCACCTTTCCGAACCGCATCCCGGCAGCACGCACCCTTATAAATTCCGCCTCTACTACGGCAATGTGGATGGAAGCTGCATCGTCCGCTACGACAACGAGCGCGGCAAGGGAGATCATCGGCATGTTGCCGACAATGAAGAACCGTACGCATTTTCCACCCTGCTCAAGCTTATTGAAGACTTCGAAGCGGACATCGAAAGGATGTGACCGACATGAAAGAGAAACGGGATCTAAAAATCGGGATCAAGAGCGACAAGGAGTTCTTTGCCGAGCTGAAGGATCTTGCCGGGCGGATTGACGACGGCTGGTTGCCCGACAAACCGGTCGAGCGGCTCTATTTCGACGACCTGCCATCGCTTCTCAAGCATCTGACCCCCAAACGGTTCGAGCTGCTGACCGAGCTGCGCCGCATGGGTCACGCAAGCATCAATGCCTTGGCAAAGCATCTCCACCGCCAGTACCGCAACGTATTTGACGACGTAAAGACCATGGAGCGGCTGGGTCTCGTGGAAAAGGACAAGAGTGGCCATTTTTACGTGCCGTGGGATGAAATTGACGCATCATTCAGATTGGTGGCATAACGGATTGAGGACCATAAGAGTGTCAGTTCTCCACCTATGACAATTTCAGACGGTTAAATGGACAGTATCCAGAGAGAAAGGCTGCCATCATGAAAAAATACATGCTGATGTTGTGTGCCAGTATCACGCTCCTTGCCGGATGCAGCGTTTCCGACCAGAAGCAAAGTACGGAGAAATACGAGGGGCGCACGGAGACAAAGCCGGTTGAGGGGGCATCGGCAGTCGGCTATGACGGCACCGCGATGCGGAAGAGCGTGGACAATGCGCTCAACAAGAACGACAACCACAACCGGGAGCTGGACAAAGCGCAGAAATCAGTGGACGCGGAAAAATAGAAAGGGCAGGTCTACATTCTACATGAAACTTGTTCTTTTTTAAGTCAAAGGGTCACGCAAGGCAGAGGAATTGGAAGAAATCGTGAAACTGCGGAAGGTAATATAATATCAACGGAGGAGTGTAGCTGTGCCGATTATGGTCAAGTACAAAGATAACACCATTGGTTATATCCCTAACGATAAACTACAAGACTTACTAGACTCAAACAGTATCGTCGCCTTTCAACGTTCAACCGGATGGGCAGCCCCAGGGAGGGACCCGCTACGGGGACAAGGCACTCAGATCAAGTATAATGGCCCTAATAGAAGGAGCAGGTGGTAACTAGTGTCCCGTGCGGCTAATTCGTTCCTTCAAATTGCGGTGCTTTTGGCCCCTGGCTGTGTTGCGGCTCCTCGGCTTAAGCCCTGCTAGGCCTGCGTCGCCGCGCCTTGCCAGGAACCAGAATCCCTCGCAATCAGTGCAGCGAACTAACCGCACGGGACACTAGGACCCGTCACATTCAATGTACTGTTGTCATCGACCGAGCGCGTTTCAGGTCCCGCCGGCGGATTGTCCTGATCATAAGACGTGCTATACTATAACAATGAAAACCCCGCGCCTTCTATGGCTTGCCCTCTTTCTTCTATTTATTCCGGTCATCACCGCAGCAACCGATCTTCATGCAATAACAGTGTCCGAACATGACCTGGCGATCACCCTTGTCCCATCTGCACACCAGCTGCGCGGCGAGAGTTCCATGGTCGTTGCCGCAGGCGGAGGGAGGGGTGCCCTGCACCTCGCACGTAGCACAGTCGTCACCCGAGTCAGCCTCAACGGCGTCCCGATTCCTTTTACTTTCAGGGACGGGCAACTGGAGTTTATCGTCCCGCCGGCGGCAGGCAGCACCGGCAGCCGGCTTGCCATCCACTATGAATGCACCTTCAACGACACCTTGCCGGAAAGGATTGTGAACAGCGAGGAGACGGACTTCGGCATAAGCGGCGTCATTGCCGGGCAGGGAACCTTTCTCAGCGAGGCGGCCGGCTGGTATCCCCGCCCGCCGCGGCCGGTGAGCCGTTTCACCATCACGGTGATCGCCCCGTCCGGAACCGAGGCGATCACCGCCGGCAGGAGAACGGCCCGGACGACAGCAGGAGGTCAGTCGGTTTCCACCTGGGAAATTCGGGAGCCGCTCCCGAATATTGCCCTGTCTGCCGGCCCGTACCGGATAGCGGAGCGGGACGCCGACGGCATTCCGGTCTACACCTACCTTTACCCGGAGAACGAGCAGCTCGCGGAGCGTTATCTCAGCGCCTCGGTAAAGTATCTGCGCGACTACGGCAAACTCTTCGGCCCCTATCCGTTCCCCAAGTTCGCCGTCGTGGAGAACTTTTTCCCCACCGGCTACGGTTTCCCCTCCTATACCCTGATCGGCGGCAGCGTCCTCCGCCTCCCCTTTATCGTGAACACGAGCCTCCCCCACGAGATTGCTCACAACTGGTGGGGGAACGGCGTTCTGGTCGACGAGAGGGGAGGCAACTGGTGCGAGGGGCTGGTCAGTTACCTGGCTGACTATTTCCAGGAGACCCGCGACGCGAACGCGGCAGGGGCCGGCTACCGTTTCCGCCTGCTCGCCGAATACGCGTCGGCGGTCCCTCCGGAACGTGATTTCCCCCTGCGCCTGTTTTCCAGCCGTGTGGATGCCGCGTCCCGCGCCGTTGGCTACAACAAGGGGGCGATGGTTTTCCACATGGTCAGGACCATGATCGGCGACAGGGCATTTTATGCCGCCCTGCGGCGGGTCCTGGCGTCCAGGCTATTCAAGGAGGCATCCTGGAGCGATTTCGCTGCTGCGTTCAGTGCGGAATCGGGGAGGGAAATGGCTCCCTTCATCTCCCAGTGGGTGGAGCGGCCGGGCGGGCCGCGGCTGGCCTTCAGCGGGGTGAGGAAAAAGCGGACGAAAAACGGCTGGCGCGTGAGCGGCGTGGTGGAGCAGAACGGGCCCGGCTACGCCTTTCCCCTTACCGTCCGCGTCGAAACCGCCACGGGGCATCGGGACGAACGGATCGAAGTAAAGGGCAACCGGACCCCCTTTGCGGTAAGTGTCGCCCATCCGCCGAAACGGGTTCTGCTCGACCCGGAAACCGATCTCTTCCGCCTGCTCGACCGTCGCGAAATTCCGATGAGCGTCGCCCGCATCAAGGGTTCGCAGTCGCTCCGGGTCGTCATGGCGGCAGGATGCCGGACCGATGCCGCAACCCTGCGGCAGCTTCTCGCCTCCTTTGGTCAGGCGAATGCCGTCATCCTGCGCGAAGGGGAGGCGGACACCGGGAGCCTCACAGGGCACGATCTCCTCTACTGCGGTATTCCGGTCGGCAAGGAGATGTTGCCGAAGCCGCCGCCGGGGGTTTCACTCTCCCCCGGAAACTTTACCGTCAACCATGAACGGTACGACCGGCCGGGCCATGCCCTCTTCCTGGTGCTCGACGCCACGGATGACGGCGACCGGGCGGTGGCCCTCTTCCTTCCCCTGTCGGCGGAGGCCGCAAGGTTGAGCGTGCCGAAAATAACCCATTACAACAAGTTCGGCTACCTTGTTTTTGCCGATGGCATGAACCGGACAAAAGGCTCATTCCCCCCTGCGAGGGGAGGAGGGGTGGTAAATTTCTGAAACCTTGAAGCGCAAGCGCTCTGCGTGAAAGATGACGTCACCGAAAGATGCGGTCCAGGGAGAATTGACCCATGAAGACATACCGGAAGGAATTATGGTTCGAGACCAGGCAGCGCCGGGAGTTGATCAACATCACCCCCACTGTTGCGGAGTGCCTGCAAGAGAGCGGAATCCGCGAGGGGCTGCTGCTCTGCAACGCCATGCACATCACTGCCGGCGTTTTCATCAACGATGACGAGCCCGGCTTGCACCACGACTTCAAGGAGTGGCTTGAGGGGCTGGCCCCTGAGAAACCCCACTCTCGCTACCACCACAACAGCTACGAGGACAACGCCGACGCCCATCTCAAACGGACCATCATGGGGCGGGAGGTCGTGGTGGCGGTTACCGACGGGAAACTGGATCTCGGCCCTTGGGAACAGATTTTCTACGGTGAATTCGACGGGATGCGGAAAAAGCGGGTGCTGGTGAAGATCATCGGGATGTAGAGGGAAAAGGCAAAGGGTCGCTTCTCAACTCGGTACAACTGAAGCAGTTGAGGCACGCCCCCTCTAGTTACTCATGTCCTTACCCTTGCCGGGTCACCCCCCGGGACAGATCTTGGAAAGGGATAACAGATAGTAGAGAAACATGGCAAGCCAGAGATAAAAGATATCCTTGACCGCGATCAGCAATCCACCCCATAAAGTTTCGGTTGCGGCATGTTTGACCATGATACACCTCCTGCTTTCGTACTTCGGCGGTTTATGAAATCTCTTCCTGTCCCTTAATCCCATTCAACCGGAAATCCGC
>JBGPCQ010000158.1:0-7019 GCA_041481895.1 Geobacteraceae bacterium | reverse complement strand
CTTCTCCTTCACCACGGAAATTACTTCCTTGAACAGGGCGAGGTAACCCTGCTCTTCCCTGGTCAGGTCAAGATTCCAGTGCCTGAAGCCAACGGCCATCCCTCCGCCCAGCAGGGCCATGGCGAGCACAAGCAGGATAATTTTGGCAAACTTTGGATGCATCAGAAGGAGCCTTTCACATCAATACACAGTATCTGGTTTCTGCTTCAACAAAAAGGGGCAGCACACTTTTTTCAAGCGTCCTGCCACCCTTTTCCCAGCCTGCTGAACCCGTGTCAGTCGCCCAGCATGCCGGCATACGGGATCTGGACCGGATCGCAGACATCGGCGGCATTATGCGCTTTTGCCCCACACCGGTCGCAGACGACACTGGCATGGTCAGCCAGCACACCAAGCTCGGCAACATCGTCGATGTTGCATATTTTACGGTTCAATCTTTCGCCACTCATGGTTCACCCCTCCTTCCGGGGAACTGCCTTCTCTACGTTGATTCAATTCTACACCAGTTAATTTTGAATATCAATTTCATTTTATCGCGACGGCTGACAGGTTGTTGAAAAACGTCATGAGGAGGCCGACAGAACCGACCCTGCTCAACATCCAGGGCGCTACTTCCGGAATATGATTTCAAATTTCCCCCCCTTGAGCCGCGTCAAGAGGCTTTTGTCCGCAGAGGACGGCAGGGAAGGGGGAGTATCGATGTCGGTCAGGTCGGGGCCGGAAAACTTGAGGCTGAATTCCCCCTTATCCAGGACAACCCCCTTTCCTTCGATGCGGGCGGCCCTTTCGGCCTTTCCCTCCAGGTCCGGCCTGGGCGTAGCCTGGGGGTCCGGAATGGCAAGAGTTTCGCGGGGCATCCCCCCTTTGAAGGCAACCAGCTCCCGCAACACTTCCCGGGCACCCTCGTCCCCCTGCCGGGCCGCCTTGCCGAGCCATTTCACCCCCTCGACCTTGTCGACCGCCCCCCCTTCACCGGAGAAGAGGAGCATGCCGAGGGCATGCTGGGCTTCGGCGTACCCCAGGCCGGCGGCTTTTCTGATCCAGAAGACCGCCTTCGCCTTGTCCACCGTCACCCCCCTGCCTTGGTAATAGAGGGCGCCGAGGAAAAACATGGCGCCGGCATGCCCTTTCTCCGCCGCCAGCCTGGCATAGCTGACCGCCTTCTGCTCGCTCCGGGGGACCCCCTCCCCATAGTAATACATCTGGGCGAGCGTGAAACTGGCGCGGGTACTGCCGGTCGCCGCCGCAGCTTCATACCAGTAAATCTCCTGAACAGCATCCTTCGGCACACCGTCGCCGATGAGATGCATCAGGGCAAGGGTATAGCGGGCATCGGGATTCCTGGCCCGGGCCGCTTTCCGGACTGTTTCGACCATAGCCGTCCTGTCCCGCTTCTCGCCATGGCTCCCCTTTTTCACTATTCTCTGGTACGCAACGGCGCGGAAATCACTGCCGGCAGCCGCCGCAGCGAGGAGCTGCCTGGCCCGGGTCAGATCCCTGGCAACGCCCGTGCCGTACAGGCAGCAGACAGCGAGGGCATACTGGGCGGAAGAATAGCCGTTCGCCGCGGCTTCCTGCACGAGGGCAACCCCCTTCGTCACGTCCCGCGGCACTCCCTCGCCACGGAGGTACATGATCCCGAGAAGATACCGGGCCAGGGGCGACCGGTCCTGCTCCCCCCCCAATTCCGCATGGGCAGCGGCAAAGTCCCCTTTCCTGTAGGCCCCGACCCCCTCGAACACCCCGGCGAATGCCGGCGGAGCGGACAATCCGGCCAGGAGCAGCAGGGTCAGTAGTATAAGGGCAGAACGTATCATGGTTTCCTCATTGGGACTCTGGACTCGGGATAAGTCTATCACGGCAGGGGACCTGCGTCAAAAAAGGCGGACGGGAACGGCGGGCGGAAACTAGTGGAACGAACCGCCCAGATAACTCCTGAAGCGCTGGCCGTAATCCCGGTCAAAACGGGCAAGCCTTGACTCATAATCCCATTGCAAAAGGGCTTTGCGGCTCCCCTGCAGGAAGGCGGCGCACGCTGAACCGTTGTCAACCGGACCGCCCGGAGCCAGGCCGGCGCATGCCGGTGCTGCTTGCGCGGACGCCACATCCGTCCAGAGCGGGGAGCCGGGCAGAAAGCTGTACTGGAGGCTGTACCGGGCCAGCCGGACCGCCTCCTCGTAGGTCAGCCCGTATTCCATGATCGCGTAGAGCCATTCGGCCGTGTAGCCGGTGTGGGAGACGCCTGCGTCGTCCGTTGCCAAAGAGGACGGGATGCCGTAGGTGCGGAAATACTGCGGGAAGGGATGTTCATTGCCGGCGACCCCCAGTATCTGGGCATTGCTGGTCAATGGCAGCTCCACGAGCGTGTCGCGGCTCTTCATCAGGGCGGCTACTTCGGCCTTGTCGCTGTCACTCAGATAGGCGAAGGAAACGGCGTGGCCCAGCCGTTTCGCACCCGCCTCCAGTGAACCGGTCAGATGGTCCTTCAGCGCCGGGTTGCCGCTGCCGACAAAACAGGGGGTGATTTCGCCGCCATGGAGGGCGATGTTCACGTTCGGGAACCTGCGGTGAAACCAGCTGAAAAACTGCATCTCTGTCGTGAAATTCCCCATGGCAACGGGGTGGTCTTCGCCGCTGACCAGGTTCACCCCCGCCACCCGCGGATCGGTATCTGCCAGGAGGGTGGAGAACGCTGTCTGCGTAAACATTCTCGGCAGATCGGCGTTTCCGTCGTGCACTGCGTAATTCCGGTTAACCGCCGCCTGGAAGGCGAATGAAACGGTGCAGGCGGGGTCCTGGCCGGCCATCCCGCAGCCGAGCAGCGTCTTCACTCGGCTGACGTACGCGGCGATGTCTTTCTGTGCGGCAGCTACCAGGTCGTGCAGCCCGGCGCCCTGCAGAAAGGCGAACATCCCGGGGTAGTTCCGGCTCTCCCGGTAGAGGGAGGGATCAGGGTACTGCCGGCTCAACTGGTCGGCAAGATTGCCGACCGCAGCGGAACGGAAGGAAACCATCGTTTCGACGTACGTAACATTCTCCGTATGCGCCTGGCGCAGAAGCTTCGCGAGCATCGGCGCCACGTTCCGCTCCGCGCCGGATACCGCCTTGAACCTGCCGAAGGCGGCAAAGAACTGGTCATGCCCGGACTGAATGGTGGAATAGTCGAACTTGTGCATCGACAGCGACGCCACGAGCTTCTCCAGGTCCGCGTTGCCCGCCTGCGCCAGCGGCAGATCTCCGGGGCTGCACGCGCCGGGCGCACCGCTGTAATGCCTGATGGCGTACCGGGCAGGGTCATCGGCGGCGGGGCCGTAGCAGTCGCTCCCTTCTATCCCCATGTCGATATAGTCTTCGGGCATGACCGAGCCGGACAGGTGGTTGTGGAGATCGCCCCCCTTGGGGAACTGCCGTACCAGTTCCGCGAATTCGGGGGGTGCAGTCCGGATGAGGGCGAAGTATTCCTGTACGGCGGTATTGGGCTGACTGCAGGTCGCTGCGGGGATGAGGGGCGGCCGTACGGCTTCCACCGCAGGACCGGCGCACCCCTGGAGGAGAACCCAGCAAAAAGCGGCCAGGAGCACGATGCCCCGGCCCGATGGTGTGAACAGATTCATTGCCGTTACTCCGTCATTCGTCAAGCCGGTTTAACCCGCTCGTACTGTTGGATAAAGATCAACTGCCCCAGGGGCGCGGTCAGGATGACGCCGATGAAGAGCGCCACCAGGCCGGCGCAAATGATCAGGTTGCCGATTATGTAGGCCAGCAGCCAGTTGCCGAAATCGACCTGGATCGTCTCGAAGCTCCACTTGAAGGCATCGATGGCGCCCCGGCCCTTGTCGATAACCAGGAACGCTCCGGGGAGCACAACGAAACCGAGGGCAAGGGAGACAATCGTGCCGAGGACCGGAACGAAGTGGAGGACGATACTGATGATCAGGGTGATCAATAAGTAGACGAACAGGTTGCCGAAGCAGTCCCAGGCGTTGAAGATATCGCCGACCTGCGCCTTCCCCTGGCCGCGCGCCACCTTGAGCAGCGAGCGGGTGTAGCCGGCGATGAAGCCGATGTTGGCGATCGGAATCCAGACCACCAGCATGAAGACCAGGGTCAGCACGACCAGGTCGCCCAGGTTGGCCTTCCAGATGTCCGCCACCCTGCTGAACATGGCGCCGAAGTCATTCAGGCCCGCCGTTGCCAGGTGCGGCGCCGCACCGTCGAGCGTCGAGCCGCAGTGTTTGCACTTCAGTGCGCCATCGATGATCTCTTCCTTGCAGAACGGACATTGCATATGGCCTCCTAGACATCTGTCTGGTAAATAAAAGTGAATAAAGCGCGCAAGGTCTCTTGATCGGTCTCAAGGAATCTGAAAGCAATGCCATTGTCCTCGATCCTGATCACCATCCCATTTACAACTATCCTGTCGTTTCTTGAACCAACAGGCAATGGAACCGTAATTTTGAAAATATCGCCTGCTTTTACTGCCACGGGTGTGCCTGACCTGGCAAACAATCCGCCCATACTGATGTTTTCCAGTATGCCGGTAAAAAAATGCTCCTCTGCTTTTACAGAAATTTCAGCATGGACATTTACTCTGCGGAAAGACCTTCGTTCCATATGATTTCCCTCCTCCGTGGTTATCAGGGGCAAATCTGATGGCCTGCCCTTGCCATGAGACAAATTACCTGCCGGGCTTATTTCTACATCAGTACACCCATCGGTTCCTCCGATTGCCTTAATGGTGAGGTTTCGGTCCATTGTTTTGAGGGGATTATGCAAACTGCTTCATTTCTGGAATACGCAGAATCCCTCTACTCTTGCATGGGTCGGTTGGCAGGTGTTTCAAAGCGATAGAAATTGAGATTCGGGATGATATCATAATTGTGGAATTCCCCAAATTTTGTATTTCCCCATTCAGTGACCCTCGGCTTGCCATCTATTTCAAATCTTGCCCGAACAGTCCAGAGATATTTTGTTGCTGGCTGAAGTGGATTCCCGACTTTGTGTGACGGGACGGAAAGCCCTTTTTGCTCATAAATCAGTTCCACAGGCTGGTCTTTCCCGCCTGCCCGCCAGATTTTCAGGTCGTACGTTACGTTGCCGGTCTGTTGCATCTGATTTTCATGGTCCGCCGCATTGCCCTGAGGATTTGTAAATGATTCCCATTTCAAGGTGGGTTGTAATGAATCCACCTCGCTAAAAGCAATGTTTCCTGGAAAGAAATTATGGCGTGCTTTCGGGTATTCCGGCTTGAGGCCATAGACGGAAGCCTCTGTTGCGCAGCCTGCCAGCACGGCATAGAGAAGGCACACTAATAGACCTTGTGTGAAATCGCGTTTCATTGATTTCCCGTGCCGGGCGGTAAAGGATTGTTCTTTTTCCGAAGTTTATTTCGTCTCCGGTCGCCATTGTCGTGTGCATGGGATCCATACACTAAAAAAAGTTCTTCCGTGATTTTTTCGGCAAGGGCCAGATAAGCCCGGTCCAGCTCTTCGTAAAAAGGCTGGGCATCGTTGGCGGCCCATTCGCAGAACGTGCGCTCGCCCCCCCGGTATTTGAGCGACGTAGCGTAGAGTTCTCCGCCGTCAGTCGTACGCATGACCCGTATCTGTGAGTCTATGAAAAACGTGAGCGATGGATTCACGTCCCATGGGCCGGCCAGACCAAAGGTTGTTACGCCTATCTCCACTACCGTATCAATGCCCTTTTCGGCATAAGAACAATAGTCTGTTGTCACTTCAGGGCTCACCGGCCCCTGACCCGGTAATACGACAAGCTGCTCACGGGTTTGGCTCCGGCCTACCTGCACAAAACGATCGCGCATGGATTCCTGTATTTTTAGACTGACTATGGCGTTTTTGAGGACAGTTTCCGACCCGCTCACTTTTTCAGCCGGTTCCGCGTGAGCGCCACCGGCAATAGATCCGGCCAGTCCACCAATCGTTCCTGCGGTGGCTGCAAGAGCAACAAGGACTATTCCGCCTCCACCACTACCTCCACCTCCACCCCCTGCGATCATTGGTGCGGAAGCCCCGGCAGCAGCCCAGTTAGCCGCCCCCCTCCCGGCTCCGGCCAGCCACCCTTTTGCCGGCGCCTGGAAGTCGGGTTTGGGTAAATATTGAGCCGACACAACTCCAATGGTCCCAAACCCGGCCCTCACCGTTTCATTCGGAGGAGGAGGGAGATTGTGGGGAAATTGGATGCAGCCTGCCTGGATGACCAGTGCGATCATGCAGATCAAAGCGACTATGGAACGATAGAGTGACAACATAGGCTGTTGACTCGCCGAAGCATAATTATAGAGCTTTAATCATACTATACTGCTTTGCTTCCGAATTTCAACGGGCAGCGGATCACTGTCTCCCAACTGCAACGTCTGGTCGGTGATCTCGGTAAAGGCCACGTCATGGCTGATGAGGAAGAGCTGATCGTACCAGTGCTCGGTCACTTCCTCGCGGCCGACGTCGATGGCGCGGAAGGCGTGGGCCAGGTTCTCCCGGCGGGAGACGTCCAGGTTGGAGGTCGGCTCGTCGAAGAAGGCGATCCGGGCACCGATGGTCTGCAGCAGCGCCAGCCGCAGCGCCACCACGGCGCTCATGGTCTGTCCCCCGGAAAGCTGATCGTCGCTCCGCTCCCTGACCTGGCCGTCCGCCATATCCCGCAGCACGATCCGGTAATCGTCCCCCCAGATAAGCTCCTCGTCCGTCTCGGCGATGGTCCGGTAGATGCGGTCGGCGCGCAGGCTTATCTCCTCGCGAAAGCGCTCCGAAAGCTGGCCTGAGACATTCTTGAAAACCTGGTTGCGGAGGAACTTGACGAGCTTCTCCTTCTCTTCGAAGGCCGCCTTTTCGGCCAGCCTGGCCTCGATTTCCTGTTTGACCAATTTAAGCTTCCCGATTTCCCCTTCGAGACGCTGCCGGTCTTTTTCCAGGTCAGAGATCTGCTGGCGCAAGGTGGCGACTTCGCCGACGAAGGCCTCTTTCTGCTGGCGCGCTGCGAGGTGCTGGTCGGGATGGTAGGCT
>JBGPCQ010000157.1:0-7022 GCA_041481895.1 Geobacteraceae bacterium | reverse complement strand
CGCCAAAACCCTGGTGATTCATCCGGCCAGCACGATCTGCTGCGACTACAGCCCGGAGGTAAACGCCCTGATGGGGGTGACCGAGGAACTGGTGCGGGTGTCGGTCGGGATCGAAGCAATTGATGACATTATCGAGGATTTTACAGACGCCCTGGAACAGGTATAATCGTATAATCAGTCAGAAGGAGAAGACTATGCAGCTGACAGTAAACGGCAAACCGGCCACCATAGCCGGCTCGGAAACCCTGAATATCCCCTCCCTGCTCGGTGAGCTTAAGGTAGCCCAACCGGAGTACGTGACCGTGGAGCTCAACGGCGAAATCCTCGACCGGGGGAGTTTCGACTCCACGACGGTAAAAAATGGTGATAGCATAGAGTTCCTCTACTTCATGGGGGGAGGCAGGTAGGAAACGCGCCTTCTCCGCAATCTCTGCGTTGATCTACGGGATTCCTTGTGCGGCATAGCGCTGCTATGCCTCCGCGTCATCCCTTGATCGCCTTGACCTTGCGAAGAAATCGCGTTTCCTGAAACTCAGCTACGAAAAGATCTTGGAGGAAACCAGTCAATGCTTACCGATGACCAGATAGAGCGCTATTCCCGCCATATCATGCTGAAGGAAGTGGGAGGAAAAGGCCAGAAAAAGCTGTTGAACGGCAGGGTCCTCATAATCGGCGCGGGGGGGCTCGGTTCTCCCATCGCCCTTTACCTGGCGGCAGCCGGGGTGGGGACCATAGGTATCGCCGATGCGGACACGGTAGACCTCTCGAACCTGCAGCGCCAGATTGCCCATCATACCGGCGACATCGGCGTGCCGAAGGTGGAATCGGCGAAGGCAAAAATGGTCGCCATGAACCCGGATATCACGGTCAATACCTACCAGACCTGGGTCAGTGCGGCCAATATCGCCGGGATCATGGCAGAGTACGATTTTGTCATCGACGGCACCGACAACTTCGCCGCCAAGTTCCTGATCAACGATGCCTGCGTCCTTGCGGGCAAGCCATATTCCCACGGGGGGATACTCCAGTTCGACGGCCAGACCATGACGGTGATTCCGGGAGAGTCGGCCTGCTATCGCTGCATTTTTCCCGCCCCGCCGCCGAAGGACGCCATTCCTACCTGCTCGCAGGCCGGGGTAATCGGAGTGCTCCCCGGGGTGCTCGGCACTATCCAGGCAACAGAGGCGATCAAGTATCTCCTGGGGCAGGGGGAGCTCCTGACCGGACGGCTGTTGACCTATAACGCCCTCAGGATGAAGTTCCGCGAGGTGCCCGTCAGGAAAAACCGCAACTGCCCGGTCTGCGGAGAGCACCCGACCATCACCGAACTGAGGGACGAACTGGATGCTCTGAATGTCTGCGACATCAAGAAATAATAATCTGATTAGTATTAATCTTCAGCTACGGCATTCTACGTTTTAAATCAAGACCTTTAACCGCCCGCTCCCTCCGGTCGCTCAAGGGCGCAAAGGCCGCAAGGGAACCGCAAGAATCTTTCCAGGGTTAAACCCTTTTCGTTTCAGGTTTCTTCGCGTTCCTTGCGTACTTCGCGGTTACAAAGGTTCTCGGGCTGGCTAAAGATCAGCACTAATCGGCAATAATAATTATTTACAAGGTGTTTGAATGCTGAAAATACCGCAACATATTTATGACGACATGCTGGCCCACGCCGAACAGGGATTCCCCCTCGAAGTCTGCGGGATACTCGGCGGCAGGGAGGGTACGGTTTCCGCGAACTACCGGATGACCAATACCGACCAGAGCAACGAGCATTTCATGATGGATCCCCGCGAGCAGTTTGCCGTGGCCAAGGAGTTGCGGTCACAGGGGCTGGAAATGACGGCCGTCTATCATTCCCATCCCGAAACCCCGGCCCGCCCCTCCGAAGAGGACATCCGCCTCGCGCTCACCCCCGGTATTTCCCATGTCATCGTATCGCTGGCCGGTGCCGGGACGCCGGTTGCCAGGTCTTACAGGATAACCGACGGCACTGTTGCGGCTGAAGATCTGCTCGTTGTTCCGTGACCACGATATACGTTTCGTACCGGTATGAATGTTAAATTAATTCTTGACTGAAGCGATGAATTTAGATAAAGTATAAAAACTACTTATTTGATAGATTATAGGGGTAATGTGATGACGGAAAAAAACAAGAAAGCAACCGTGGATCTGGAAAACCTGAAATCGGGAGGGTTCATCAAGGAGCGGGGCAAGGAGCTGTTTACCGTCAGGCTGCGGGTCCCGGGCGGACGGCTGCCGGTCGGCCGGATGAAGAAGATCGCCGAAGTCGGTGAAAAATATGGAATCGAATTTGTCCACCTCTCCGTGAGGCAATCCGTCGAACTGATCCATGTGAATTTCAAGGATTTCGATGCGGTGGTCGCGGACCTGGGGGAAGGGGGCCAGAAGGTCGCATCGTGCGGTGCGCGTGTGCGGGTGCCAACCGCCTGTGGCGGCTGCGAATACAACCCGAACGGACTTATGGACGCCCAGGCGTCGGCCCTTGAAGTCGATGAAAAGCTGTTCGGCACTCCGACTGCCCACCACAAGTTCAAGATAAGCTTTTCCGGCTGCCCCATCGACTGCTTCAAGTCGAATATGAATGACGTCGGCTTCCAGGGGGTCATGGACCCCGAACTTGACAAGACAGAATGTATCAGCTGCGGGCTTTGCGCCAAATCGTGCGGTGAGGGGGCCATCGAGATGGGAGGCGACGGGAAACCGGTCTACTTTCCCGAAAAGTGCATCTACTGCGGCGACTGTATCAAGGTCTGCCCGACCGAAGCCTGGAGAGAGGCGAAAAGGGGCTACCTGGTCCGCATCGGCGGCAAAGGGGGGCATAACCCGATTCTGGGAACCATGTTCGCCCTGTTCCTTCCCTCGAACAGGGTTGTGGAATTCCTCGAACAGGTTCTGGTCTGGTACAGGGAAAAAGCGGAAGGACTCGGGAGGATCAGAATCGGTGATATCATCATTAAGGAAGGTCCCGAATCCCTGCTCGACCACCTGCGGATAAAATTTGCCGAGTATGTGCCGGCCATGACGATACCGCCGCAGGTAGTCAATACCCAGGTGGGGAAATACAGACAGAGGTAGAAGAGGTATCAGCCAAGCTACGTCTTGAGTCAAGACCTCGACCACCCGCTCCCTTCGGTGCGCAAGCGCGTTCCTTGCGTTCTTTGCGGTTACAAAGGTTCTCGGGCTGGCTGGAGATCAGCACTAATCGGTTTAAGCCATGGGCTGTGGCGAACAAATTGCTTTATCCGCCGCGCCGGACCGGCCATGAAGCTGCAACCAGAAAGACTTATGAGGATACTCACATGAAGAAAACAATCGACCTGCGCGGCATATGCTGCCCGACAAATTTTGTGAAGGCCAAGCTGGCACTGGATATGATCGAGACAGGGGAGAAGGTGGAATTCCTTCTCGACGACGGCGAACCGGTCAAGAACGTGCCGCGAAGTCTCAAGGCCGAAGGGCACAAGCTGCTCGGGCTGAAAGAAGCGGAAGGGTACTATGTCCTGACCCTGGAAAAGGGCGAAGAATAAGCTGTCAGGACAGTGCCTCAAGCTCCCCGGATTCATACCTGCCCGCTCATATGTCTGAGTAAGTAATCCAAGGAAACTCCCATGAACAAGGTTCTTCCCTTCGTCCCCATCAACGCCACCCCCCAGGAGATTCTCAAAATAGGGGTTGCGGCGGCCCATGGTCCGGTCAAGCTTGCCTGCTCCTTCTCTGTGGAGGATGTGGTGGTCATCGACATGTTTTGTGAGTCAGGGCTTCCCGTCGGTATTTTTGCCCTCGACACCGGCCGGCTGAACGAAGAGACCTACGAGGTGGCGGACGCCATCGCAGAGCGTTACCGGGTGAAGATCGACTGGTATTTCCCCCGGCACGAGGCTGTGGAGGAGCTCCTCCGGGACAAGGGGCCATTCTCCTTCCGCGAGTCGCTCGATAACCGCCACGAGTGCTGCCATATCCGCAAGGTGGAGCCGCTCGGCCGGGCGCTTCAGGGCCTCGCCGGCTGGATCACGGGACTCAGGAGGGAACAGAGCGTGACGAGGACCACCCTTGCCCCTCTTGAGATCGATACGACCAAAGGGGGTATCCTCAAGATCAACCCGCTTCTGGAATGGACCGAGACCCAGGTCTGGGAGTATGCGGAAGCACGGAGGCTCCCCACCAACCGCCTCCATAAACAGGGGTACCCGTCAATCGGCTGCGCCCCCTGTACCCGCCCGGTGAAACCGGGTGAGCATCCGCGGGCCGGTCGCTGGTGGTGGGAGAATCCGGAACACAAGGAATGCGGGTTGCACAAGAGATAGAAAACCTAACGGATGTGGATTTTTCGCTAGATCAAGGCTGTCGAGGGATTGCGCGGAGGCGTGGCATGGCCACGCCGCACAAGTGATTCCGAAGACTTACGCAGAGATAGCGGAAAAGCCGCATTCGCACTATGGAGAAACACCCTATGACCGGGAAACTGACCCACCTGCAGCTACTTGAAGCCGAAAGCATCCATATCATCCGCGAGGTAGTGGCTGAATTCGCCAACCCGGTGATGCTCTACTCAATCGGCAAGGACTCGGCGGTCATGCTGCACCTGGCACGCAAGGCCTTTTACCCGGCACCGCCGCCATTTCCTCTGCTGCATGTTGACACTACCTGGAAATTCCGCGAGATGATCCAGTTCCGTGACCGGATGGTGGCCGAATGCGGCCTGGACCTGATCGTGCATGTCAACGAGGAGGGGGTCAGCCGCGGCGTTTCTCCCTTAACCCACGGTTCGGCGCTCTACACCGACGTCATGAAGACCGAAGGTCTGAAGCAGGCGCTGGATCGCTACAAGTTCGACGCCGCCTTCGGCGGAGCCCGCCGGGACGAGGAAAAATCCAGGGCCAAAGAGCGAATTTTTTCCTTTCGCAGCGCCAATCATCGCTGGGACCCCAAAAAACAGCGCCCGGAGTTGTGGAACCTCTACAATACCCGGACCAAGGCAGGGGAGAGTATCCGGGTCTTCCCGATTTCCAACTGGACCGAGCTGGACGTCTGGCAGTACATCCACCTGGAGCAGATCCCGATCGTGCCGCTTTACTACGCGGCTGTCCGGCCGGTGGTGGAGCGGGACGGCATGCTGATCATGCTGGACGACGAGCGTCTGGAGCTCAAACCGGGTGAGGTGGTGCAGCACAAATCGGTCCGATTCCGCACCCTGGGGTGCTACCCTCTCACCGGCGCAGTGGAATCTGAGGCAGACACCCTGCCCAAGATCATCCAGGAGATGTTGCTGACCCGAACCTCCGAACGCCAGGGGCGGCTGATAGACCATGACGAGGCCGGGAGCATGGAGAAGAAGAAGCAGGAAGGATATTTCTAAAAAAGCAGGCGCCGGGCACGAGGCACTGGGCTCTGGGAAAAAACCCAGCTTCTCACCTCGTGCCCAGTGCCTAGAGCCCCGTGCCCGAGGTTTTATATGGCCCACCAATCCGAATTGATTGAAAAAGATATACTGGCGTACCTGAAGAGCCAGGAAGAAAAGTCGATGCTGCGCTTCATCACCTGCGGCAGCGTCGATGACGGCAAGAGCACCCTGATCGGCCGTCTGCTCTGGGATTCGAAGATGGTGTTCGAGGACCAGCTGGCGGCGCTGGAGGTGGACAGCAAGAAAGTCGGCACCCAGGGGGGCGCCATCGACTACGCCCTTCTGCTTGACGGTCTGCAGGCGGAACGGGAACAGGGAATCACCATCGACGTAGCCTACCGCTACTTCTCCACCGACCGGCGGAAGTTCATAGTTGCCGATACTCCCGGGCACGAGCAGTACACCCGCAACATGGTCACCGGCGCTTCCACAGCCCAGGTGGCCGTGATCCTGGTGGACGCCCGCAAAGGGCTTTTGACCCAGACCCGCCGCCACAGCTACCTGGTCTCCCTGGTGGGCATCCACCATGTGGTGCTGGCGATTAACAAGATGGACCTGGTCGAGTACGATCAGGAGCGCTTTGAGGCGATCCTGCGCGATTATGAACAGTTTGCCGCCCCACTCGGGTTTGTCTCCATTACCGCCATCCCGATCTCGGCCCTGAACGGCGACAACATCATCGAAGCCAGCGTCAACACCCCCTGGTATCATGGTCCCGCGCTGATGAGCTATCTGGAAACCGTTGAGCTGGAGGATGACAACAGAAAAATGCCGTTTCGGCTGCCGGTCCAGTGGGTCAACCGCCCCCACCTCGATTTCCGCGGCTTCTGCGGCACCATTGCTGCGGGCACCATCCGACCGGGGGACGAACTGCAAGTCGCCTCGTCCGGAAGCATCAGCCGGGTGGCCCGGATTGTGACCATGAACGGTGATCTGCCGGAGGCGGTGGCCGGCCAGGCAGTGACCCTGACCTTGACCTCCGAAATCGATATCAGCCGGGGTGATATGCTGGCGGCCCCGGATGCTCCGCCGCGTCTTTCCCGGCACCCGGAGGCGCACCTGGTCTGGCTGCATGACGAAGCCCTGCAGCCGGGAAAAGTCTACCTGGTCAAGACAGCCTCTGCCGTGACCCCCGGACGGGTCACCCGGATTCAGTTTGCGGTGGACGTCAATTCCCTGGAACAGAAACAGGCACCGACACTGGGTCTCAACGAAATTGGCGTGGTCCGTCTGGAACTGGACCGCCCTGTTGCCTTTGACCCATACCGGCAGAACCGGGAAACCGGCAGCTTCATCCTCATCGACCGCTTCAGCAATGCCACCGTGGCGGCAGGCATGGTGATCGCGGTTGCGCCTCTGGAGTCGCAGAATGCCCAACTGACTGAATTCGACGCCGCTTCGTCAGATGCAGGCGGCTCTCACCCCCGGCGCATCAGCCTGAGTGAATTTTCCATCAGCGGTACCGGGGTGGGCATGGCTGATCTGACCGAAGAATGGGGCTCGATTGAATTCGAGGTATCAACCAGCTTCCTCGACTATCTTGGAAAGGGGAACCGGATTCTCTTCAGGCTTCGGGATGTGGGGCAGCTGGAGCCGGTGG
>JBGPCQ010000156.1:0-7034 GCA_041481895.1 Geobacteraceae bacterium | reverse complement strand
GCTTTTCCGCCCTGGCGGTGTCAATCTGCGGGCTTGCTTGTGCGGCGTACGGTCGTACGCCTCCGCGCAATCCCTTGATTTCCTTGCCAGGACAAAAAATCCCCGCTTTCCGAATCGTAAACCAATAGTTTTTTTTCAGGAAGGTCCGGATTCCGGGCAAAAAACACCCTAGTGACTAGGAGGGCAAGTCGCTAGGGCATAATGAGAGTCTCTCGACTCTCGCAACTCTTTAGTTAACTATAGTATATCGCAGGTATAATTTTCTTGCAAGTGCAATGATATGAATACATTGCTGAAACATCCCGATCTGGCTGATCGGCGTGTGGCATCAGATGTGACGGCGGCAGTCAAGCGGCACTCTTCACCGGGGGGTTCCGCCATTGTCACGAGAGCGGGATTATGCTATACATAGTTACGGGTTTCCGGACGGGAGCTCGTAACTATCTATCTCCAAGGAGACCCTTTACCATGGACCTGAAACTGGATGAGCAACTTCTCGTGACGAACTTCCGCCGCCTTGATCCGGAAGGAAAGAAGGAGCTTCTGGATTACGCAGCATTTCTCCTGAAAAAGAAGAGGCCGGGCGCTGCCGATAAGCCGGCACAAGCGAAAAACCAATGCAGCCTCGATGCCAGGGCGGAAGAGCGGCCGGAAGCTGTCAAAGAACCTGTTTTCACCGAATAGAGAATTTCACAGGAACCAACATGATCCGCAGAATTGCCGCCTTCGTTGTCCCCGTATGCTTATTACTCTCCCCGTTGACTCTGTCAGCCAAATCCCTTGCCCCTCTGGCGGCGCCTCCTCTCGGAGAGCGCTGGTACAGTATCTCCGTGGATAATGAACGGACAGGATTCGGCCACTCCTCCATAAGTCAGGCAGCCGGCGGCTACGAATTCTCCAGCGACGGCAGCGTCAGGATGCGGGTACTCGGCTTTTCCCGGGAGGCCTCTTCCCGGGAGACTTACCTGGTCAACAGGGACCTCTCCCTGAAATCCTTTGCCGCTGAGCAGACTATCGACGGCAGTCCCATGCGGTTACAAGGGGAGGTAACGGCCGAAGGGGTGATCGTGAAGGTTGATTCGGCAGGGGGGAGACGGGAAAAGAAACTGAAAACCCGCGGGGCGGTCTATCCTCCGGCGGTACTGAACCTGTATCCCTTGATGCGGGGTGTTGCGCCGGGGAGGAAATATCGCGTCCAGATGCTCGATGTTGAGGAAGTAAAGATTAAGGAAGTGGCAATCACGGTTATTGGGAAGGAAATACTTCCCGGAGGGGTGGAAACCATCCATCTGCGCAATAACCTCTATCCTTTCGTGGACAACGATATCTGGGTCGACCTGGCAGGGAACACCGTCAGGGAATCGGTTCGGGACGGACTCATTGTCACGAGTGCGGAAGAAGGATCACTAATCCGTCAATTCATTCTCGATGCCGCCATTGCCAAACGTGACCTGGTCCTCGATTTCAGCCTGGTCAGGGTCGACCGGCCGCTGGCAAGGCCCCTCGAGCTGAAGAAAATGGCACTGGAACTCTCCGGATTCCCCGAGTCCATGCCGCTCCTCTCGGATGGGAGGCAAAAGGGGGTACGGCTCGAGGGAGAGAGGGTTCTCTTCACCGTTGAAAGCCCTTCCGTTGCCGCCGCAGGGGAAACCTTTGCCATGGACTCCCCGGAGAACAGGAAATACCTGGAGCCGACCGATCGCATACTTTCGGACCATACTGAAACAGTTGCAGAAAAAAGCAGGATACTGGAAACGGAGAAAGATCCCGTGAAGGCGGTGCTTACCCTCACCCGCTGGGTTGCCGCGAACGTGGAGGAGCGTGTGGTCGACAGCCAGACATCGCTGGAAACCCTCCGGAGCAAGCAGGGGAACTGCCAGTCCCATGCGCGCCTCTATGCTGCTCTCGCCAGGGCTGCGGGTATTCCGACCAGGTTCGTTTCCGGCCTCGTCTATGTTGAGGGGAAGGGATTCCTCTATCACAGCTGGGCCGAGAGTTTTGTCGGGCACTGGCTGGCGGTGGACCCCACGTTCGGACAGGCGCCGGCTGATGCAACCCACATCAAACTGGTGGAAGGGGATTCGCCGGGAGAAATGGCGGCGATAGGAGGGATAATAGGGCGGGTGAAGGGGAAGATTGTAGAAGAGACGTATTGAAAAGCGGATTGAGGAGAGATCAAGGTTAAGAAAAGACACATCTGAATCTCAATCTGCATCCGGTATTCGGATTCGAATCCCGTTTTCCGCTCCAAAAATATTAAGGACTTAGCCAGTATCGGCTAAGTCCTTTTTTGTTGTTTTGAGGGTTTGTGTCCGTTCATGTTTCCGTTTGGTTGACGAAGTCAAACAGATTGAGGCCATGATAAGAACCCGCTGAATGGTATATGACTTAGCCCGCTTCTCGCGGGCTTTTATTATGGATGAGGCTTGACGGGGGTGGATGCCGGAGTGGAAAGAATCCTGCTTTCTCGGGGGATGCAATGGAAGAGGATGTGCCGATTACGGCTCTTTTCGGGAAATGTTCTCAATCCGGGAAATGTGTTTGCGGTCAAACGAATACAGTTCGGTGATTCCCTGTTTCTCCATCACTGCGGCAATATAGCCGTCGATGAAATCGATGCCCTTCGACTCGTAATGCTCCAGCGCCCGGGCCACCAGCGGGGCGCCCAGTACATCAAGCCCGGACGTGGCAAGGATGGCCTTGACCAGCGGAGCGACCTCCGCGCTTTTCAGGCCGTACGATGACTCCAGCACCCAGACAACCTCCGCTATCACCATCTCCGCGGTAACCAGCCGCACCTTGCCGGCGGCAGCCTCCCTGAGCAGACGCTCGACCCGTTCGGCTTTTGCCGGATCGTCGTTGGTCAGGTAGCGGATGAACAGGTTGGTGTCGACGAAACATGACCTCATTTCATCTCCTCACGCACCCGCTTCCCGACGGCGGTCTTCGCCCGCTCCCGCTCCAGGGAAAAATCCCCTTTCACGGTTGCCCGGACAGCGCCGCGCAAGTCCAGGAGCGTCCTGACCGGCGTCAGAAGCACCCTTTCCCCGTCCAGCACAAAATCCACCTTGTCGTTGGAGCGGATATGCAAGAGGTCGCGAATCTCTTTCGGTATGGTGACCTGCCCCTTGGATGTAACCGTAGACAGCATTATTCTTACCTCCTTGCTAATTCTTACCTGAAAGTATAAGTAAGGAATACGTTGGTGTCAAGTGGAAATGCGTACTTGGGTTTAATGCGGTCAACAGCGGCTTTCCGGTATTACAGATGCTGAAAAGCCGCTCTCAACTTCAACCTGGCTTCAGCCCAGTCCATTCCTTTTCGTAATCCGCCACAACCTTTTCTATCTCACGCCGGGCGGCTGCTTTCCACGGCCCGACCGCAACCAGGTTGAGATTGTGCGGGGAGAAGAGCGCTGCGGCAGCAGCCCGGATCGTCTCCCCATCAATTGTCGCGGCTTCGGCATGGTCTGCTTCGATGCTCCGGACGAGTCCCATCAACTCACCCCAGCCGTACCTCACCTGCATTTCATAGCTGGAATCCCTGCTGTAATCCAGGTCGTAATAATATCCCGTCTTTACTCGACTGATCTCGTCCGGTGCGGCCGGTTCGCGGGCCATCCGCATCGTTTCGCGGAGGACCTCCGAGACAGCCAGGGAAAGATTCTCGGGGGCGGTGGAGAGTTCGATGGCAAAGGAACCGGTTTCCTCGTAGGCAGAAATGCTGGCATCAACGGAATAGACTATGCCGAGCTTCTCGCGCAGGTTAAGATTGAGGCGTGAACAGCCGCTGCCGCAGAGCATTCTCCTGAGGAGGCGTGTTGCCATGATGCGCTGGTCGGGACGGGCGAATCCCCGGAATGCGACCTGGAGATGGACCTGGCTGTCGGAATCCTCAACAAAGAGTGATTGCGCAGAGGTCTGGCGGTTCGCGGGGGGGGATGCAGGAGGAGCCTGCGGGCCCCGCCAGGCGGCGAAGTGCTCCTCGCAGGCCGCAAAGGCAATTTCGGTGCGTATGTTGCCGGCAATGACCACCACGGTGTTGCGCGGCGTATAAAAGCGCGTAAGGTGGGCTTGCAGGTCCTCGCGCGTAAAATTCTCGATGGTGTCAAGATAGCCGATGGTCGGGGTCCCGAGCGGATGACCGGGCCAGAGCAGACGGCTGGCAAGATTATGGGTGTTGATCTCTTCGCCCCGCTCGTTGATGTCTTCCAGCGCCTCCTCGGTAATGATCCGTTTTTCGATCTCCAAACCCGGCAGGGTGGGTCGCAGGAGCATGGCGGAAAAGAGTCGTACCCCCTCGGGAACATGGTCCGGATGGACGCGGGAGAAGTAACAGGTGCTTTCTTCGTCCGTGGCTGCGTTGACACTGCCGCCGATGGACTCGAAAGCGGTTTCCAGTTCAAGGGTCGTGGGGTGTTCACTGGTTCCGCGGAACAGCATATGCTCCAGGAAATGGGAGATGCCGGCCTTCCCTTCCGGGTCGTTGCGTCCGCCGACTTTTACATAGAAGGCGATTTCGGCGCTATGAAGGTGGGGCATCTCGACCGCAACTATGCGCAGGCCGTTGGCAAGGGTTCTTTTACTGCACGTCAGCATCAAACCTCCAGGGTGAAAATTGAATCAGAGACATTTTATCACAGAAAAAAGCAAAAAAAGATAATTACAAAGGATAGACAGGATATTCAGGATGAAACCCGAAGATATTTTTCAATCTGATTAGTATTAATCTTCAGCTACGGCATTCTACGTCTTGAATCAAGACCTTTAACCGCCCACTCCCTCCGGTCGCTCAAGAACGCAAAGCACGCTAGGGACCCCAAGAACCTTTCAGGGGTTAAACCCTTTTAATTTCGGGTTTCCTTGCGTTCATTGCGTTCTTCGCGGTTACAAAGATTCTTGGGGCTGGCTGAAGATCAGCATTAATCGGCAAATAGAAAGACTTTAATCCTGTTCATCCTGTATATCCTTGTCAAACAAGGTTTTTACCATGTCTCTGTGGAGAAACTCTATCAATGCTTCATGATGCCCGCGCCGGCCAGGGTCAGCCAGGCCACGACAGCGTAGCGGGCCAGCTTGCCTGCAAAAACCAGGAGGGAGAACCGGGCGAAGCTTATTTTCAGGAGCCCCCCGACCAGACAGAGCGGGTCGCCGATAACGGGAAGCCAGGAAAAAAGGAGCGACCAGGAACCGTAGCGGGAATAGAACCTTTCCGCTTGCTGTTCCGCTGCTTCATCGATCCGGAGCACTTTCCTGACCAGGAGCGGACCGCCGTATATGCCGATTGCATAGGTAGTGCAGGCCCCGAAGTAGTTGCCGACCGAGGCGAGCGTCACGGAGATAACCGGGTCACGGTTTTCGAGCAGCAGCGCCACGAGGAGCCATTCGGAGCCGAGCGGGATGAGGGTCGATGCCAGGAAACTAAGAAGAAACAGGGCTAGATAGCCGTGATTGGCCAGGAAAACGTGCATACGCTCACATGTGGGAAAATGCTTTCGGCACTGCGTGAATATCCCGCAGCCAGGAAATAAAGAGGTGCAGGAACGATTTATCCGGCATAACCTGCTTCTTATTAACACTTTTCACGCATTATATCAAATTTAATACTTGACATCCGCGGCTGAAATCAGCAAATATGCGAACTATGGTTACTCACAGCTTTTTCACCTATTTTAGCTTTAACTTTTGGTACGGCTTTTATTTTCGGCCGTCTGCCCGGGGAAGAGGTTTAATTTAGGAAGAGCTGGACTAAATTGCAAACCGAAAGCCGAGGGTGGACAGGAGACCGCCCCCGGCTTTTTGAGTTTCATGATAGCGAAAACTCACGGCCGGGGGGAATCCTCCTGCCGTGTTATTTTCGGCTGAGAAAGGAGATGAAGATGATCATCGTGATGAAGGCAGGCGCCGCAAAAAAGGAGAAGAGCGAAGTGCTGAAACGGATCAGGGAACTGGGCTACAAGCCCCATGTGATTCACGGGACCACGAGGGACGTGATCGGCGCCATCGGGGACGAGCGGGGGAAGCTGGTGCTCCAGAGCATCGAATCGATGGCCGGGGTGGAGAGCGTGGTGCCGATTCTCCAGCCGTACAAACTCGCCTCCAAGGAGGTAAAGAGGGAGTTGAGCCAGGTCAGGATCAGTGACACCGTCGTCATCGGCGGCAAAGAGATCGTGGTAATGGCCGGACCCTGTTCGGTCGAGAGCGAACAGCAGATAATCGAGACAGCGCTGGCGGTCAAGGCGGCGGGCGCCACGGTATTGCGGGGCGGGGCCTTCAAGCCGCGCACCTCCCCCTACTCCTTCCAGGGGCTGGAGGAGGAAGGGCTGAAGCTTTTGGCCAAGGCGCGGGATATTACCGGGCTGCCGGTGGTCACCGAGGTGGTCAACCCCGAAACTGCCGAATTGGTGGCGGAGTACGCCGATATCCTCCAGATCGGGGCACGGAACGCCCAGAACTTTGCCCTTTTGAAAAAGGTCGGTCAACTCAACAGGCCGGTGCTGCTCAAGAGGGGGATGTCCATGACAATCCAGGAATTTCTCATGAGCGCCGAATATGTCATGAGCGAGGGGAACCAGGCGGTGATACTCTGCGAGCGGGGCATCCGCACCTTCGAGACCGCCACCCGCAACACCCTTGACCTTTCCGCCATTCCGGTACTGAAGGAGAAAACCCATCTGCCGGTCATCGCCGACCCATCCCACGGTACCGGGAACTACCACTACGTGGCTGCCATGTCTTTCGCCGCCGTGGCGGCCGGGGCCGACGGCCTGATGATCGAGGTCCATACCGACCCGGAGCACGCATCCTCGGATGGGCCGCAGTCGCTTAAACCGCCGAAATTCGCGGCCATGATGGCGAAGCTGAAACTGATCGCCGAAGCCTCGGAGAGGACGCTGTAACTGCAAGGAGGGGGTATGAGAAGAGTGGCCCTGGTGCTGATGCTGGCAGTTTCATTAAGTACGGTCTCTTCCGCCCGGGAGAGGACCTCGAATATTGCCGGAGACGAGGTTAAAGCCGAAGCTGAACGGGGTTTCG
>JBGPCQ010000155.1:0-7077 GCA_041481895.1 Geobacteraceae bacterium | reverse complement strand
GTCACCATCGAGACGACCTCCGTTGATACCGGCGTGGCCAAGCGCGACGAGGACCTGCGAAGCGCCAACTTCTTCGACGTGGCCCGCTACCCGACAATGACCTTTGTTACAAAAAAAGCCGTAAGCAGCGGTTCGGACAGTCTCAAGGTGACCGGCGACCTGACCATCCACGGCGTCACCCGCGAGGTAACACTTGACGTGGATGGGCCATCTCCGGCAATCAAGGACCCTTGGGGCGGTATGCGGCGCGGCGCTTCCGCGACGACCAGAATCAACCGGAAGGATTTCGGCCTCACCTACAGCAAGGTACTGGAAACCGGCGGGGTGATGGTGGGAGACGAAGTCGCCATCAGTCTCGAGGTCGAAATGATCAGGAAGTAACCAGGCTTACCCCGTTCGTCAGTAATCTGCTCGGCACCTGGCCGAAATTTGCGCGAAGATAAATATTTCATATCACAAAGGAGGATTTGTAATATGAAGATAACCTTCGGTTTCAATGTTACTTTTAGCCTGCTTCTTTTGACGATATTTCTAGTAACAGGGTCGGGAGGTGTCTGGGGTGCCGATAAATCACCCGGCGGCCGGACGCTCGAAAAAGCCACCTTTGCGGGGGGATGCTTCTGGTGCATGGAGCACCCGTTTGACGAACTGACCGGGGTGGTTTCTGTCACGTCCGGCTATACCGGCGGCCAAAAAAAGAACCCCACCTACAAGGAGGTCTCCGCCGGAGGGACCGGCCATGCCGAATCGGTACAGATCGTCTACGACCCATCAAAGATCAGCTACGCAAAGCTCCTTCAAGTTTACTGGCACAATATCGATCCGACCGTCAAGGACCGGCAGTTCTGCGACAGCGGACACCAATACCGCTCTGCCATTTTCTATCATAATGAGACTCAGCGGCAACTCGCCCTGAAATCCAGAAATGAGCTGGAAAAGAACAAACCGTTCAAGGAAACTGTAGTCACTGAGATTACCCAGGTCACGGACTTCTACCCTGCTGAGGATTATCACCAGCATTACTACAAAAAGAACCCGATCCGCTATAAATACTATCGGGGCAGGTGCGGCAGAGACGAACGGCTTAAAGAGCTTTGGGGAAATGTTGCCGGGCACTGATCAGTGCTGTTATACATAAACACTGGAAGATAACGAAAGGCGAGAGTGTAAGTTCACGAATATTGTGACCTTCTCCCCACAAACAGGACCAGTTTTCAGGCGAAAGTCCAACACTACTGATGTCGGAGAAGAACTAATTGATTTTCCATCTTCACTAATTATCCGAATGAGATACACTTGAACCACGGATATCAGTAAAAACCAGTTAGGCAAATGCGGAAGAAAGGAGAAAATGGTTATGGCACATTTAGAAGGAATTAACGCGGACGCCACAGGTTATGTGATTCGGGGCTATGATCCGGTAGCGTACTTTACTGAGGGACGCCCTGTTCCCGGCCGCTCCGATCTATCGGTGGAGTACGGGGGTGGAACGTATCTTTTCGCCACCACTTCGAACCGGGATACATTCAAAGCGAATCCAGAGAAGTACGTGCCTCAGTATGGCGGCTACTGCGCATATGGCGTCGCAGTAGGCAAGAAGTTCGACATCGATCCATCATCGTGGCGCATTGTGGACGGAAAACTTTATTTCAACCTGAATCCGGTGATTCTTGAGAAATGGAGCGCAGATACGAAGGGATATATCCGCAAATCCGAAGAGAACTGGCCACAAATCCGTGCGAAGGCTCCGACAGAGTTATGATAGTTCATAGACGGTGCCATAGGTCAGTACGGACATGTCGAAAGTGAACCGGTATCTAAGTAACTGCCTAATTAGCCGTTAATGAGGGGCGCGACAAAAAGAGAGGGCTTGCAGGTCAATCAGTGACTGAGGTGGCAATGAAGGTCATGGAAATCTGGAGATATCCGGTCAAAACCATGGCTGGCGAGAAGCTGCAACGGGTACGCATCGGGCCGCTTGGCATAGAAGGCGACCGAGTTGTACACGTTGAGGATGCCCACGAACGGGTGATCACCTCACGCACCCATCCGCGTTTCCTGGGCCATAAGGGTACGCTGGGGCCTGATGGTGAACCTCTGGTGGATGGCCAGCCATGGAACAGTCAGGAGGTCGCCGCCGAGGTTGTTGACCTTGTCGGGCCTGGCGCGAAGCTGGTGCGCTATGATGGAATTGAGCGCTTCGATGTGCTGCCGTTGCTGGTGGCTACCGACGGTGCCATCGCCGCCTTCGGTCATGACCTTCGCCGCTTGCGGCCCAATATCGTGATCGGCGGCGTCGAGGGCTTGGACGAGCGCAAGTGGCCGGGCGGCTGCCTGCGCATAGGCAAGGTGCTCATCGGCATCCAGGATTTACGCCTGCGCTGCATCATGACCTCATATGATCCCGACACGCTGGTCCAAGACAAGGAAGTCACTCGTGGCATCTACCGGCGCTTCGACGGCAAGCTCGCCCTCAACTGTTTTGTGATTGAAGATGGCGAAATCACCGTGGGTGATGAAGTGCAGCTGATGCGAGGTCGCGCCTGCGCTGAGTCCGCCGCGGCCGCGGTCTTCGCCGAGTAACCCGACCAATCCGGCCACAAAGAAAAGGAGAGTCAGATGAACTATGCGCCTGATACCACCGAAACAACTGTGAGGATTGGAACCACTGATGTCGAAGGACTCAACATCTTCTACCGCGAAGCAGGCAAGCCCGGCAACCCCAAGCTCGTTCTGCTGCATGGCTTCCCAGCCTCGTCGCATCAATACCGCAACCTCATTCCGGCACTGGCCGACAAATTCCACGTCATTGCAATGGACTATCCTGGCTTTGGTAACAGTGACATGCCGGATTCGGCGAAGTATCCCTACACCTTCGACAAGACCTCCGAAGTGGTAGAGGCCTTCCTGAAGAAGAAGGATTTCACCCGTTTTGGTATTTTTGTTCAGGACTACGGCGGGCCAGTGGGCTTCCGCATCCTCTCACGCAACCCTGACTGGCTGGAGTGGTTGATTATCCAGAACACCAACGCCTATGAAGTGGGATTCACCGCGGCCTGGGATGGTTTCCGCAATGCTCTGTGGAAAAACCGCACGCCCGAAACGGAAAAGCCCCTCATGGGCTTCCTGGAGCTAGACGCCATAAAGAGCATTTATCTCCACGGGCACAAGAAGGCCGAACTGATTAGCCCGGACAACTGGAACATGGACTTTCGTTTCATGGAAAGGCCGAACTCTCGCAAGGTGCAAATGGAGTTATTTTACGACTACCGCACCAACGTCGAGCTATATCCACAGTGGCAGGAGTTTTTGCGCAGCCGTCAGCCCAAGACCATCATATTCTGGGGGCAGGATGACATCTTTTTCACCCGAGAGGGTGGCGAGGCGTACCTGAAGGACTTGCCCAACGCCGAGATGCATCGGCTCGAATCGGGTCACTTCGCGGTGGAGGATTGCCTGGATTACGTCGCTGGAAACATCCGTCGCTTCCATAAAGAGAAGGTGGCCTCCAAGTAGTGGGTTCCTCATGGACTACATCCTGATGGCCATGATTTTTTTCGCGAGTCCGCTGAGCTCAACCATTCGCTAATTTAGTCAGGTGCTAAATCATGGATTCCTGACTTATGTTCTTTAACATCCTTAAACTTCCCCATTAATGAATTGGAGTAGAACGTCAGATTCGAGGTTCCCAGTTTATGGGAATTTACAAATCCACCTGATCCAAAGGAGAATAATATATGAGATCCGTAATTATTCCGCTGTTGTTGGGACTTCTCGGAATGGCAGTCGTATTCGGAGGGCATTCAGTTAATGCGGATCAGAAGGCAGGGGGCGCGACGCAGATTAAACTGTATTCAGTAAAACAGAATGGATACATAATGTCAGAAAAGGTGATCAAAACCGATGCCGAATGGAAAAAGCTCCTGACCCCGGAGCAATACAAAATCACGAGGAAAAGAGGAACGGAACGGCCATTCACCGGGAAATACGCGAACAATCATGAAAAGGGCACTTACAGATGCATCTGTTGCGATAACGACCTGTTCAGTTCGGAAACCAAGTACGAATCCGGGACCGGGTGGCCGAGTTTCTGGAAGCCGCTTGCCCCCGAAAACATCACGACGAAGCCCGACAACTCATTGTTATCAAAAAGAACCGAGGTGCGCTGCAGCAGGTGCGACGCTCATCTGGGCCACGTATTCGACGACGGGCCGAAACCGACCGGCCTGCGCTACTGCCTCAACTCCGCATCCCTCAAATTTGTCAAGGCGGAATAGCTTGCGGCAGTTCCTGCCCGAGCTTTTCCGCCAAGCGATGAGAAGTCGCGGCAGGTCTCACGCGGAGTGAAACGGATGAAAGAAAACTCGAATGGTAAAAACTCCGGCTCCAAGCTCAAGATGCTTCTGGCTGCAGCAGTTATCATCATTCTCTTGTCTGCCGCAAAATACTTCCATGTCCAGGAACTCCTCAAGGGATCCCTCGACTGGGTGGCAGGACTTGGGACATGGGGACCTTTCATCTTCATTGCCATCTACATTGCCGCCTGCGTCCTGTTTATCCCCGGTTCCATCCTGACGCTTGGGGCCGGTGTCCTCTTCGGGGTTGTCAAGGGTTCGGTTATCGTTTCAGTGGCGGCTACGTTGGGCGCTTCCTGCGCTTTCCTCGTGGGCCGGTACTTCACACGGGAATGGGTAGCAAAGAAAATCGAGGGTAACCAGAAATTCAAGGCCATTGATGAGGCGGTCGCGCGCGAGGGATGGAAGATCGTAGGGCTCGTAAGGCTCTCGCCCATATTTCCCTTCAACCTCCTGAACTACGCGTTCGGCCTGACAAAGGTGAGCTTGCGGGACTACTTCTTTGCTTCCTGGATCGGTATGATGCCCGGCACTGTGATGTATGTCTATATCGGTTCACTCGCCGGCGACCTGGCCCGTCTGGGCGCCGGAGGGAGGACCAGAACATGGGCGGAATGGGGGTTGTACGTGGTCGGGCTTATCGCGACGGTAGCGGTTACGGTATATGTAACGAAGCTCGCACGAAAGGCCCTGGAAAAGAAAGTCTGAGCAACGACCACTCTCCCAAATAGAAGAGGCCGCATCATGAACGAAATACCGGAAATCCTCCCCATGACGGACAACAACAGGTTGTTGCTGGCTAACGTTCATCCATCCGATTGGATGAATCCGGAGCCGGCCCCTATCTACAACCTCGTAGTGATCGGAGCGGGGACGGCCGGGCTCGTTACTGCCGCCGGCGCCGCGGGGCTCGGGGCGAAAGTCGCACTCATCGAGCGTAATCTTTTGGGGGGCGATTGCCTCAATGTGGGGTGTGTTCCCTCCAAGGGGATAATCCGCGCCGCCCGCGCCATGCACGACGTTAAATCCGCCGGAGAGTTCTGTATCGCGGGAGGGGAGCGCCTCACCATCGATTTCCCCGCCGCCATGGAGCGAATGCGGCGGATCAGGGCGGAGATCAGTCCTCACGACTCTGCCCGGCGCTTCAAGGAAGAGCTCGGGGTGGATGTTTTTTTCGGCGAAGGCCGCTTCACCGGGCCCGACTCCATCGAAGTCGAAGGGAAAAGTCTCCGCTTCAAGAAAGCTGCCGTCTGTACCGGGGCGCGGGCTGCCCCCTCTCCTATTCCCGGCATGGAGAATGCCGGCTACCTGACCAACGAAACGGTCTTCTCACTGACTGAATTGCCCGCCAGGCTTGCCGTCATCGGCGCAGGGCCGATCGGCAGCGAGCTGGCCCAGACCTTCGCGCGACTGGGGAGCAACGTCACCGTTCTGGGGCACCTGAATGATCATATTCTTCCCCGGGAAGACCCTGATGCAGCGGAAATTGTGCAAAGGGCCTTCATCCGGGAAGGAATCGATCTCCTTCTCCCGGCAAAAATCATCAGGGCCGCGACAAGGAACGGGGAAAAAGTCATTACCGTTGAGAAAGAAGGGAAGCTGCTCGACGTAGTAGTAGATGAGATACTCGTCGGTATCGGCAGGATTCCCAACGTGGAGGGACTCAACCTGGGAGCGGCCGGCATCGTCTACGATCCGGCATCGGGAGTCAAGGTAAACGAGCATCTGCAGACAACCAACCCCCGTGTTTATTCAGCGGGCGACATCTGCTTTCCCTACAAGTTCACCCACACGGCCGACGCGCTGGCCCGTATCCTGATCGCGAACGCGCTGTTCATGGGAAGACAGAAGAGTTCGGCACTGGTAGTTCCCTGGTGCACCTATACAGATCCGGAAGTGGCGCACGTAGGGATGTATGAAAAGGAGGCCAGGGAGAAGAAGTTCGATGTATTGACCCTCACCATCCCCTTGGCCGATGTGGACCGTGCAATTCTGGATGGGGAGACGGAAGGATTCGCCAGGGTTCACCTCCGGAAAGGGTCTGACAAAATCCTCGGCGCCACCATTGTCGCCCGCCACGCCGGCGAGATGATCAACGAACTGTCGCTGGCGATGACGAACGGACTCGGGCTCTCGGCCATCGGCAGAACCATCCACCCCTACCCGACCCAGGCGGAAGCGGTGAAAAAACTGGCCGACGCATACAACCGGACCAGGCTCACGCCGTTCGTGAAAAAGGTGCTGGGGGCCTGGCTGAAATGGCAGAGGGGATAAAACTGGTTTCGGGTTTCGGGCAACGGGGTACACTGATTGCTTTTACCGGTACCCGGCCCCCGTTTCGACGAAGGAGAAACATATGGTTGCGGTTTTCAAAGAACGCCTCAAGGAAATCAACCCCATCTATATTAAATTCGACACCCTCCAGACCCTCCAGGTCAACCTGGGCAACCGCTGCAATCTCTCCTGCCGCCACTGTCACGTGACGGCTTCGCCGCAGGGGAACAAGGTCATGGGAAAAGAAGTCATGGCGAAAATCATCGGCTTCCTCTCCCGTCAACCGGGCATTACCCTCGATATCACTGGCGGCTGCCCGGAAATGAGCCCTCATTTCCGGTTCCTTGTCGAAGCAACGGAGGGGCTCTCCCCCCGCCGGATCGTGCGGAGCAACCTGACCATCCTGACCGAGACCGGAATGGGGTGGCTCCCCCGATTCTACCACCAG
>JBGPCQ010000154.1:0-7086 GCA_041481895.1 Geobacteraceae bacterium | reverse complement strand
TTTCTTGGTTGTGGCACTGACATCCTCGATCGACTTCTTGAACTCGGCATTATCCGCCTTGACCGCGGCAGGCTTGATAGTAGCCAGATACCCGCCGATGGTGTACGGAATAACGAAGTAGCCGTCGGAAAGACCCTGCATGAGAGCCGAGGCCCCCAGACGGTTTGCGCCGTGCACCGAGAAGTTGGCCTCGCCCAGCACGAACAGACCGGGGACATTGCTCATCAGGTTGTAATCGACCCACAGGCCGCCCATGGCGTAATGCGGCGCCGGGTAGATACGCATCGGGACCTTGTAGCCGTTTTCGTCGGTGATCCGCTCATACATCTCGAACAGGTTGCCGTAGCGCTCGCGGATGGTGTTTTCGCTGAGACGCTTGATCGAATCGGCAAAATCCAGGTAGACGCCACGTCCGCCGGGGCCAACACCAAGGCCGTCGTCGCACTGCTCCTTGGCGGCACGGGAAGAGATGTCGCGGGGAGCGAGATTACCGAAGGATGGGTATTTGCGTTCGAGGTAATAGTCACGATCCTCCTCGGGAATCTGATCGGGACGTTTACCAATATCTTCCTTCTTCTTGGGAACCCAGATACGACCATCATTACGAAGTGACTCAGACATAAGCGTCAGTTTTGACTGATATTCGCCAGCTTGCGGGATACAGGTCGGATGGATCTGGGTGTAACAGGGGTTGGCAAAGAAAGCGCCTTTTTTAGCGGCCTTCCAGTTTGCCGTGACCGAGCAACCCTTGGCATTGGTGGAGAGGTAGAATACGTTGACATAGCCGCCGGTGCAGAGGCAGACAGCGTCGGCAGCGTAGCTTTCCATTTCGCCGGAAATCAGGTTACGCACGGTAATACCACGTGCCACGCCGTCAACGACAACGAGATCAAGCATCTCGCGGCGGTTGTACATCTTGACCGCGCCGAGCTTGATCTGGCGGGAGAGTGCCGAGTAGGCGCCCAAGAGCAGCTGCTGACCTGTTTCACCACGTGAGTAAAAGGTACGGGAAACCTGGGCGCCGCCGAAGGAGCGGTTATCCAGATAGCCGGCGTAATCGCGGCCAAAGGGTACACCCTGGGCCACGCATTGGTCGATGATGTTGTTGGAAACCTGTGCGAGACGCCACACGTCAGCCTCACGGGCGCGGAAGTCGCCTCCCTTGATGGTGTCGTACATCAGGCGCAGGATTGAGTCGCCGTCACTCGGATAGTTTTTGGCAGCATTGATACCGCCCTGGGCGGCGATGGAGTGGGCGCGGCGCGGGCTGTCCTGGTAGCAGAAGGCCTGGACATTGTAGCCAAGTTCACCCAGCGTGGCAGCGGCAGCGCCGCCGGCCAGACCAGTGCCGACCACGATAATGTTGTATTTACGCTTGTTAGCGGGATTGACCAGCTTCAGATCAAAGCGGTACTTGTCCCACGATGTTTCAATTGGTCCGGTTGGACATTTTCCGTCGAGTATCACTATGAACCCCCTATTTTAAGTCAAAATGCGCGCAAGAATGAAAAGCGGTATGATGCTGTAACCGACCAGGAAAATAACCGCGACCACCTTGCCGATCATGCTGATGACCGGCAGACTGCAGTCGTTGTTCCACCCCATGGTCTGGAAAAAACTCTGAATGCCGTGATTCAGATGGAGGAAGAGAACGATCATGGCCGCCACATAGACGAAGGCGATAATGCCGTGCCGGAAGCTGGTCACTACCATCGTGAACACGTCGATTCCGCCGTTGGGAAGAGTATTGGCAACGATGTCCGGCCAGAGATGAGCCGTGAAATGAGTTAAGTGGTAAATGATGAAGAGCAGGATCAGGAGACCGGTCCAGATCATGTTTTCACTGGAAAAGGTAGCCTTGAGCTTCCTGTTGACCGCGTAAGCGCCGGGGTTGGCAGCATTGTTCTCCAGTGTAATCAGAATCCCGTAACACCCATGGACCCCCAAAAACGTCAGCATGACCAGCCGGAAGGCCCATACCAGCGGGGGCAGCGCATGCAGATGCTCGGCATATGCATTGAGCCAGCCTAAGAAAATGGTAGAATTGCCCAGCAGATGAACAACGACGAAAAGGACCATCAGCTGGCCGGTAATCGCCATCAGGATCTTTCTGCCCACAGTGCTCGAAAATAATTGCATAATGTTGTCCCTTTGCTCAATGTAGTATTAAAAGTGCTGTACGGTTACGTGGTATGCGGGGAAGATTCCGTCAACCCGCCTGCGGAATCGGTGAACAGGCAGGGGGTGCGCGCCATTCCGTGGAAGTCTGCATAGCTCTTACTCCTTGTCAGTATGAGATTATGATGAAAATCCGCATCGGAATAATGGTCAACACTGCCACTTATTATAATAATTTAATTAGTAAATGCTCTGCGTATACAGTATGCAGCATACTAAACGTCGTTTTAGAAAAAAGCAACAAAAAATCAACTCGTTTTTTGTATATTTTTTAAGCGGGAATAATCCGGCACTATCCATCCCATCCGGCTTCTGGCAAAGGCCTACTTCCCTGTAGGCGTCTTTCTCTGAGCCCGTACGACAGCTTTATCCCGATGGCCAATGGGATGTTGCATTTTCACTGTCGTTCTGATAAAGATTCATGGGGCACCGTGCTCACGTAAACTCGATATGAACGCAAGGCCAAACACTCAGGATTAAGCTATGAAATTCAGCCTCAGGAATAAGGATAAAACTACCGCGGCGCGGCGCGGCACGCTTACGACCCCGCATGGCATCATCGAGACACCCATCTTCATGCCGGTGGGGACCCATGCCGCCATGAAAGCGATGACACCTGTGCAGGTGAAAGAAAGCGGCGCTCAGATCATTCTGGCCAACACCTATCACCTCCACCTCCGCCCCGGCGAATCGCTGGTGGAGAAGGCAGGGGGGCTGCATGCATTCATGGGCTGGAATGGCCCGATCCTCACCGATTCGGGCGGATTTCAAGTCTTCTCCCTTCCCAACAAGCGGATTACAGAAGAAGGAGCCTTTTTCAAACATGAAATAACCGGTGAAGAGGTTTTCCTCGATCCTGCCCGGGCCATGGCGATCCAGGAGGCGCTCGGAGCGGACATCATCATGTCCTTCGATGAATGCATCCCCTACCCGTGCGACCGGAGCTATGCCGAGATGTCCACTAAAAAAACGATCCGCTGGGCCCGGCAGTGCCGGGAGGCCCATACCCGCACGGACCAGGCCCTGTTCGCCATCGTCCAGGGGAGCGTTTACGAGGACCTGCGCGCCATGTGCGCCCGCGAACTGGTGAAAATGGACTTCCCCGGTTATGCCATCGGCGGTGTTTCGGTCGGCGAAGGGCTGGAACTTCTGAAAAAGGTGGTTGGCTATACTGCCCCGCACCTCCCCGAGGACAAGCCCCGCTACCTGATGGGAGTGGGGCTCCCCGAGGACATCCTGGAAAGCGTGGAGCGGGGAATCGACATGTTCGACTGCGTCATCCCGACCCGTTACGCCCGAAGCGCCACCCTCTTCACCAACCGGGGGAGAATCCGCCTTACCCACAAAAACTATCGGCGCGATTTTTATCCCATCGAGCCGAATTGCGGCTGCTACACCTGCGCAAATTTCACCCGCGCCTACATTCACCACCTGTTCAATGCCAACGAGGTCCTCTCTGCCATTCTCGCCAGTATCCACAACGTTCATTTCTACCTGAACATGATGGCGGAGATCAGGAGGGCAATTGAGGAGGACCGGTTTGCCGAGTACAAAAGTAAGTTTCTGGAAGAGTACGTAAAGGGTGACAAGAAAAAGTGACAGGCACCCTGGCAGTGCCTTTTTTTTCGGTACAAGGGCAGATGTAGATAAGGGTGTTCTCATAAGGGCTTGACACTGAGAACTGAATCAGGAGACAGTATGACCGACGAGAACCGGGGCTTCAACCGCCTCATGGATATCATGCGCCGGTTGCGCGGCCCGGGCGGCTGCCCGTGGGACGCGGAGCAGACCCATGAAAGCCTGAAGCGCTATCTCATCGAGGAGACCTACGAGGTCGTCGAAGCGATCGACTTAAACGATCCCGGGCTCCTCAAGGAAGAGCTGGGCGACCTCCTGCTGCAGCCGATCTTCCATGCGGCGATTGCCGAAGAGCGCGGAGAGTTTTCCATGGCCGATGTCATCGACGCCATCTGCGACAAGCTCATCCGCCGTCATCCTCATGTATTCGGTAACGAGGTGATTAAAAGTTCGGATGAACAGGTGGAAAACTGGGAAAGGATCAAGAAAGGCGAGAAGGGGGAAGAGCGGAAATCGGCGCTGGCCGGCGTTCCCCCCCATATGCCGGCTCTGATGAAAGCGCAGAAGCTTACGGAAAAGGCGGCACGGGTCGGCTTTGACTGGGAGCACGTGGACCAGGTGTTCGCCAAGGTGCTGGAAGAGCTGCACGAGTTGGAGGAAACGATGGTGGACGGTGACCAGGCGCGGATGGAGGCGGAATTGGGAGACCTTCTGTTTGCCATCGTGAACCTCGGTCGCTTCCTGTCGCTCAACCCGGAACAGGCGCTTGGCAAGACGATCAGACGTTTCACAGAACGCTTCGCCTACGTCGAAGAGGCACTGCACGTCGGCGACAGGCAGCTGAAAGACGCAACCCTTGAAGAAATGGACCTTTTGTGGGAGGAGGCAAAGAGAAAAGAGCGTAAATCGGGAGGTTGACCCGGCAGACTAACCTTTGAAGAGGATTAGGCAAAATGTTACGTCTTTTCAACGGCGTAACCGATTATCCACAAAAATTGTGGATAACATGTGCACAATGATGTGGAGAACTAGCCAAAGAAATATGTTAAATCGGGTTTTTTGCTCTCTGCACATTATTTAATCACATCAAATATTACCATATATTACAATATGTTACACAACAAGACAATCCTCATTTACCAAATCAACCGTATCTTATCGTTTTTCGCGAAAAATAAATTCCGGTCCGTAATTATCCTGTTTATAAATCATTCACAAATCTTGCTGTTTTTGTTAGATTTTTCGCAAATAACCCGTTTTTCCATCTCAAGGAGCCATTGTTTTGATGCGACCCCCCCGGGGGCCGAATAACCGGTCATCTCCCCGGACTTTCCAACTACCCGGTGACAGGGAATGATAATGGGCAGAGGATTTTGGGCCATCGCCCCCCCTATCCCCCGGGCGGCGAGTGGACGCCCGACCTCTGCGGCAACCTGGGAATAGCTCTTTACCTCGCCATAGGGAATGGCCATGACGGCCCGGTAGACGGACCATTGAAACAGAGTGAAGTCACTCCGGTCAATGGGGAGGGCAAAAGCGACCGGCCTCCCGGTAAAATACCGCGCAAGAAGCTCGGCAGCCTGTTTCGTAAGCGGGCTATCGCCCCTGGCTGCCGGATACCTGCCCGCTATCTGCGCGGCTAGTCCCTCCCTGCTCTTCCCGTCAAAGGGAAGAAAGACTTCGATGAGCCCCTCTTCACCCGCTACGACCCCACCGAACCCGAGGCCGGTCTCAAACAGGGAGCCGTATATGCCCCGTGTTAAACTGCCTATCCGTTTCATCTCTTCAGGACCTTTCTCCGGAATAAGTTAACAGCATCATGCGCTTCCTCGCACCGTACAAGATGGGCAACGATTAAGAAGATTACCGCACCCGCCCCGATACCGCCGAACAGTGTCAGGGCCTTTACTGTTTTATGCCCCCCGAGGGTCCAGTCAGTCAGGCGCATGGACCAGGCAACAAAGAGCGCCATGGGGACAGAAGCAACCGCCGCTTTCACCCCGGCCGAGAAAATACCCCGCCCGCCGAAAGGGCCTATTTTCTTTCGGAGCAGATAGAGAAGCAGCCCCATATTGCCCAGGGCGGAAAGGCTGGACGCCAGCGCTAGTCCAGCATGGAGCAGCGGTCCCATGAGCATGAGGCTGAGGCAGAGATTGAGCAGAAATGCGACGAATGCGATGATAACCGGGGTCTTCGTGTCCTTGAGAGCATAGAAGGCGGGGACGAGGACCCTGACGAACGCCACCAGGGAAAGCCCCAGGGCATAGTAAAAGAGGGCCTGTGCCGATTTGGCCGCCGTGATGAAATCAAATTCCCCACCCATAAAGAGGAGGCTGAAAATGGGGGTGGCACAGAGCATAAGCCCAACAGTGGCCGGTATGGTGACAAAGAGGGTCAGGCGCAGGCCGAAGGCGAGCGATTTTTTGAGTTCCCCGATTTCTCCGGCGGCTGCCTGCCTGCTCATGGAGGGAAGGACTGCCTGCGCCACGGAGACCGTGAATATTCCCTGAGGGAATTCAAAGAGGCGCTGGGCGTAATAAAGATACGAAACGCTCCCCTGCGGGAGGAGCGAGGCAAGGATGTTTCCGACCGTTATATTCAGATAGTAGACCCCGACCCCGAAAACCGACGGCCCCATGAGGAGGGCGATCCTCTGTACCGCCGGATGGGAGAAGTCCGGACGCCAGCGCAGCGGGAATCCCTTCCGGTAGAGGGTCGGGAGCTGCAGGAGAAGTTGCAGAAAACCACCGAGCAGGACACCGACAGCCAGTGCGGTGATCGGCACCTGGAAACTGTTATGGAGAAATACGGCGCAGCAGATCATGGCAAGGTTGAGAAAGACCGTGGAGATGGCCGGAGTGAAGAAATGCCGCACCGTATTGAGTATTCCCATGCAGAGGGCGACCAGGCTGATGAAGAAGATGTAGGGGAACATCAGCCGGTTGAGAAAAATGGTCAACTCCAGCTTGGCGGGGGAAGCCGCAAAGCCGGGAAACATGAGACGGACGATCTGGGGAGAGAAGATGATGCCGATGAGGGTGACGACCGCCATAACGATGGTGAGGAGGGTGAAGCAGACATTGGCCAGTTCCCGCGCCTCGTCCTCCCCCTTTTGAGTGTACCATTCGGAAAAGGTCGGGACAAACGCCGAGGTAAGCGCCCCTTCAGCGAAAAAACGGCGGAGCATGTTGGGGATCTGGAATGCGGCGAAGAAGGCGTCGGTATAGAGCCCCGCGCCGAACAGGCGCGACACGACCATGTCCCGCACCATCCCCAGGATGCGGGAGATTATGGTGGCAAAACCGAGCACCCCGGCAGCCCGGGCAATGT
>JBGPCQ010000153.1:0-7120 GCA_041481895.1 Geobacteraceae bacterium | reverse complement strand
CCTTCCCGGGAAAAATCCATTTCTCTCCGGATTGTCCGGGAGAATTCGCGGATCATGCCTACGGGGTCATAGATGTCGCTTCCCGGCAAATGGCGCTCCGCAAGGAGCGCCAATCCCGTGAGAACATCGATATCAGTTTCCACGAGTTCAACTACGCCGGGACGGCGCACCTTCACCACGACGTCTTCACCGGTCGTGAGCCGTGCCCGGTGGACCTGGGCAATGGAAGCGGCTGCGATCGGTTCGACTTCGAAGGATGAGAAGAAGGTCTCGATTTCTCCGCCAAGCTCCGAACGTATCTGGCTCTGTGTCTCTTCAAAAGGGAAAGATGGGACCATGTCCTGAAGTTTGGCGAATTCCATGACATAGCTTTTCGGGATTACATCAGGGCGGGTGGAGAGGAGTTGCCCAAGCTTTACAAAGGAAGGCCCCAGCTCTTCAAGCGCCAGGCGCATACGTTCGGCAGGGGCAAGCTGGGCGATCTTCGACTCATCACGGTGAAACAGCCTCTTTCCCCGGGCAATAAAATGCGACAGGTTCAGGTATTCAAGAACCTGGTCGAATCCATACTTGAAAAGGACCCTGCCGATCTGACGGTAACGTTTAATGCTGCGGATGTTGCGGTTCAGTTGGACAAAATTCAGCATGGTTCGCCCGACTCATTTTCCTTTCCCCGGCTTTCCAGCGCTTCAACGCGTTTCTTAAGCAGGTCGAACTCCTCGCGGGGAACCATGCCGAGCTTGTCAATGACCTTTTTCCCCTCTGTCTCGGCCATCTCCGTTATCCGGGCCCTGTTCTCCTGAGCCATTCCCTGCATCTTTTCCAGGAAAGCCTTCCCCTCTTCTTCACTCATCTTGTACTTTTCTTTCATTTCATCCAAAAACTCTTCAGCTTTTTTTTGGGAAAGAGAGAGAAAGCCGAGCCCGGTCAAGAGTGCCTTTTCAAATAAATCAGACATGGTTGCCTCCGAAGGAAATTAATAATTTCATCAAAATAAAGGTAGCAGATAATGGCGGAATTGCAAACGGCAGGGGCTTGTCGATGAGGTGCTGCAAGTGAGGGTTATTTTCTGAGGAGCCAGAGTATGAAGGAAGCGAGGGCTGATAGTATGATGCAGGTGGCGAGGGGGAAGTAAAAAGAGACGTTTTCGCGCTTGATAAAGATGTCGCCGGGGAGCTTGCCGAGCCAGGGAATTTTGCCTGCAAAGGTCAAGACGAAGCCTGCCGCTGCAATCACCAACCCCAGGACTATCAGCCATTTCCCCATTTCAGTCATGATGTGCGCCTCTTCTAACAGCCTGCTAAAGCTTGCCCCGGGGATGATACCGCTCTTTTTCGCTGTAGATGCAGCCGCAGTACTGCTGCCGGTAAAGGGAGAGCTTTTTGGAGAGTTCGATGCCTTTTTGCCACCCTTGCCGGAAATCTGCATAGTGAAACTTCACGCCGTACTTTTCCCCGCTCCGTTCGCCAAGCTCCCGGATCGTATCATGTTTCTGGTATCTGCTGTAGAGGAGTGTTGAGGTGAATGCTTCGAAACCGAGGCAGGCCGCTTCCGCCGCCGCCACCTCCAGTCGGGAGGCGTAACAATAGAGGCAGCGTTCATCAGGTTTGCCGGCTACTGCCCGGAGGAATTCCTCCAGGAGATATTCATCCCGGTAGATGACTTCCAGTTCGACCTTTGCGGCATACTCCCTTACCGTTTCCAGTCTCTTCCGGTACTCCAGATACGGATGGATATTATGATTGAAAAAGAAACCGGTCACCTGGATACCGCTTGTGCGGAGTTCCTGGACAGGATAGATCGCGCAGGGCGCACAGCATATGTGGAGGAGAATTTTCATAAGTCAGACTTTCCGTTCCAGGAACTCTCGTGCCAATCGCAGGGAAATTTTTCTGCCGGTGGACAAGGCATGCAGGCTTACGGCATCAAGGGTCTCCCGCAGCGATGGGATGTCCCGGCGGGTATGGAGCAGCAGGTAATCTATGACGTCTGCCGCAAGCGTTACCTGCCGGTCTTCTGCCAGTTTTTTAATGATCAGCCGACGGGAATCGTCGTCAGAAACATCCATCCTGGCGACGAGCCCCCAGAGAAGCCGGGAGACGAGATGACCATCCAGAGTCGGGAGTTCCCTGGGGGGGAAAAGGCCGGTCACCGCTATCTTCCTGCCGGTGTCGAAAAATTCATTGAAAATATGCCAGAGCTCAACCCGTATGTTTATATTATCCGGTATAAGATGGATATCGTCAATCAGGAGCGCAGGAGAATTATTGAAACGCTCGCTCAGCCGGGAAGTCTGCTCGGCCAGGTATTCTCCCCCGTAGAGCTGATCGATTTCTCTGAACGATATATAGGGAATGTGGTTTTCAGATGTAGTTACGTTTTCCGGGCGGCCCGTCAGCAGGCTTTTACCGAGAGCGGCCAGAAGGTGGGTCTTGCCGGAGCCGGGCGGACCATAGATATAGAGGAGATTCCGTGCAGCCCCTTGTGACAGCATCAGGGCGAACCGGTAGGCCATTTCATTGCCGCCGCAGACAACGAAATTGTCGAAACCGTATCGGGGGTGTATCGGGAAATCGAAAACCAGTTGCATAGACGTGCTCATCACAAAAACAGAGAGAAAATTTCAACAGATATGAGGCAAAGTTACAAGATTTTAAAACAATTTCCCCTGCGGCGCATTTGGAGCGTGCCTGCCGAAATGGAGGTACGCTGTGCCGGTGGCCATCCGGCCGCGGGGGGTGCGGTTGAGAAAACCCTGTTGAATGAGAAAGGGTTCGTAAACATCCTCGATAGTGTCACTCTCTTCGCAAATTGCCGCAGCAATGGTGTCAAGACCGACCGGCCCGCCGCCGAATTTGTCGATGATGGTGAGCATGATCAGTCGGTCAACGTGGTCGAGTCCGATCTCGTCTATTTCCAGGAGCTTCAGGGCATCCTGTACCACGGGCTGTGTGATGGAGCCGTCAGCCTTGACCTGGGCGAAGTCGCGTACACGGCGCAGAAGCCGGTTGGCGATCCGGGGGGTCCCCCGGCTGCGGCAGGCAAGTTCCCGCGCCCCTTCCTGCTCGATGTGGATGCCGAGAATGCGGGCGGATCGAGTGACAATGATGGTGAGTTCCGCATCGGTGTAAAACTCCAATCGGGCAATAACTCCGAAGCGGTCCCTGAGAGGAGAGGAGAGGAGGCCGGCCCGCGTTGTCGCGCCAACCAGGGTGAATCTGGGAAGGTCCAGCTTGACCGTGCGTGCGCTCGGCCCCTGGCCGATTATGATATCGAGCTGGAAATCCTCCATGGCGGGATAAAGGATCTCTTCCACAACGTGGGAAAGACGGTGGATTTCATCAATGAACAGAACATCATGTGGGTCAAGGTTTGTCAGGATTGCCGCCAGGTCACCCGGCCGTTCGATCACCGGTCCCGACGTGGATTTGATGCTGACCCCCATTTCGGCGGCAATAATATTGGATAGGGTGGTCTTGCCCAGTCCGGGCGGGCCATAGAGAAGAACATGGTCGAGGGATTCCCGGCGGCCCCGGGCGGCATCAATGAAAACCCGCAGATTTCCCTTGGCTTTTTCCTGACCGACGTAGTCGGTGAGTGTTCTGGGGCGGAGGGTGGTTTCGACGAAGAGATCGTCATCGGTACTATCGGGTGCGATGATGCGGGTCATATAAAATCCGGGCAAAGGTCGAAGGGCAAAAGGCAACAGGTTCGATAAAACCTTCAGCCCTCAGCCTCGTTATTATCTCATCAGCAGTTTCAATGCTTTTTTCAATACATCCTCCATCGGTGCGTCCGGCGGGATATCCAACTCTGCCAGGGCCTTGTTCACCACGGCTTCCTTGTAGCCGAGGTTGACGAGGGCCGATGCAACGTCGTCCCTCATGATCGAGGAGACGGTGGAACGGCTCCCTTCTGGTGTCGGCAGCGAGACATCCAGCTTCAGCACTTTATCTTTCAGTTCCAGCACCAGCCTTTCGGCGGTTTTCCTGCCGATGCCGGGAATGGCCGAAAGCCGGGAGAGGTCACCCTGGGTTACAGCCCGCGCGAGGTCTGCCACCTGGATATTGGAAAGGATATCCTTGCCCAGCTTGGGCCCTATTCCGGATACCGAGATGAGCATTTGAAAGCAGATTTTTTCAACGAGGGAGCGGAACCCGTACAGGCTGATGGCGTCTTCTTTCACATGGGTGTAGATATTGAGGGAAATCTCCTGCCCCTCTCCGGGGAGATCGTAGTAGGTGGAAAACGGTATCTGGACGCGATAGCCGACGCCGTTTACATCCATAATGATGAATTCCGGGGATTTGTGGGCAATTTTGCCGGTCAATAGGGCTATCATTGTAAATCCGTGAATGGTGAATGGTGAAATCCGCTAGTCTTCAGCCTTTAGCCTTCAGCCTGCTGTTCAAACCCGCTGAATGGGCGTGGCAGACTGCGACGGCCAGTGCGTCCGAGGCATCCTCCTGGGCGACTTCAGGCAGGTTAAGAAGCACCTTGATCATTTTCTGGACCTGGTCCTTCGATGCCCGACCGTGCCCGACGACCGCCTGCTTGACCTGAAGCGCGGTGTATTCGAAGACCGGCAGGCAGGCGTTGACACCTGCCACGATGGCTGCACCGCGGGCCTGACCAAGCTTCAGTGCGCTCTGCACATTGGTGGCAAAAAAGATGTCTTCCACAGCTACTGCGTCGGGGCGGTACTGCTCGATAACATCCGATAACGCCCCATAAATCTTTTTCAGGCGCGCAGGGAAGTCCTTGTGACTATCGGTCTGAATCGCTCCGTTATCCACATGAATCAACCGGTTCCCTTCTTGACTGATGATGCCATATCCCGTAATGCGTGACCCGGGATCGATGCCGAGAATTCTCATTTGACGCGCTCCGTTCTGAATAGGCCGCTTTACGTCGCACGTTGCACGAATTAGCCCGCACTACATCAACCGTTCCATCTCTTCCGCGGAAATATCGAAATTGGCATAAACATTCTGCACGTCGTCGTTGTCCTCCAGGCGATCCATCAGTTTCAGCATGGTTTCGGCCTGTTTCCCCTCAAGCTTCACCATGGTCTGCGGGATCATGGTAATATCCGCGGATTCATATTTGAACCCGGCCTTTCCCAGGGCTTCGCGCACTTCGATGAAGGTGGAGAGATCGGTAACCACTTCGATCTGGTCTTCTTCATCGCTTACGTCCTCGGCGCCTGCCTCAAGGGCGACTTCAAAAAGCTTTTCCAGGTCGGTCCCCTTGGCAAAGACGATGAGTCCCTTTTTATCGAAGATCCAGGAGACGCAACCGGTTTCTCCCATGTTCCCGTTGCACTTGGTGAAAATACTCCGTACATCCGAGACGGTCCGGTTCCTGTTGTCCGTCATAACCTCGACGAGTACCGCCGCACCACCGGGACCGTAGCCTTCGTAGTTGATCTCTTCGTACGTCACGCCTTCCATTCCGCCGGTTCCTTTTTTAATGGCCCGTTCGATGTTGTCCTTGGGCATGTTCTCCTGCTTTGCCTTGTCGATTGCGGTGCGCAGGCGGGGGTTACCGATGGGATCACCACCTCCCAGTTTGGCAGCGACCGATATTTCTTTTATGATCTTGGTGAAAACCTTGCCGCGCTTGGCATCGGCAGCCCCTTTTTTGTGCTTGATGGTGCTCCATTTATTATGCCCGGACATCGACAGACTCCTTTTCGGTGCGTAATTAAATTACAGCATGAGTGGAAACGGTTAATATTATCATGGGGGAATCTGCGTTGTAAAGTGATAAAAACAACGCGGGAGGCCGATTGGCGCTTGCGACACTACTCAGAGGTAAACGTTTGTCCAGAGTAATAAGGGCGCCCCGATGTCCAGAGGCCCCTTGGCACAAGGCTAAGTGGCGCGACGGTTTGTAATAAATATGTAAACTTCTGTTTTAGCATTTGTCTTTATATGTTTAATGATAATTATATGGTTGTTAAATTGCATAACATGCCTGAATTAAACCACTATCAGTTTGATGAGCCAAGTTTTTCAAAATAATCTTGACAATAATAAAACATCGTGTTAAAAAAATTGAAAATAAGTAAACATGAATCTAGAACAACCGTTTAAATGTTCGGTAAACGGAAGGCTCTATGCCCAGGGAAAAAGGTTCATACGCGGTCTTAACGGTTGAAAAAGCGTTGGATTTACTCGAGATTCTTACCGAGGAGCCGGTTGACGCCACACTTCCTTATCTGGCCGACAAGCTGGGGGTAAGCCGGAACAAGACATTCCGGCTCCTCGCTACCCTTGAGGCGAGGGGCCTGGTGGAAAGGGAAGAATGGAGCGGCAGCTACCGTCTGGGGATACCCGCGGTGGAACTGGCGCAGCGTTTTCTCAAGAGTGCACGGCTCATCAGGCACGCCCACCCGGTTATGGAAGGGCTTGCCAGGAAACACGACGAAGCGGTGTACATGACAGTGTTGCGGAATGATGAAGTGCTCTTCCTCGACATGGTTGACTGCGAACGGCAGGTGAAGGCCGCTCCCCTTGTCGGCAAGAGATTCCCGTTTTTCACCAACGCCTCTGGGAAGGCGATAAAGGCCCTCGAATCGAGGGATTTGACGCGCAAACCGGGCAAAAAACATAAGCACAGCGTCATGGTTCCTGACTTTGTTGAGCTTGAAATGGAGTTGAACACCATCCGCGAGAAAGGTGTAGCCATTGACAGCGAGGGCCTGGGTGAAGGGATCATCAGTGTAGCGGTGGCGGTTCGTGATTATGCAGATAAAGTCATCGGAGCGCTCACCATGCTGGGACCTTCATTCAGGATGGTCACATCCCGACTTGAGAGCGAAATTATCCCTTCCCTCATGGAAGGGGCTGAAATGCTTTCCATGAAATTTGGCTATGCCAGAGTATAAAGCCGGCAACATGTAAATGAATAAAAACTAGAGGAAAGGGGGAGAAAGGAACTACCAGCTATTTGGCGAATTGAAGCGGGACGCCGCTTCTCGGATGTTTAATTTCACCAAGAAAGGAGTAACTACCATGGCAGAAAAGCAGTACGACTGGGCGGCGATAGCCAAGAACCCGAAATTTGTCGAACTCCACCGGAAAAAAACCGTTTTTCTTTTCGGCTGGTGGATCTT
>JBGPCQ010000152.1:0-7140 GCA_041481895.1 Geobacteraceae bacterium | reverse complement strand
CGGCGTACCCCCTCTCCCTATCCCTCCCCCAAGGGGGGCGGGGACACAGTTCACCCTCTCCCAGCGGGAGAGGGTGGCCAATGGCCGGGTGAGGGGCCTCCGCGCAACCCCTTGATTTCCTTGCCAGGATAAAAAATCCCTCGTTTCCGATCTGGAAACTGCTCGTGTCACATCCGGTGTTTCGGGATGGACACTAGATACCCCGGCAGCGCCCCTTACCCCTATTATTACTCCGGCAACTAAACAGGATTATCTTTCATTTACGTAGGAGCGGCGCCTCGCCGCGATTATCGCGCCGAGGGCGGCGCTCCTGCATTGATCTATTTAATCGTCGCTGTAATAATGTAAACAAAGTTTACCGCGTAAATATTGTTTACATCCCCGCAAATCCTTGCAGGCCAAACCGTTGCAGTCTTTCACGCCATTTCCTGTAAACTTTGTTTACTTCATAGTTTACGGCTCGTCCCCGTTGCTTCTGTTTAATCCCCTTACATTTACATAAGTTAAATGATTTCAGGAGCATGGCACCTTTGTTGCTAGTGCGGAGAGGTATCTCTCTGCCGCATGGGGGGAGATCATGGAACGACATGAACCACGAAAGGAGAACTCGGTATGACAAATCGGAAGACACTAGTGAAGAAACCTGCCCCCGCTTCTCCCGAAATCCGCAATCCGGTCTACGGCTGGCTCCCCGACATCCCCGACTACCGGGATCACCTGTACGGCGCGGTCCGGAAGATCCCGGCGAAGCTGCCGGTCAAAGTCGACCTCCGTCCCTGGTGTTCGCCGGTGGAGGATCAGCAGGACCTCGGGAGCTGCACCGCCAACGCCCTGGCCGGGGCGCTGGAGTTCCTGATGCGGAAGGACAACGTCACCTTTGCCGACATGAGCCGCCTCTTCATTTATTACAACGAGCGGGTCATCGAGCACACGGTGAAGACCGACGCCGGGGCGATGATCCGCGACGGCATCAAGACTCTGGCCAAACAGGGCGCCTGCACGGAGAAGAACTGGCCGTACGACATCGCCCGGTTTGCCGCCAAGCCCCCCAAGGCATGCTATACGGAAGCCCTCGACTACCAGATCCTCTCCTACGCCCGCATTAATACCCTCGACGAGATGCGCGCCTGCCTCGCCGCCGGCTATCCCTTCGTCTTCGGCTTCTCCGTCTACGAGGGGTTCGAGTCCCAGCAGGTGGCCAGGACCGGGGTGGTGGATATGCCCGGGCCGGGGGAACGGATGCTCGGCGGCCACGCGGTGGTGGCGGTCGGCTACGACGACGCTGCCAGGCGGGTCATCGTCCGTAACTCGTGGGGGACCGGTTGGGGGAAGAAGGGGTATTTTACCATGCCGTACGACTATGTGGCGGACCGGAACCTCTCGGATGATTTCTGGACCATTCGGCGGGGGGAGGGGATGTGAGTTGAACTTTACTCGAGGAGGTGAACAATGAACCATGGACCATTGAAAAACCGGGTATGTCTCTTGGCAATTACAGCAGGATTAGCGATTCTGTTGGCGGGGTGCGCGACAGTCGATCCGCATCCCTTTCAACAGTATGCCGCGGCTGTGAAGGAAGCCGGAGATGGATTGGACAAGGTTTTGGTCCAGGATATCGACTGGTCCCGCGACAAATACATTGAAAATGTTCTCGATGGGTCCGTTAATCTTGCCCACACGGCGATCCTGGACCGAAAAAGCGCGTTTACGGTCTCCTTCCCGGAATCAGGCGGGGTGACCGTCAAGCCGACATTTTATCAGCTTCAGGATGCCCGGGTGACACTGCTCAACCTGAATGAGGCTACTGAAAAGTATATTAATCTGCTCGGCACTTTGGCAGGCAGCACTACCCTGAATCCAAAAACCTTTGATGCCATGGCAAAGGAGACCGACGCCAGCCTGAACTCTATTATCAAGAAACTCGATGCCCAGGTTCCCGGTAATGCCGTACACTTGTTCTCCGTGGGGAGCGCCGAGATCGCGCGCCTGATCATTGAAGACAAAAGGCGCGATGCGCTGGTAAAAGTTCTGACTGAAAGCCAGGCCGGCATTGATGATTACTGCCTGAGATGTCTGAAGCTGTTGATGATCCTGGATGAATCGCTTGCAACTGATTACAGTGCCAAGGCGATGGTATTGGAGGGCAACTTCTCCAAAATTTCCCTTGAAAAACGAGCTGTCGATCCTAAGGCGCGCTCCGCCGTTGAACACCTTCTGCAACTCAACAGTGATTACCTGGCGCTGGTACATGCCTTGAAATCCGCAAAAAATATTTACGATGCTTTGCCGCAAGGTCACCGTGAATTGCTCAAGTCGGTACAAAAGCAACCAACAGGATTCGAAGCGATCAAGAGCCTCTACGAAGAAGGGAAACGGTTGAAAAGCATCTATGATGAACTGAATAAACCAGCGGCTGCATCAACTGCGAAAGGATGACCTGTTATGACTAACGAACAAGCCGACAGTGCGTTTCAAGCTCTACACGACACTCAGAGAGCCGCCCGGATGCTGTACATGGATCTTCGTGATGCGGGTGATGCAGCTGGGGCGGCTAATGCCAAGCTCCGGGCGAACCGACTTCAAAATGAAATCGATAACTTGATTAACAAAGAACTTGCCGATTGGCAGGAGGGCGCGGAAAATGTGATCCACGAGCTGTCTGTTGCTGCGGAAACCGCCAGGCAGGCTGTGGCCCAGGTCGAAAAGGATGTGAAAAATGCAGAGAAGGTTGCAAGCGCTATGAAATTGCTCGATAGTGCGATTACGATTGCGATGAAATTACTTGGATAAGCACAGGGGACTGCGTTTGAATGTGTAATTTTCCACTTTTAAGGGCAGACCGTACATCTGTCCTCTGTTGGCTCGGAGGGATATCGGTAGCAGCTCTCAAACTTCTTTTCCCCTTTGCTGGCGGGGAGTTATCTCCTTGACACGATTTTCTTGCAGGAGTATACAGAAAGTGCTTATTAAACTGTTCTGAAACCAGGATGGAGTAAATGGTTTTACGCTGGTGGGGCCATTTTGGTGGGGTGCAAGGGCCGCTCGGGTCAGCTGTGGCTGATGGGGCGGCTTTTCTTTTACGAATCGCATTCAGGAGGTTGGACGTGAGAAATTTTGCCGCAGTTGTTGCCGTTATCCTGCTCGTTGCCGTCGGTGTCTGCCGGGCCGAGGTCTACAAGTACACCGACGGCACGGGGGAGCTCCATTTTGTGGACGACATCAGCAAGGTGCCGAAGAAGTACCGCACACAGGCGGAGAACACAGAGCAGCAGGGGAACGTGAGCGGCATGGATGCCGCCCCTGCCTCACGCGCCCCGCAGGGACGCACGGCGCAGGATTCGCCGCAACAGCAGAACATATCCTCCGGCAGCGTGCAAGTCGAGGTGTTCATGACTTCCTGGTGCGGCTACTGCAAGAAGATGGTGCGGTTCCTGAATAAGAAGGGGATTCCGTACACCGCCTACGATATCGAGAAGGACAGTGCTGCCGCCCGTACGTACCGCGAGTTGGGAGGGAATGGTGTGCCGGTTGTCCGGGTAGGCTCCCACGTCATCCACGGCTACAATCCCGACGCGGTCATGTCCTATTACAACGGCGGAAAGTAGCCGGATTCCGGGTGATCACGGTCGGGCCAAGGCGGGGTGGGAGGAATAAGGTTGGCTGGGGATCTGTCCCCTGTCGGGGGCTGACCCCCTATGGGTACTCGGGCGGATTGGGACGAGGTGAAGAAGCTTAATCCGGATTTCAAAGGGCAATGAATGGAGGCGGCTATGCGCTTATCTACTTTTATTCCGGTAGTAATACTTGCAGCGGCAGCCTTGGTGCTGGTGCCGGGAAGGACCCCCTCCATCGCCCGGGAACGGGAGTCGACAACGGCCAGGGACTATTTCCGGATGGCGCAAATAAGCGCCAGTATAGACAATTCAATCAGCGACCTCTCCAAAGCCATAGAATTGGACCCTGACTATGCCGAAGCGTATGCACTCCGGGGCGCTCTGTATATGATCTCAAAAAAGCCCGACCCGGCCCTGGCTGACTTCAATAAAGCCATCAGCCTCAACCCCCGCCAGGCCGACCCTTATGTCAGCCGGGCCAGCCTGTATCTGAGGCAGGATAACTACGAGCAGGCGCTGTTTGACCTCAACCAGGCACTTATTCTGGACCCGGAAAATTACCGGGCTTATCTGGAGCGCGGGAAGGTCCATGCCCAGAAGGAGCAATTTGACCTGGCATTCAAAGACTTTGAGCAGTCCATCCGACTGCGTCCTTTCGATTCCGAACCCTTTTACCATCGAGGCAGGGCGCATCTGGCCAGTAAAGCCTACGTCCCGGCCATTGCCGACTTCTCCCAAGCCATTGCCTTAAATCCCCGCTATACCGAGGCCTACTACTACCGGGCCAAGGCCTATCAGGCAAACGGGGAACCTGCCAGGGCCAGGGCTGACATGGAGAAGCTTAAAATCTTGAAGCCGGATTTTAAAGCGAATTGACATCCTTATGCTAATTGAGCGATTACCCAAGGATTTCATGTTTCAGCTAGACGAGAAAGAAATCGTGTCCATGCGGTCACAAATTGCGACCGCATCCAAACGGAATATACGAGGGGTATCATGAGCGATATTAAGCTGTTCGAGTCGAAGCAAATTCGCTCTGCCTGGAATGAGGCAGAACAAAAGTGGTACTTCTCGATAGCCGATGTAATCGAAGCACTTACAGATTCCGCTAATGTCAAAGACTACATCAAAAAGATGCGGAAGAGAGATTCAGAGCTGAATGCCAACTGGGGGACAGACTGTCCCCCCCTTGAACTGATTGCTCCGGATGGTAAACGGAGAAAGACCCAGTGTGCCAATGCGGAAAGCGTATTGCGCATCATTCAGTCTATTCCATCCCCCAAGGCCGAACCTTTCAAGCGCTGGCTGGCCCGGGTAGGATATGAGCGACTGGAGGAGATTGAGAATCCCGAACTGTCAATGGAGCGGATGAAGGAGCTCTACGAGAAGAAGGGGTATCCGAAGGAGTGGATCGACAAACGGATGCGGGGCATCGCCGTCCGGCAGGACCTGACAGATGAATGGCAGAATCGTGGAGCTAGGACCAGCCTGGAGTATGCGATATTGACCAACGAGATCATGCAGGGGGCGTTTGACCTGAAGGTGGAGGAGCACAAGCAGGTGAAAGGTCTGGAGCGGGAAAACCTGCGCGACCATATGAACGATATCGAGCTGATCCTGACCATGCTGGCCGAGGCCACGACTACCAAGCTCCACCGTGACCGGGATTCAAAGGGGTTCGAGCCGCTGAAACAGGATGCCCAGGAGGGTGGCGCCGTGGCCGGCAGCACGCGCCGTGATATTGAGAAACGGTCGGGTAAGCCGGTGGTGACGGGAGATAATTTCAAGGGGTTGACGGAGAAGGGGCAGAAGAGGCTGGGGAAGTGATTTGTCAAGGTTTAGACGCGACACCAGGACTTGCTGTGGAATCAAAATAACAACAAAGGAGGCACACAATGGGAGACAAAGGCGGCAAAAAGGACAAAGACAAGCTCGACAAACAGAAGGCAGACAAACTGGCAAAAGAGAAAAAAGAGCAAAAGGAGAAACAACAGAAAAGCGTACCGAAATAAGTTCAGAATCGAAGCGTGGAACTATGTTGAATGCAGGGAAAACAAGGGTCTGACCTACGCATTTTACATTTGTAAATTGCGTAGGTCTAGACCCCTCAGCTCCGCATAAGCATCTGTTAAGCTTGAGACGCGACACCATGCCTTTTGTAAAATTCATCTTGTCATTATGTAGTCCATAGGATACAATCATAATGCTGGAGACAGAGTACCGGATCAAGTATTATCAGGATGCCGGCGGCGGTGTTCCCTTCAGGGATTGGCTGGACGGCCTGCGCGACGCCGCAGCCGTTGCCCGTATTCGTATCAGGCTGGGTCGCGTGCGCTTGGGCAACTTCGGCGCTATCCGGGCCTTGGGTGACGGGGTCAGCGAGCTGAAGATAGACCATGGCCCCGGATATCGCGTGTACTATGCCAAGTCCGGGAAAACGGTCGTGTTATTGCTTGTGGGCGGCGACAAGCCAAGCCAGCGCAGGGACATTGCCACGGCGAAGCGTTACTGGAGAGAGTATCAGGAAGGGGAATGATCATGGCCCGCAAATCCGTGCCCTATGAAAACGACCTTGTGGAATGGCTGCAAGACCCGGCCCATGCAGCCGAATACATCAATGCCGCCATCGAGGATGGAGACCGGGACGTGTTTCTTTTGGCCCTCCGTGATGTGGCCAAGGCCCGTGGCGGCATGACAGCCGTCGCGGAACAGACAAAATTAAGCCGCACGTCGTTGTACAAGACGCTTTCGCCGCGCGGCAATCCGGAGTTCAGGAGTATCACTGCGCTGCTCCACTCGCTCGGACTTAAACTGACGGTTGAGCCGGAGGATAAGGCGACCACAAGCATGTCATGAGCGTGGAAGTTCCGTACACTTTCCGGGACATTCCCACGCTCCTGAAGGATTTCCGTTACGAGGTCGAACGAGCAGGAGGCACTCTATGAACCGCACTATCGGGATAAAAAACAAGCAGGAGTTTTTCGGGAAGCTTGAACGGGACTGGATGGCGATCGACAAGGGAGAGAAAGCCCCGGAGCCGATCCACCGTGTATATTTCGAATCGGCGGAAGTGCTGTCGAAGGTGATTACCAGGCAGCGGCACAATCTTATGAAGGTGCTCCATGCGAATGGCCCTCTTACGGTCCGGGCCTTGGCGGCGCTCCTTGAGCGGGATTACAAGAACGTTTACGAGGATGTGAAAATTCTTGAGGAGTCAGGGTTGATCGAACGCGACAGCAAGAACCATGTCCTTGCCCCTTACGAAAAGCTGAACATTGAATTGCAGTTGACGGCTTGATGTTGGGGAAGTGATTTGTCAAAGTGTGACACCAGGACTTATTTTCCCCTTTGCTGGCGGGGAGTTATCTCCTTGACACGATTTTCTTGCGGGAGTATACAGAAAGTAATTATTAATGCATGCTAAAACATGGAGGGAGAAATGGTTTCCCGTGGGTGGGGCCATTTTGGTGTTTGATGAGGCCGTTCGGGTCAGCTTTGGGCTGATGGGGCGGCTTTTTAATTTATG
>JBGPCQ010000151.1:0-7175 GCA_041481895.1 Geobacteraceae bacterium | reverse complement strand
GAGCATCACTCCGCATACCAAGTTCAAGGCCGAGGCATACATCCTGACGAAAGAAGAGGGGGGTCGTCATACTCCGTTCTTCAACGGGTATCGTCCACAGTTCTACTTCCGGACTACGGATGTAACCGGGATCGTGGAACTCCCTGCCGGCACCGAGATGGTTATGCCGGGGGATAACGTGGCAGTGACGATCAACCTGATCACCCCGATCGCCATGGACGAAGGGCTCCGTTTCGCGATCCGCGAGGGTGGCCGCACCGTCGGCGCCGGCGTGGTTTCCGCTATTATCGAATAAATCCGTAGGGGCGATTCATGAATCGCCCCTGCATATCGTCTAAAGGAATAAAGCAATGAGAGACATCATCACCCTTGCCTGCACCGAGTGCAAGCAGAGAAACTATACCACTACCAAGAACAAGAAGAATACGCCGCAAAAGCTGGAGTTCAAGAAGTACTGCCGCTTCTGCCGTACCCATACTCCGCACAAGGAAACCAAGTAAACAGGGACAACTGAGCCACAGGCCGTATGTGGCTTTTTGCATGCAGGCCAGTAGCTCTAACGGCTAGAGCACCGGTCTCCAAAACCGGGTGTTGGGGGTTCGAATCCCTCCTGGCCTGCCATTATATCCAATGTTAACTCAGAAGCTACGGGGTGTTTATCGTGCTTGCCAAAACCAGGAGTTTTTTTGAGGAAGTAAAAACGGAGCTGGGCAAGGTGACCTGGCCCACCCGGAAGGAAACCGTAGCCACCACCTGGGTTGTGGTGGTCATCATCTTCCTGATTTCCCTCTATCTCGGTGCTTGTGACGTGGTTCTTGCCAAGCTGATGAAATTCATTCTTGTTTAAAGGACCAATTATGTCAAAAAAATGGTATGGCGTGCATACCTATTCAGGATTCGAAAATAAAGTAAGGCTTTCCCTTATTGAACGTATAAAAAATCTGCATCTTGAAGAGGCATTCGGCGAGGTGTTGATTCCTTCCGAAACTGTAGTGGAGTTAAAAAAAGGGGAAAAGCGGACGTCTTCCCGGAAATTTTTCCCCGGCTATATTCTCGTGAACATGGATCTTAACGACGAGACCTGGCATGCGGTCAAGGAAACCTCCAAGGTTACCGGTTTCGTGGGGGGGAACACACCCGTTGCCATACCGGATGAAGAGATCCAGAAAATAACCCGCCGCATCGAGGAGGGGGCCGAGAAGCCGAGGCCCAAGGTGCTTTTCGAGGTAGGCGAAACAATCCGGGTTACCGATGGCCCATTCCTTAATTTTTCCGGCGTTGTCGAGGATGTGAAACCCGAAAAAGGGAAGCTGCGGGTGATGGTGAGTATTTTCGGCCGGGCGACCCCTGTCGAACTGGAATTCATGCAGGTTGAGAAGCAGTAGGGTCCGTTTCCGGAACAGCACTGCTGAAAATACACTATTTACACCGCGAAATTTTCTGGAATAGAGCAAAAGGAGCAGCGTAATGGCTAAAAAGATCACGGGATATATCAAGCTGCAGATACCGGCCGGAAAGGCTAATCCGTCTCCTCCCATCGGTCCGGCGCTCGGTCAGCACGGCGTCAATATCATGGAATTCTGCAAGGCATTCAATGCCAAGACCCAGGCCGATGAAGGGACGATCACCCCGGTAGTCATCACTGTTTTCGCCGACAGGTCCTTCACGTTCATCACCAAGACTCCGCCAGCGGCGATTTTGATCAAGAAGGCCCTCGGGATCGAGAGCGGTTCCAGCGTTCCCAACAAGAACAAGGTCGGGAAGCTTACCAAGGACCAGGTTCGGGAGATTGCCCAGAAAAAGCTCGTTGACCTGAATGCTGCAAGCGTGGAAGCGGCCATGAGGACCATTGAGGGAACTGCCCGCAGCATGGGCGTTGAGATAGCATAAGAACAAGGAGAGGGTGACACAAAATGGCTAAAACCGGTAAGAAACTCAACGCGGCCCTTGCCACGGTAGACAGAAACAAAAACTACACCTTGAAGGATGCGATAAACCTGGTCAAGACAGCATCATATGCCAAGTTTGACGAGACCGTCGATCTGATGGTCCGGCTCGGTGTCGATCCGCGCCATGCCGATCAAATGGTGCGTGGGGCAGTCGTGCTCCCCAACGGGCTCGGCAAGGATGTCCGGGTCCTGGTTTTCGCCAAGGGTGAAAAGGAAAAGGAAGCCCGGGATGCAGGTGCCGACTTTGTGGGGGCGGAAGACCTGGTGACAAAGATCCAGGAAGGTTGGTTCGAGTTCGATACGGCCATCGCAACTCCCGATATGATGGGGGTGGTGGGCAAGATCGGCAAGCTCCTCGGCCCCCGCGGGCTGATGCCCAATCCGAAGGTCGGGACCGTTACTTTCGATGTGGGGCGTGCAGTCAAGGAGTCCAAGTCCGGCAAGGTGGAGTTCCGGGTCGAAAAAGCGGGCATTATCCACGCTCCTGTCGGCAAGGTCTCTTTTGACGAAGAGAAACTGCAGGAAAACATCCTGGCGATCTACGACGCCCTGATCAAGGCGAAGCCTTCTGCAGCCAAGGGGACCTATGTCAGGAAGATTTCCCTTTCTTCGACCATGGGTCCCGGTGTGCGTTGCGATACGTCCGACGTTGCCGCCCTGATTTAAATAGAGTTTTAGCCAAAGTCAAAGACAGCAGGCGCTGCCCCCAGAGGGCTGCTTAATAGACTTGAAGCCTGCCGAGACTACGGTCGTTGAAGGAAGTTATTGTGATTCCTGCAGCTTCCTGACTTTGGCGGGGTCCCTGACCCTCACACCAAAAGAAAGGAGGAAGGCGCTTGAATAAAGAGAGCAAACAGCAGGTAGTTGCCGAACTGCACGAAAAATTGCAGCGCGCCAAGGCGGTTTTTCTGGCCGATTTTCGCGGTATGAATGTCGGCAAGGCCACCGAGCTCAGGAATGAGCTGCGCAAGGCTGCTGTCGAGTACAAGGTCGTCAAGAACACACTGCTCGATCTGGCGTCCCGCGAAACTGACAAAGAGTCGTTGAAGCCCTTTTTCGTCGGGCCGACCGCCGTTGCCCTGAGCTATGACGATCCGGTGGCCGCAGCCAAGGTGCTGTCGAAGTTCGCCAAGGAGCAGCAGGCGACATTTAAGCTCAAGGCCGGCGTTCTGACCGGCAAAGCTATTTCAGTTTCCGATATCCAGTCCCTGGCGGATCTGCCCAGCCGCGAGGTGCTCCTGGCGAAGCTCCTCGGGTCCATGCAGGCCCCGACAGCAAATTTCGTCAGCGTGCTGGCTGCCGTACCGGGAAGTTTCGTTCGCGTTCTCGCAGCGATTAAAGACAGAAAAGAAGCTAATTAAACAATATCTCAACTAGATACGTATAACGGAGGAATAGACCAATGGCAATTACCAAAGCCGAAGTAGTTAGCTTCATCGAAAACATGACCGTACTTGAGCTTTCCGAGTTGGTGAAAGAGCTTGAGGAAAAATTCGGCGTATCCGCCGCCGCCCCGATGGCCATGGCCGCTGCGGCCGCTCCTGCCGCTGCTGAAGCCGCCGAAGAGCAAACCGAGTTCGACGTTATCCTGAAGGCTTGCGGCGCCAACAAGATCGGCGTCATCAAGGTTGTCCGAGTTCTTACCAGCCTCGGACTGAAAGAGGCGAAAGACCTGGTTGACGGCGCACCTCAGCCGGTAAAAACCGCCGTTTCCAAGGAAGAGGCCGAAGAAGCCAAAAAGCAGCTGGTGGAAGCCGGCGCAGAAGTTGAAGTTAAATAACCGTTTTGCTCATATCTTCATCCAAGCCAAGGTCGCCGGGCGCGGCCTTGGCTGTTCTATTTTACTTGAAACTGCCCTTTCCGAAGATAACTGCCCGTTTAAATAAAGCAATAATTCCAAGTGGTTGAATGTTATCGACACCATTCGCCAAAGGAGAAAACATGGCTTATTCAATTGCGAATAACCCCCTTCTGCGCAAGAACTTCGCCAAGATAAAGAAAATCATCGATATTCCCAACCTGATCGATATCCAGAAAAACTCCTATAGACGGTTCCTTCAGATTGACGTCCCCGCTGAATCCAGAAAATATACCGGTCTTGAGGCGGTATTCAAGAGTGTTTTCCCCATCAGGGATTTCAGCGAAACCGCGTCACTGGAGTACGTCTCCTATTCACTCGGCAAGGAAAAATACGATGTCGAGGAGTGCCATCAGCGCGGGATGACCTTTGCGGCTCCCATGAAGGTCAAAGTGCGACTGGTTGTCTGGGACCTCAACAAGGAGACCGGCGCCAGGTCGATCCGCGATATCAAGGAACAGGAGGTCTATTTCGGCGAAATCCCGCTCATGACCGAAAACGGGACCTTTATTATAAACGGCACGGAAAGGGTTATCGTCAGCCAGTTGCACCGCTCCCCGGGTGTGTTCTATGACCATGACAAGGGGAAGACCCATTCAAGCGGGAAGGTCCTCTATTCGGCACGGGTTATTCCGTATCGCGGTTCATGGCTCGATTTCGAATTTGACCATAAGGACATCCTCTTCGTGCGCATCGACCGTCGCCGTAAAATGCCGGCTACGGTCCTTTTAAAGGCTCTCGGCTATTCAACTGATCAGTTGCTCAACTACTTTTACCGGAGCGAAGAGATCATTTTTGATGGCGAGAAAATTGTTAAAATTGCTGATCCCGAGCTTCTGGTCAACCAGAAAGCGGCCATAGATATCACTGACCCCAAGAGCGGCGAGGTGATCGTCAAGGCCAACCGGAAGTTTACCAAGGCTGCCATCAGGAAAATGACCGAGCATGCCATCAAGAATATTCCGATCACCACGGATGATGTGGTCGGTAAATTTTCCTGCCACGATATCGTTGACCCGGCGACCGGCGAGGTCATTATTGAGTGCAACGAAGAAATCACCCAGACCAAGCTGGCCGAGATCAAGGCGCGCGGCATCACCTCTATCGATGTGCTCTTCATCGATAACCTTCATGTGACATCTTCGTTCCGTGACACGATCCTGATTGACAAGATATCTACCACGGATGACGCCCTTATCGAGATTTACCGTCGTCTGAGGCCGGGCGATCCGCCGACCCTGAAAAGCTCCGTGGCGCTGTTCGGAAACCTATTTTTCAATGCCGAACGATATGATCTCTCGGCCGTAGGCCGCTTGAAACTCAACCACAAACTGGGGCTCAAAGTCCCCAATGACTGTCATACCCTGACCAGGGAAGATGTCCTGGAAGTGGTGCGCTACCTTATCGACCTCAAGAACGGCAAAGGGACCATCGACGATATCGACCATCTCGGCAATCGCCGGGTGCGTGCCGTCGGGGAACTTCTGGAGAACCAGTACCGGATCGGACTGGTGCGGATGGAACGCGCCATCAAGGAGCGGATGAGCCTGCAGGAAGTAGAAAACCTCATGCCTCACGATCTCATCAACTCCAAGCCGGTTTCCGCGGTGGTCAAGGAGTTTTTCGGCTCATCCCAGCTTTCCCAGTTCATGGACCAGACCAATCCGTTGTCCGAAGTTACCCACAAGCGCCGCCTTTCCGCCCTCGGCCCAGGCGGCCTGACCCGCGAGCGGGCCGGCTTTGAGGTACGTGACGTTCATCCCACCCACTACGGGCGGGTTTGCCCCATCGAAACCCCTGAAGGTCCCAACATCGGCCTGATCGCCTCCCTTTCCACCTATGCGCGGATCAATGAATATGGTTTCGTAGAAACCCCGTACCGTCTTGTCAAGGAAGGGAAAGTTACCAACGAGGTCCGTTTTTTCTCGGCGCTGGAAGAGGAAGGGCATGCCATCGCCCAGGCCAATGCAACAATGGATAAGGACGGCCGGTTCGTCGATGATTATATCTCCGCCCGCAAGGGGGGGGAATTCGTTATGGTCGGCCGGGACGAGGTCGAACTGATGGACGTGGCGCCGATGCAGCTCGTTTCCGTAGCGGCATCACTCATCCCCTTCCTCGAAAACGACGACGCCAACCGTGCTCTCATGGGTTCCAATATGCAGCGTCAGGCCGTGCCGCTTCTGCGGGCCGATTCGCCTCTCGTGGGGACCGGTATGGAGCGTGTCGTGGCCAGGGATTCCGGGGTATCGGTAGTCGCCCGGCACAACGGTGTCGTGGAATCGGTTGACGCCTCGCGTATTGTCGTCAAGATCGATGAAGACGAACACGATGAGACCGGTACCGGCGTCGATATCTACAACCTGATCAAGTTCGCCCGCTCCAATCAGAATACCTGCATTAATCAGCGGCCTGTGGTGGAGATCGGGGACCATGTGAAACGAAGCGATGTAATCGCCGACGGCCCCTCCACCGAAATGGGCGAACTGGCCCTCGGCCAGAACGTCGTGGTTGCCTTCATGCCCTGGGGCGGCTACAACTTCGAGGACTCCATCCTCATTTCCGAGAAGCTGGTCAAAGACGACCGCTATACTTCCATCCACATCGAGGAATTCGAATGTGTCGCCCGCGACACCAAGCTGGGTAAAGAAGAAATAACCTCCGACATCCCCAATCTCGGTGAGGAGACCCTCAAGGACCTCGACGAGTCGGGGATCATCAGGATCGGCGCAGAAGTGAAGCCGGGCGATATTCTGGTCGGCAAGATCACCCCTAAGGGTGAGACCCAGCTTTCTCCGGAGGAAAAACTTCTGCGCGCCATCTTCGGCGAGAAGGCAGGCGATGTGCGTGATACTTCCCTGCGGGTACCGCCCGGCGTGGAAGGGACGGTAATCGGGGCCAAGATCTTTTCCCGTAAAGGTTCCGACAAGGACAGCCGGACCGAAATCATCGAGAAAGCCGAAGAAGCCAAGCTGCGCAAGGATGAGCAGGACGAAATCGGTATTATCAGGAATTCTGCAATCGGCAAGTTGAAGAAACTCCTCGTCGGCAAGACCGCAGCGGTGAAGCTTGAAGGTAAGGACGGCAAGGCGGGGATTGCCAAGGGTAAGAAAATAACCGAAGAAACCCTTTCCTCTATCTCCATGGAACGCTGGGACGAAATATCTGTAACCGATGGCGAGGGGGCTGAAGAGAAGGTCGCCCAGATACTCGGCACCCTCCATCAGCAGATAGACATAATCAAGTATGTTTTTGACGACAAGGTCCAGAAGCTGAAGCGGGGCGACGATCTCCCCCCGGGCGTGATCAAGATGGTGAAGGTATACATTGCCATCAAGCGCAAGCTCCAGGTCGGCGACAAAATGGCG
>JBGPCQ010000150.1:0-7343 GCA_041481895.1 Geobacteraceae bacterium | reverse complement strand
GGAAAATCCAGTAGGGACTGCATGAAGCCTTTCAACCCGAAAACTTATTTCAGGGAGCATTTCAGCGCCAGGATTTTCCTGACCTTCTCGATCCTGATAATCATCGTATCCCTTGCCTTTACCGTTTTCTTTTTCCGCTACCAGAGCAGGTCTCTGACGGAAAGGACTGAAAACCAGGGGGAACTGCTGGCCAGAATGCTTGCCTACAATGCCAGGCTCGGCGCCTTTGCCGAGAATGCGGAGCTGCTCAACGCCCCGATCAGCGGAATACTGGAAGACCGGGAGGTGCTCTCGGCTGCCGTCTTCAGCGCCGATGGGAAATTGCTCGCATCACAGCGCCGGTCCGGAAATGGTTCTTCTCCGTCTCCTGACAGCTGGGACGCAGGGATCGGGGAAACGCTGAAAAAACCAGCCTCGTTCGCCCACCTTCGGGATAACGGCAATTTTGTCTGCTGGACACGGATTGTGCTGCGAGCCAATGTCGCGCCGGAAGACGCCATTTATTTCAACGCACTGCCGGCAAAGGACTCCGAACAGGTTATCGGCTACGCCAAAGTGGTTCTGGATGGCCAGACACTTCAGGAAAGCCTGCATTCCCTGCTTTTCGACAGCGTCCTCATCGGGCTTGCCTTCCTGGCCATCGGTCTGGTGATTGCCTACCTTATCGCCAAAAGGGTCACGAAGCCCCTGAAGAAATTAACAGAAGGGGTAAATGCACTGGGAAGAGGGGGAGAGTACAACACTATCACTGTAAAAACCGGGGACGAAATAGGCAACCTTGCAGGGGCCTTTAACAGCATGGTCGATTCTCTCAAGAAGAGAGCGGCGGAAAAGAAAGAACTGGAAGAGCAGCTCCGCCACTCGCAGAAAATGGAGGCGATCGGTACACTGGCAGGAGGTGTCGCCCATGATTTCAACAATATGCTGACGGCTATCATCGGTTTTGGCACGTTGCTCAAGATCGAACTTACCGAACAGAACAAACTGGGTTCTTATGTCGACCAGATTCTCCTGGCGGGAGAAAAAGCGGCCGCACTGACCCACAGGCTCCTCGCCTACAGCAGAAAACAGCTCCTGAATCCACAGCCGGTAAACTTGAACGACACCGTCAGAAGTATCGAGAAGATGCTCATACGTCTGATTACCGAGGACATCGATCTGAAGTTATGTCTCGAAGCAGCGGATCCGGTTGTTGAGGCCGATTCGGGGCAACTGGACCATGTGCTCATAAACCTTGTCACGAATGCACGGGATGCAATGCCTCACGGAGGAACCTTGACCATAGCGACCGGAGTCGTGGCGCTCGATGACGATTTCGTCAAGCAGTATCCCGAAAAAAAAGGGGGAGCCTATGCAGTAGTAAAGGTGAGCGACAATGGTATCGGGATGTCTGAAGAAATCAGAGAAAAGATTTTCGATCCCTTTTTCACTACCAAGGAAGTGGGCAAGGGTACAGGGCTCGGTCTTTCCATGACATACGGGATCATCAAGCAGCATAACGGAATCATTGAGGTCGACACCGAAGTTGGCAGGGGAACATCAATCAGCATTTATCTGCCGCTGGTCAATCAGGTCATGAAGAATCAGGACCGAAAAACCGATGCAGTGGCACGCGGCAAAGCGGAAACGATCCTGGTGGCGGAAGATGACCCGGCCGTGATGGGTTTTTTGAAGGAAATACTGGAAATGAACGGTTATAACGTCATTGAAGCAACGAATGGTGAAGATGCCGTACAAAAATTCATCTTAAATAAGGAGATCATCAGGCTTGTCCTGCTCGACGTAATCATGCCCCGGAAGAACGGCAAGCAGGTCTATGAGGAAATAGTCGGGATCAAGCCCGACATCAAGACGTTGTTTATGAGCGGATATACCCGGGATGTGATCAACAGGAAAGATGCCCTTGATAAGGGGATAAGCCTGATCACCAAACCCGTGCAGCCCGATGAGCTTATGATGAAGCTTAAAGAGACGCTGGAGAGTTAAACTTATTTACAATCCGATAATATTGTAGCCGGCATCAACAAAATGGATCTCGCCGGTAACGCCGCTGGAAAGGGAGCTGCAGAGATACAGAGCGGCTCCCGCCACCTCTTCCTGGCCGATATTGCGGCGCAGCGGGGCTTTTTCCTCGACATGCCCGGCGATCTGGTTGAAGCCTCCTACCCCGGCCGCCGCCAGGGTTTTCAACGGACCGGCGGAAATGGCATTTACCCTGGTTCCATCCGGCCCGAGAGCTTCGGCCAGATAGCGGACGCTCGCCTCGAGGGCCGCCTTGGCAACACCCATGACGTTATAGTTCGGAAATACCTTCTGTCCCCCGTAATAGGTCATGGTGACGACGCTTCCGCCGCGCCCCTGCATGAGCGGCGCCGCCTCTTTCATGAGGGCGATCAGTGAATACGCGCTGATATCCATGGCGAGGGCGAAGCCCTCCCGGGTAGTGTTGAGAAATGACCCTTTCAGCTCATCCTTGTTGGCAAAAGCAACGGAATGCACCAGGATGTCGAGTCCACCCCAGGCCTTGCCGATCTCGCCGAAAACGGTGGAAATTTCCTCATCGCTCCTGACGTCGCAGGGGAGAACCAGTTCCGCCCCGATGCTCTCCGCGAACGGACGGACCCGCTTGGCGATCATATCATTTGCATAGGTGAGAGCGATCTCCGCGCCTTCCCTTTTGAAAGCCTCGGCAATCGCCCAGGCAATGCTCTTTTCATTTGCCACACCAAAAATTACCGCTTTTTTCCCTTCCAGAAGCCCCATCTAAATCGTTCCCCCTTGCTTACTCTGCGCTCAGCATGTAACATCATGCGTCTGCTCCACGCTAAAGGTGGATAGTAATAAATATTTAGCATTTTAGCAAGAAATATGGGATTTTTATGCTTTAATCTTTGTAAGGGCCTGCCGGGAACTACGTGAGGCATTCTGGGGGATGTCATGCCGGAATTATTCGAAAAATATCGGGAAGGGATCGATCGGCTGACCGGGTTGGCCGATGTGGAAGAGGTGCTGAAAGGGCTCTCCCGTCTTATAAAAAAAACTGTGGCGAGCCGCTGGACGGTTGTCTATCTCCTCGACCGCGAGCAGCGGGATTTCGCTCCCGGTCGCAGCATTGACCTCCCCTACCGCTATCTTCCTCTTTTCCGGCAACCGCCCGTTGCCTCCGACAAGCTTCCGCTCCTGAAGGCAATTCTCCGTAAAAAAAAGCCCCTCTTTGTCACCGACGCCGATCACTGGGAATTGGTGCGCCCGACCCTTCGCACAATCCTGCAAGGCGTCAACCTGCTCTGGGTTCCCATGGTCGTCAGGAATCACGTCATGGGGGTGGTTCTCGTGGCCGGCGGAAAGAGTAACCCCCTTCTCTCACCCCGGGAGATCACCGTCATAAAGGGCTTGGTTTCCCACGCAGCACTTGTGACAAGCCATATCCGCCTCTTCGACGATTCGCTGGAAATGGCCCTGGATATGGCCAGGCGTCTTGATGTTATCTTTACCCTGGACGAGATCAACAAGGCAATCTCTTCCTCGTTAAGTCCTGAAAAAATTATCGAAACGGCCATGGAACAGATAGAACGCATCGTTCAGTGTGATTTCGCGGGGATCTTTGTAGAGGAAAAAGGCGAGCTGATAGTGAAAACGGTTCATGCAGATGGGATAACAGTCCCCCCGTCCTTTACTTCAGGCGCCACACTCGTGGGAGGTTGTCTCGCCTGCGTCGCCTTCGCAAAAGGGAAAAGCCGCTATGTCCCGCAACTGAGCACGGTAAAACGGCTCCATCAGTTCGACCGGGCACTGGCCAAGGCCGGCATAGAATCGATGCTCGCCATCCCCCTCGTCAGCAAGGACAAAACCAAGGGTGTCCTGATGCTGGGGAATACCCAGGCCGGACAGTTTGTCAGGGAAGAAGCTTTCGCCATTGCGAAAATCACCGCCCAGATGGCTGTGGCCCTGGAAAACGCCCGTCTCTACGAGGAGATGCGGAGCCTCTTCATCAACACTGTGGCCAGCCTGGCAAACGCCATTGATGCCAAATCCCCCTGGACCAAGGGGCATTCCGAGCGGGTCATGCATGTTTCGGAAAACATAGCAAAAGAAATGGGGCTCGACGAAGCCATGATCGAACGGGTAAGGCTCGGCGGGCTCCTTCACGACATCGGAAAAATCGGGGTCATCGAAGCGCTCCTGGAAAAACCGGAAACCCTCTCCGAGGACGAATTTCCCCCCATGCGTCTCCACCCGGAGAAAGGGGTCGCCATTCTGGCCCCGATCGAACAGTTGCAGGATGTCCTTCCCGGCATACTTCACCATCATGAGCGGTACGATGGCACTGGGTACCCGCAGGGGCTGAAAGGGGGGGGGATTCCGCTGGAGGCCCGGATCATCACAGTCGCCGACTCTTTCGATGCCATGGTGGCGGACCGGCCGTACAAAAAGGGCTTTTCCCCGGATGAAGCGCTGGCCGAACTGCACCGGTACGCAGGCATACAGTTCGACCCGCAGGTGGTGGAGAATTTCGCGAGATATTTTGAGAGGATGATGAAAAAGGGGCTATCATGAAAAAACATTCGGGACACATACCGCGGAAGGGACTATGCGCCGTTTAACGGCCCGTATGGTGGTTGCCCTTCTCATGTCCACAGCGCCGGTGGCAGCCGAAGAAACCAGGCCGGTCATGAAGGAGACTGCCCTGGCCGTGAGCGGCATGATCTGTTCTTCCTGCTCCACCATGGTCGAAAAGGCTCTGCAGAAACTTCCCGGCGTCGCATCAGCGCGTGCGGATGTAAAGGCCGACCGGGTATCGGTCCGTTACGACACGAACAAGGTTACTCCTCAGCAGATGGTGGAGACGTTGCGGAAGGCGGGGTATCAGGCCCGCTGGCCTGAGTCGCCGGCTCCTCAGGAGCGGACGCCGCAACATTAAGCCGCGCTTCGATGACTGCGAGCCGGCGGCCGAAATCCTCCAGCAGTTCACAGGCATGGTCCACTTTCCCCTTCATGGCAAATATCACAAAGGGAAGAATGAACCAGAGGACCGTAAGGAAAAATCCAAGTATTGACAGCATAACCATGAAACCGCCGAATATCTCCATATCTGTCCCTTTATCAGGTTATCCGTTGTATCTGGAAATGGCACAGGACAATCAGCGCCGTTCTCACCGGTTTTACATCCGCAGGGTATCCCTCTCTGGTAAAAAAGTCAATTGCAAGGAATCCTGTAAAAATCCCTTGCCTTTTCCAACCTCTGTGTTAAGATGCCCAAAAATTAGGCAAAGTCTTTCCTCTCCGAAACGATCCAGATGACTGCAACCCTGACAATCGGCACGCTGACCCTTGACAACAACCTGATGCTCGCCCCCATGGCCGGGATAACCAATCTCCCCACGCGGCTCATGGCACGGTCGCAGGGAGCGGCACTCTGTTTCACCGAAATGGTGAGTGTGAATGGTCTTGTCAGGGAGGGGAAAAAATCCTTCGAGCTTGTGCGGAGCGCCCCCGGCGACCGGCCGCTCGGCATCCAGATTTTCGGCGACGATCCCGGTCTCATGGCCGAAGGCGCCCGTCTGGTGGAAGGTCACGGCGACCTTATCGACATAAACATGGGATGCCCGGTCCGGAAGGTGGTCGCAGGCGGAGCCGGAAGCGCACTGCTGAGGGAACCCGCCAAAGTTGCAGCAATCATCAGGGCCGTGCGGCGGGCCACAAAACTTCCCCTGACCATCAAGATCCGGACCGGATGGGAAACCGGCGCGGCAAATTTTCTGGAGATCGGCCGCATCGCCGGTGAAGAGGGGTGCGATGCCGTTACATTGCACCCCCGGAGCCGTGCCCAGATGTTCGAGGGGAAGGCGGACTGGACCAGTATCCGTGAACTGACGGAAGCGGTCCGACTGCCGGTGATCGGGAGCGGCGATCTCTTCACCGCCGCGGATATTCTCACCATGCTCCGGCAAACCGGCTGCGCCGGCGTAATGATTGCCCGGGGCGGCCTCGGCAACCCGTGGATATTCCGTGAAACACTGGATATCCTCGCCGGCCGCGAGCCCCGCTGCCCCACCCCGGCAGAGCGGGCAGAAACGGCCCTCCGTCACCTGGAGATCTGTATCGCGGCGGATGGAGAAAAAATCGCGTGCCGGGAGATGCGGAAACACCTCTGTTGGTACGCGCGGGGGGTATCCGGAGCCGCCCGGTTCCGTGACCTTGTCAATCGTCTGCAGACAGGGAGCGAGTTGACTGAGGCCGTGAAGGAATATTTTAATGGACGAGTCGTGTAACACCCCCGACATATTCTACGCACATATCATCGACAGTGTGGGGGATGGGGTGATCGTTCTCGATGCCTCAGGGAAAATAACCCTGATGAACCCGGCGGCGGAAGAGATTGCCGGCGTGTCTCGGCGGCAGGCCCAGGGAAACAGCTTTAGCGCTGTTTTCAAGGGGGACCAGCTCCTCATCGAGATGGTGGAAAAGACTGCCGCTACCGGTATGACCATCTCGGACCATGAAAATGTGGTCCTGAAAAGAGCGGGGCACGCCATCCCGATAAGCGCCACCACCTCTCCCCTCCTCCTGGAGACGGGTGAAAGGATCGGCGCCATCCTCGTGATCAGGGACCTGACCAATATTCGGGACCTGGAGCGGGCGGTGCGTCAGTCTGACCGCTTGTCCTCACTCGGGACGCTGGCAGCGGGGCTTGCCCATGAAATCAAGAATCCTCTCGGGGGCATCAAGGGAGCCGCCCAGCTCCTGGAGCAGGAACTCCCCGAGGAAAGCGACCTCAGGGACTATACGCGGGTGATGCTCAAGGAAGTGCGCCGGGTCAACAGGATTGTGGAAGAACTCCTGGACCTCGCCTCCCCCCGGAAAATCCAGTTCGGCAGGGTGAACCTCCACAAGACAATCGGCGATATCATGACCCTCCAGAAACGTGCGGCAGGAGGGAAAAACCTCGCTTTCCGGCAACAGTTCGACCCGAGCATTCCTCCCATCCTGGGAGATGAAGCGCTTTTGACCCAGCTCTTTTTAAACCTCATCAAAAACGCGGTGGAGGCGGTTGGTGACGAAGGGACCGTCCAGGTAACAAGCCGCGTAGTCTCGGACTACAGCATGAGCCAGAACTGGGAGAGGCGGTCGCGCATGGTTGCCCTGGAGGTGAGCGATGACGGTCCGGGCATTGCGAAAGAGCAGATGGAGCATCTCTTTACCCCCTTTTTCACCACCAAGGCAAAGGGGACGGGGCTCGGCCTTGCCATCTGCCAGAAAATCGTGCTGGAGCACCGGGGAATGATCAAGGTCGAGTCGGAGCAGTCCAGAGGAACGACGATCACGGTAATGCTGCCTCTTAT
>JBGPCQ010000149.1:0-7361 GCA_041481895.1 Geobacteraceae bacterium | reverse complement strand
TTCGTCAGGATGTATGCCTCGGCCTTGAACTTGGTATGCGGAGTGATGCTCCCCGGCTTGGCAAGTACCTGGCCGCGCTCGATATCTTCACGCTTCACCCCGCGCAGCAGCGCGCCGATGTTGTCCCCGGCCCGCCCTTCGTCCAGGAGTTTCCGGAACATCTCGACACCGGTGACGGTGGTCTTGGTCGTCGCCTTCATCCCGACGATCTCGACCTCTTCACCCACCTTGACGATGCCGCGCTCGACACGACCGGTGGCGACGGTGCCGCGGCCGGAAATGGAGAAGACGTCTTCAACGGGCATCAGGAACGGCTTGTCGATGGCCCGCTCCGGCATCGGGATGTAGCTGTCGACCGCGTCCATCAGCTTCATGATCGCCGGCTCGGCCAGTTCGCCCTGTTCGCCGTTCAGCGCCTGGAGTGCAGAACCCTTGATGATGGGAATATCGTCACCCGGGAAGTCATAGGAGGAAAGCAGTTCGCGGATTTCCAGTTCCACCAGTTCGATGAGCTCTTCGTCATCGACCATATCGGCCTTGTTGAGGAACACGACTATGTAGGGAACGCCGACCTGACGGGCAAGCAGGATATGCTCGCGGGTCTGGGGCATCGGACCGTCGGCCGCGGAAACGACCAGGATGGCGCCGTCCATCTGCGCTGCGCCGGTGATCATGTTTTTGACGTAGTCGGCATGGCCCGGGCAGTCCACATGGGCATAGTGGCGGTTGTCGGTCTCGTACTCGACGTGCGCCGTGGCGATGGTTATACCGCGCTCACGCTCTTCCGGTGCATTGTCGATCTGGTCGAACGACTTGAACTCGGCCTGTCCCTTGCCGGCAAGGACCTTGGTGATCGCCGCCGTCAAAGTGGTCTTGCCGTGGTCGACGTGACCGATCGTCCCTATATTTACGTGCGGTTTCTTTCTATCAAATTTTGCCTTAGCCATGCCGGATTCCCTCCTTCAATAGGAATAGTTTATCCCTTTACTTTTGCAATTATCTCTTCAGACACCGATTTCGGCACCTGCTCGTAATGATGAAATGTCATGGTATAGGTTGCGCGGCCCTGTGTGGCGGAACGGAGGTCCGTGGAATAACCGAACATCTGCGCGAGTGGAACCATTGCTCCGACCACCTGAGCACCTGACCTGGTTTCCATACCCATGATCCGACCGCGCCGGGAATTGAGGTCCCCGATGACTTCACCCATGTAATCCTCTGGAACCACAACTTCTACCGACATGATCGGTTCGAGAAGAACGGGCGCCGCTTTTGAGCAACCCTCCTTGAACCCCATGGAACCGGCGATCTTAAACGCCATCTCCGAAGAGTCAACATCGTGGTAGGAACCGTCGATAAGGGTTACCTTGACATCAACAACCGGGAAGCCAGCCAGGACACCGGAGTCCAGTGCCTCGATAATTCCCTTGTTTACGGCCGGGATGTATTCTTTGGGGACCACTCCACCCTTAATGGCATCGACAAACTCATAGCCTTTGCCGGGCTCCTGCGGTTCAACCTCGAGCCATACATGACCATACTGACCACGGCCACCGGATTGGCGGACAAACTTCCCTTCAACCTTTACTTTTTTGGAGATGGTTTCGCGATAGGCAACCTGCGGTTTGCCGACGTTGGCCTCGACTTTGAACTCACGCATCATGCGATCGACGATGATCTCCAGGTGCAGCTCACCCATACCGGAAATGATAGTCTGGCCGGTCTCCTCGTCGGTACGTACCCGAAAGGAAGGGTCTTCGCTGGCCAGCTTCGAAAGACTCGTCCCGAGCTTCTCCTGGTCAGCCTTGGTTTTTGGCTCGATAGCAATCGAAATAACCGGCTCGGGAAATTCGATGGACTCCAGTATGACCGGTTTATCCTCCAGACAGAGAGTGTCGCCAGTGGTGGAGTATTTCAGACCGACTGCCGCCGCAATGTCCCCGGCATACACCTCTTTTATCTCTTCGCGCTTATTAGCGTGCATTTTAAGGAGACGGCCAACCCGCTCCCGCTTACCCTTGGTCGAATTATAGACATAGGAGCCGGCGTTCAGTACGCCCGAATAGACCCTGATAAAACATAACTGCCCGACAAACGGATCGGTCATGATCTTGAAAGCGAGGGCGGCAAATGGTTCGCTATCCGAGGCCTTGCGCTCTATTTCCTCTTCAGTGTCGGCATCGATACCTTTGATAGCCGGTATATCGAGCGGTGACGGCAAATAATCAAGAACCGCGTCGAGCAGAGGTTGCACCCCTTTATTCTTGAACGCCGAACCGCAAATAACCGGACATATCTTGATATCTATGGTTGCCTGACGAATGGCCAGCTTGATCTCAGCTTCCGAAAGCTCTTCACCAGCAAGATATTTCTCCATCAGCACATCATCGTGGCTTGAAACCTCTTCAATCATCTTTTCACGATATTCCTGAGCCAGCTCCAGCAGTTCATCCGGAATGGTTTCCTCGCGGAACTTTGCCCCCAAGGCTTCTTCATCCCAGACTATCGCCTTCATCGTTACCAGGTCGACCAGACCCTTATAGTTTTCTTCTGAACCAATAGGGATCTGGATAGGAATCGGATTAGCCTTGAGGCGGTCCTTTATCATGGATACGCCGCGAAAGAAATCGGCGCCGACGCGGTCCATCTTGTTGATGAAAGCAATGCGGGGTACGTGATACTTGTCCGCCTGGCGCCAAACCGTCTCCGACTGGGGCTCAACGCCGCCTACGGAGCAAAACACGGCAACCGCGCCATCCAGAACGCGCAACGACCGCTCCACCTCAATGGTAAAGTCGACATGCCCGGGAGTATCTATAATATTGACCCGGTTGTCTTTCCAGGTACAGGTCGTAGCGGCGGAAGTAATAGTGATGCCACGCTCCTGCTCCTGCTCCATCCAATCCATGGTGGCGGTGCCATCATGCACTTCACCAATCTTATGAGAGACTCCCGTATAATAAAGAATTCGCTCGGTGGTAGTTGTCTTACCAGCATCTATATGAGCCATAATACCGATATTTCGAGTTTTTTCCAAAGCAAACGGACGTGACACAAAATCTCCTTGAATCTATATATGAACTACCAGCGGTAGTGAGCAAAGGCCCGGTTGGCCTCGGCCATCTTGTGAGTGTCTTCCCGCTTTTTAACCGCAGCGCCCCTGTTGTTGAATGCATCAAGCAGTTCGCCAGCCAGTTTGTCGGTAACGGTTTTTTCCGAACGGCCATTGGTGTACTTGATAAGCCAGCGCATTGCCAGCGACGTCCGCCGCTCCGGCCGCACCTCGACCGGTACCTGGTAAGTGGAACCGCCCACCCTTCTCGATTTGACTTCCAGCGTCGGCTTAATATTGTCGAGCGACTTTTTCAACACCTTGACGGCATCTTCGCCGGTACGCTGGGCAACCAGATCGAGCGCCCTGTAGAGAGCCCTTTCGGCGGTGCTCTTCTTGCCGTCCTGCATCATTATATTGACCAGCTTGGCAACGGTCCTGTCACCGTATTTCGGATCAGGAAGAATAACCCGCTTGGCTACTTCTCTTCTTCTCGGCATATCAACCCCTCATTTCAAAGCGTTTTACTTAGGCCTTTTTGCGCCGTACTTGGAACGGCTTTTCTTCCGGTCCTTGACCCCAACTGTATCGAGAGTGCCGCGCACGATGTGGTATCTGACACCCGGCAAGTCCTTGACTCTGCCACCCCTGATAAGAACTACAGAGTGCTCCTGAAGATTGTGACCGACACCCGGTATATACGATGTGACCTCGATACCATTGGTCAGGCGGACCCTGGCTACCTTGCGGAGAGCAGAGTTTGGCTTCTTCGGGGTCGTGGTGTAAACCCTCGTACAAACTCCCCGTTTCTGCGGGCAGCACTTGAGGGCGGGAGCCGTAGATTTGTCCTTCTTGCTCTCCCTCCCGATGCGGATCAGCTGATTAATTGTTGGCATACGCTCGTTCTCCCACTGCGCTGATTCAGGGAAGGCAACCTCCCTGCGGAAGCGACAAAAATAACAAGTTAGTTAATGGTTGTCAAGTTTTTTTTCATTTTTCTTGAGATGAAGGGTGACTCCCCTCACTATTCCTCGACGACTGCTTCCTCTTCGGGCTGCTCAGGAACGACTGGTGCGGGTTCTTCCACAACCAGCTTGAGGTTCCGGTAGCGAGTCAGGCCGGTTCCCGCCGGAATCAGGCGCCCCATGATGACATTTTCCTTGAGCCCGCGTAGGTTGTCGATTTTACCTTCGATGGCTGCCTGGGTCAGGACCTTGGTCGTTTCCTGGAAGGATGCGGCCGAAATGAACGATTCGGTCGAAAGCGAAGCCTTGGTAATACCGAGCAACAAAGGTTCGGCTATGGCCGGACGCCCCCCCTTGGCAAGGATTCTTTCGTTCTCGTCCTCAAAGAAGTAGCGCTCGAGCTGGTCATCGATCAGGAGGCTGGTATCGCCAATGTCCTTGATACGGACCCTGCGGAGCATCTGGCGCACGATGGTCTCGATGTGTTTGTCATTGATCTTGACCCCCTGGAGTCTATAGACCTCCTGGACTTCATCCACCAGGTACTTGGCCAGCTCTTTCTGGCCAAGCACGCGCAGAATATCGTGAGGGTTGCTTGAGCCGTCCATGAGAGCCTCGCCTGCCCGCACATGGTCCCCTTCATGGACACTGATATGCTTCCCCTTGGGGATGAGGTATTCCTTCGGCTCTCCCATTTCCGGGGTAATAATGACCTTCCGTTTCCCCTTGGCATCCTTGCCGAACGATACCACCCCGTCTATTTCGGCGATAACGGCATAATCCTTCGGTTTGCGCGCTTCGAAGAGTTCGGCGACCCTGGGCAGACCGCCGGTAATATCCTTGGTTTTGGTGGTTTCCCGGGGGATTTTGGCAATGACGTCGCCGGCATGGACAGATGTATCTTCCAGTACGGAGATATTGGCGCCGACCGGGAGGAAATAGCGGCCCATCAAGCTTTCGCCGATCTTGACCGTCTTGCCGGATTCGTCCTTAAGGGTAATGCGCGGCCGTTTGTCCGGGTCACGTGATTCGATGATCACCTTGCGGGAAAGTCCGGTTACGTCGTCCAACTGTTCTTCCATGGTGATCCCTTCGACGATGTCGCCAAACTTCACCTTACCGGAAACCTCGGTAAGGATCGGCATGGTATAGGGGTCCCACTCGGCCAGAGTTTCACCCGGCTTGACGAGCGTATCCGGGCCTGCCTTTATCTTGGCGCCGTACACGATACCGTAGCGCTCCCTTTCGCGGCCGGTTTCATCCACAACCGCCAGTTCGCCGTTACGGTTCATGACGATATGGTGCCCTTCCGCATTGATAACGCTGTTGATATTGATGAGCTTGACAGTCCCCTCGTTACGCGCTTCGAGCGAGGTCTGTTCGGCACGCCGGGATGCGGTCCCGCCGATGTGGAAGGTCCGCATGGTCAGCTGGGTGCCGGGTTCGCCGATGGACTGCGCAGCAATAACTCCGACAGCCTCGCCCATGTTGACCAGGTGTCCCCGTGCCAGGTCCCGGCCGTAACACATGGCGCAGATGCCGCGCCGAGACTGGCAGGTAAGGACGGAACGGATCTTTACTTTTTCCAGGCCGGCATCCTCGATCCGCTTGACGAGCGTTTCGTCGATATCATGGTTAGCCGCGACCAGAACCTCCCCGGTGACCGGGTCAAGGATGTCGTCTAGGGCGACACGCCCGAGGATTCGGTCACCGATGTGCTCGATGATTTCGCCCCCTTCGGTGAGTGCGGCAACCAGGAGTCCGTCGAGGGTACCGCAGTCCCGCTCGGTAATGATGGCATCCTGGGCCACGTCGACCAGCCTTCTGGTCAGGTAACCGGAGTTGGCGGTCTTGAGGGCGGTATCCGCCAGACCCTTGCGGGCGCCATGGGTGGAAATGAAGTACTGGAGAACGGTCAGACCTTCCCGGAAGTTGGCGGTAATAGGGGTTTCGATAATCTCGCCCGACGGCTTGGCCATGAGACCCCTCATGCCGGCCAGCTGCCGTATCTGTGCGGCGGAGCCCCTGGATCCGGAGTCCGCCATCATGTGAATTGCGTTGAAAGAGGGAACCTTCACTTCCTTGCCTTCAGGTGATACCATGGTATCCCGGGAAAGGTTGTCGAGCATTTCCTTGCCGATTTCTTCATTGGCCTTGGCCCAGATGTCGATCACCTTGTTGTAACGTTCGCCGTCGGTAATCAGACCTTCGGTGTACTGGTTCTGGATTTCCTTCACTTCTTCCGTGGCCTTTTCGATGATCGCGGGTTTCCCCTCCGGGATGACCATATCATTAATGCAAATTGAAATACCGGCCAGGGTGGAATAGCGGAAGCCGATCGCCTTCAGCTTGTCTGCCAGGATAACCGTTTCCTTGTTGCCGGCAAGCCGATAGCAGATATCAACGAGGTTGGTGAGCTCCTTCTTGGTCATAACCTTATTAATCGCGACAAAAGGAACCGTTTCCGGCAGTATCTCCCTAAGGATGATGCGCCCGGTGGTGGTTTCAATCAATTGCGACTTTTCATCTGTTGCCAGGTTCTTCATCCGCACCTTGATTCGTGCCTGCAGGTTTACTTCCCCGGCATCGAAAGCGATTCCGACTTCTACAGGCGAGGAGAATATTTTTCCTTCACCCGGGACGAATGGCTTATCCCTCGTCATATAGTAGATACCGAGGACCATGTCCTGGGAAGGTACGATAATCGGTTTGCCGTTCGCCGGCGAGAGAATGTTGTTGGTGCTCATCATGAGTACCCGCGCCTCCACCTGGCTCTCGATGGAGAGGGGTAGATGGACCGCCATCTGGTCACCGTCGAAGTCGGCGTTAAACGCCGTACAGACGAGGGGATGGAGCTGGATTGCCTTCCCTTCGATGAGCACCGGTTCGAAAGCCTGGATGCCGAGACGGTGGAGCGTCGGGGCACGGTTCAGCATAACCGGGTGCTCCTTGATGACTTCCTCGAGAACATCCCATACCTCGGGACGTTCTTTTTCCACCATTTTCTTGGCGCTCTTGATGGTGGTGACCAACCCCTTCTCTTCCAGTTTATTGTAGATAAACGGCTTGAAAAGCTCGAGGGCCATTTTTTTGGGCAGGCCGCACTGATGGAGACGCAGCTCGGGGCCCACAACAATAACAGAACGGCCGGAGTAATCGACGCGCTTGCCGAGAAGATTCTGGCGAAAACGTCCCGATTTCCCCTTGAGCATATCGGACAGGGATTTCAACGGGCGTTTATTGGGGCCGGCGATGGCCCGGCCGCGGCGGCCATTGTCGAACAGGGCGTCCACCGCCTCCTGGAGCATCCGTTTCTCGTTCCGGATAATGACTTCAGGAGCCTG
>JBGPCQ010000148.1:0-7391 GCA_041481895.1 Geobacteraceae bacterium | reverse complement strand
CATCCCCTGCAAGCCGGGGAGAACGGCTACTGGTACGCTGATGTGGCAGAGGCTCATGTCGGCGATCAGTACAAGTTCCTGCTGACCACGGAGAAGGGCGCGTTCAACCGCATCGACCCGTATGCCCGCGAGGTGACCAGTTCGGTCGGCAACGCCATCGTCCACGACATGAGCTTCGACTGGGAGGGGGACGACTTCCATCTTGCGCCGTGGAACGAGCTCGTCATCTACGAACTGCATGTCGGCACGTTCAATGACGAGGAGGACGTCAGCCATCCGGGAAAGTTTCCCTCGGTGTCGGCGCGTCTCGGACATTTGAAAAAGCTCGGCGTCAACGCCATCCAGATCATGCCGGTGGGCGAGTTCGCGGGAGAGCGATCGTGGGGTTACAACCCCGCCCATATCTTCTCGGTTGAACTCGCCTATGGAGGCCCTCTAGCATTCAAACAGTTCGTCAAGCGCGCCCACCAGCAGGGCATAGCGGTGATCCTGGACGTCGTTTATAACCACCTGGGTCCGAGCGATCTCGATCTTTGGCAGTTCGACGGCTGGTCCGAGAACAATCGCGGCGGGATATACTTCTACAACGACGACCGGGCGCACACGCCGTGGGGGGAAACCCGGCCCGATTACGGACGCGACGAGGTCCGTGAATACATCCGCGATAACGTCTTCATGTGGCTTGGGGAATACCACGTGGACGGACTCCGCTACGACTGCACCCAGTTCATTCGCACCGTCAACGGCTCCTGCGACCAGGAGCTGCCCGAAGGCTGGAGTTTGCTCCAATGGATCAACAGCCAAGTCTCTCAGAAATTTCCCGGCCGGATCACCATCGCCGAGGATCTGCAGAACAACAAGTGGCTCACCGGGGACGTTGGGGCCGGGGGAGCCGGGTTCGGCTCGCAGTGGGACGCCATGTTCGTCCACCCTATCCGTCAGGCGGTAATCACCTCCGAGGATGAGCAGCGCTCGCTCGCCGCCATCCGCGACGCGCTCTGCTATCGCTATAATGACGACGCCTTCGACCGGGTCATCTACAGCGAATCGCACGACGAGGTGGCGAACGGCAAGTCGCGCGTGCCGCAAGAGATCAACCCGAAGGACCCCAAGGGGTGGTACGCTCAGAAACGATCGACGCTGGCCGCCGCCATGGTCTTCACGGCCCCGGGCATACCCATGATGTTCCAGGGTCAGGAATTCCTCGAAGGAGAATGGTTCCGCGACACGGTCCCCGTAGATTGGGACCAAAAGGATGAATTTCACGGCATCGTTCGGCTGTACCGCGACCTCATCCGCCTGCGGCTCAACCGCAACAGCTTTACGCGCGGCCTCTGCGGGCAGTTCACCCAGGTCTATCACGTGCACGACGAACGCAAGGTCATCGCCTTCCACCGCTGGGACAAGGGCGGACCGGCGGACGACGTCGTGGTTGTTGCCAATTTCCTCAACGAGCCGCAGGATGGCTACGTCATCGGCTTCCCGACCGCAGGTACCTGGAAGCTCCGGTTCAACAGCGATTGGCAGGGTTACAGCGAAGCCTTCGAAGGTCATCCGAGCGCCGACGTCGTCGCCGAACCGGGTGAGTCCGACGGCTTACCCTTCCACGCCGCGCTTTCTATCGGCCCCTACAGCGTGCTGATCTTTTCGCAATGATCGGCGGAGGGTTGAGTGGAGCTTCCCAAGACCATCATGAACCGAAAAAACGTTGGCGGAGGAAATCAATGAAGGTCTTGACATTCTTAGCAACAGTTCTGCTGACGGCAACAACCGCCATAGGCGCAGCATCGGGCGACATTCTAGGTTCGTGGAAAACCGATGGGGGTGATTCGCGGTTGGAATTATTCAGGTGTGGAGAGAAAATCTGCGGAAAAATCGTCTGGCTGAAGCACCCCAACTATATTAGCAGCAAGGATGGGCCGGTCGGTAAAACAAAGGTCGACAGGAAAAATCCCGTTCCGGCGCTGAGGAACCGCCCGATTCTCGGTCTGCAGGTAATGAAAGGGCTCACCGCCAAAGGTAACAACCGGTGGGGGAACGGGACCTGCTACGATCCTGAAACCGGCAAGAGCTACAAGTGCAAAATGCGCCTGGCATCGCCTGATCGACTGGAACTGCGCGGCTATATCGGGGTTTCACTTATCGGTCGCAACTTCGCCCTGACCCGTTAGTAAGTTACAAATAATTTTTGTGCATTTCTGGCAGAAAGTTATTCGGCTAACGCACTATCCTGTTTATCAGGGTTAGGATACGCTCGCCTCCATTGCAATAACTGGTTTTGTGGGGGAAAGGTGACAATGGACAAGAAAATATACCTGAGCATCATGGCTGCCCTTGCCACGGCCGTCGCTGTCTGGCTGTTTGCCCTGCTGGCGGCCCCAATCGCCAAACCGCTGGCGTGGGCGCTAATCATCGGCATCGCGACCCTTCCCCACCACGACCGACTGGCCAGGAAGTTCCCCGACCACCCTGACCGCTCTGCCGGACTGATGGTTCTCGCAATAACCGTTTGCTTCATACTGCCAGTTGCAGCCCTGATCGTCATGGTCGCTCAAAACGCAGCCGACTGGTATAAGGAAGGTGAGCGGCTCGTTCAGGCATTTGAGACGACCGGGACAGACACTCTCAGCCATTTTCCGTTCGCAAGCAAGATTATCCCCCAGGGAGAGCGGTTCGGCATAGATCTTTCCGGTGTCGGCGCAAAGCTGGCTGCCGGCGCTTCGGGATATCTCCTTAATGCGGCGACCAATGCCGCAAAAAACCTCGGGGAACTCCTCTTCACCCTGGCGCTGGCGCTGTTCATACTCTTTTTCATCTACCGTGACGGCGAAAGGATTATGTCCGCTGCTATCGCCCGGTTCGCCACCAACCAGGACAAAGCGCGCCGCTATTTTTCCGAGATTCGCGCCACAACAACAGCCGTGACAGTCGGAACAATCTTCACCTGTCTTGTGCAGGGCGCAACCGCAGGACTCGGGTATTTTGTCGCCGGAGTCCCCGCCCCTGTTCTATGCGGTGCGCTGACGGCTCTGGCAGCGCTCGTGCCGGTTGTCGGCACCGGCATTATCTGGGTGCCCCTTGCAGCCCTTATCGCCATCAACGGCGCCTATCTCAAGGCGGGACTCCTGGCGCTCTGGTGTATTATTTTCGTGGGCTTAGCCGATAACGCGATACGTCCGCTTGCCATTGGCGCAAAGAGCAATATCCCTGTCCCGGCGATTGTGCTCGGAGCGATCTGCGGAGTGTTTGCGCTGGGGATTCTTGGCCTTATCCTGGGACCTGTTCTCTTCGCGATCCTCATCACCGTTTGGCGGGATGTGACGGGTGCCGATCAGTTAACAGAGTCTGACAGGAATCACACAGAACCTTCCTGAAGATCCCTGCGAAAGAGCACAGAGAGATGAAGGAAGAAAAAAAAGGGCAGGTTGGGTGTCAACCTCATATATCTCACTGACCCTGCCCTTGAAGAATACGTCTGCTAAGCCTGTTCAGGCTTTCTTGAACTTTTTCCTCAATACCACCAATCCAGCCAGCCCGGAGCCAAGGAGGAGCATCAATACACGCCGCTTAGTATCGTAGAGACGAGAAAACCCACAGAAGCCATTATCCAGGCGGCCAATCCCTCAATCGACACGACGAGTCCTTCAAGGGAACTTATCCTCAAACAGAAGGGCGATGTGCTGATCCACCTTGAGAGCCATCTGAAAGAAAAAAAGGAACGGAATTTGAAAGATAGAAAGGACAAAGTCAGGAATTTAGCTTTTACGGGCAAGGACCATACCACTTAGCTCGCGTGGATCAGCTTTGTAAGGGCCGGCGGCATTGGCGGCGTTGACGGCGGACTGCAGAGACCGCGGAAAAGGAGCGCCCCCCCTTGACATTGCACTAAAAAACCTTAACCTTAGGAAAACAGCGGGCTGCAGGGTCCACGATAAAGGAGCTCACGATGCGAAACTTCAATGTATGGCTGGTCCTGGCAATGCTTCTTCCCCTTAACGCAGCATTTGGCAACGTGCCGCCAGAGAAAACCGAGCCGGGCGCCAGCCGGGAAACCATCCTCTTCCCCGAAGACCCACAGTTCTACGCTCCGCTGGCAAGCCCCAAGGAGCCCCGCACCCATGTCACCTTTCTCCGCCTCAACCTCCCAGGGGACAGTTTCAACATCGGCTCGGTCGGGTTTGGCGACAGCTTCGGCCTGGTGCGCTGGCCCGGCTGGGGCGAGGCGGACGCCTGGCAGTTCGGCATCAGCGGGGCGGTCCTCGCCCAGTTCAATCTGGACTCCGATTCCATGGACCTGATCAACGCCGACTATATCATCGGCTTACCGCTCAGCTACCGAAACGGCCCCTGGTCGGCGCGGGCGCGCTTCTTCCACCAGTCCTCACACCTGGGGGACGAGTTCCTCCTCCTCCCCCAGCGCCCGGATCTGCGGCAAACGCGCATCAACTTGAGCTTCGAGACGATTGAACTGCTCGGCGGCTGGGAATGGAATGGGATCCGGCTCACCGCCGGGCCCTCGTATATCCTCCACACCGACTCCTCCCTCAAGCGCTACAGCGTCCAGGGAGGCATCGATTATCTGAGCACGACGCCACTCTACAAGTCGTCGTTGCGCCCATTCGCCAGCGTCGTGTGCCATGCCTGGGAGGAAACCGCCTGGAACCCCGACGTAAGCGCCAAAGCCGGCATCAACATCCGCAGCCCCTTTTCCGTAAAACGGGCCATTCAGATTTTCGGTGAATATTACCGCGGCAACCTGCCCTTCGGCCAGTTCTATAAACTGCGGGCAGACTACTACGGTGCGGGTCTCAACATATCGTTTTGAGCAGATATGCGCAAAAGGGCGCATCGCGGTGCGCCCTTTTTTATTCAACTGAACTGTTTCATGCCGGGATTTTACGGCCTGCAGTACCATACGACCTTGAATGACGCGTACCAGCGCCACTGTACTGTCCCAAGATGTAATGCTGGTCTCCTGTTATGCCTCCCTGAGAACCGCTTCCCCGGATCTCCCGGTTATGCTTGCTTCCGAATCACTCCGTTTTCATGCTCATTTCCTGAAGCTGTCGAGCCATTTCCACCCATCACTCATCTCCGGGAAGGCGGCAGCGAAGTGGACCGTCTTGACCGGGTCGGAAGAGAAGTTTATGAGGACGGGTTCTGCTACCAGTTCGACCCCGGGACCCCGCAGAACGTGGTTCTTCGCCCCTGCTGTGCTGAAGGCGTTGAAGGCGACCTGGGAGTTGCCGTAGGGAACCAGGTCATCGCTCTTGTGGTGGATCATCCGCATCGGTACGTTCGGCACCCAGACGGAATTCACTTGCCCGGGCAACCTGTACGAGTCGTTCTCCTTCAGTAAGGCGACCACAGGGCTCGTGTCGAGGGTGAGTTGGTCAATGAACTGCTGGGTCAGAGTGCTCTTCGGCACGATCAGGTTTACCGGACTGAAGGTCATCCCCATCGCCACGCTGATCGTGTCCGATGTCGAAGTACCGTCAAAGAGCGGGGGAATAGTCGTGTTGTATGGGGGGAGCATGGCCGAGCCGGGGCTGAAGAGCGTCGTCTGCCCACCATAGGCGTAGTTGTAGCTGGTGAGGAGCATGGGGAGAAAGTAGGGGGCCTTGAAGGTGCTGTTCGAGAGTATTACCCCGCGCATGACGCCGGAGAGGTCATGGGGACCGGAGAGGGGGGCCGAGGCGGTGATTGTGAACTCGGCGGCATGATTGAGCTGCAGTTCCCGCGTTGCCGCCATGGTCACATACCCCCCCTCGGAATACCCCATGAGAAAGAGCTGGGCGTTCCACGTGCAGGGTGAGCTGCTGTTCCCCGCTGTTCCGCCGATTATGTCGCGGCTTGCCCTGAGCAGGTCGACCACCTGCTGCGCAAGCGTGGCGCCAACGACATGGGGCTGGGTATCGGTGTTGTCCCCCATGCCCTCGTAATCGACCAGGGCAACGGCGTAGCCGGTGGAGGCGATCGCTGCTGCGACCATCACTTCCGGATAGTCAGTGGGCCTGTCCTGGTGGGTTAGATACCGGGACGGCGAGAAAGGCCGGTAAACCTCTGTCCCGTGCTGATACATGAGAATCGGCACCGAAGGCTTGGCGCCGAAGATTGCTCTCGGGAGGATCAGCAGACCGGTCATGGAGTGTACCTTGCCGTCCGCCCCGGTGGATTGATAGGTAACCTTCTGCATATCGAGGGTATACCTGAAGCTGGTGAGGAGAGTGCCGAAGCTGCTGATGAAACTCCCCCAATCCCAACCGCCCAATGCTCGAGCAATCGGCTGTTGAATGCTGTTGGTGATGCCTGCCAGCAGTATCGTAGGATTGATATTTACGGCGTTCCCCCCGCCACCAGTAAGCGAGGATGACTTTGAACCGCATCCCGTCATAAGGAAGGCTGCAACCAATAATGTTGCACAGAGCGTGCGTGCGGTGCTAAAAACTCGAACCATTGCTTCGTATCCTTTTCATGAAAAGTAGTGGGACGTTATTTAGTTTCCGAATTGGAAACAAATAGTGCCGCATCCGGAGTTTCCGGATGGACACTATTTAGCAGGTGGAGCAAACTTGCTTTATGTGAGTGTGCTTATACTGCTTCATTAAACATTACAGTGCCGTTATCGATTAATTTCTTGCCATATTGTATGGAATGAAAAACAGCTTCTCCTTTTGTAGGATACATATTATCATTACTGTATTTATTAGTCGAATTATTATATTCAACTATTGCCTCGATACTCCAATAGCCAGAGTCAATTACTAAATGCGGAGCAGGATAAATTGTATAACCTCTGTATTCATAGAATTGCATACAGTGCCTCCCCTAAAGCTTCTACTCCGAAGACCTCTTGCCATTCGGAGTCCTGGTTATGGTGAATCATGCAATCGCAGCCGGGGGTCCAAGGAAACGCCGGTGCATGATACGCCGCTCACACTACTTCCCCAAAACCTTCTTGAATTGACCGAATTTTCCCTGAACTTTGCCGGCTATCCTTTCACCGGTACCTTCAGCTTTCAACTTTGGATTATCGCTTAGTTTCCCGGCGACCTCCTTAACTTTACCCTTCAGTTCGTGAAACGTGCCTTCCGCCTGGTCCTTCGTGCTGGATTTCATGGTATTTACTCCTTTAGGATTTTGATTTGACTGCAACCGCCGATAACGGCAGTCGCAAGAAACCCATCCAGCTTCATATGCCGGCCGCCAAATAAAGGCTCGGCCCGGTGGTACTTCCCCTCAGGACCCACGAACCTGTTGTCATAGAAATTAATGTTGAAGCCGGCTCCTGCGTGTAATCCACAGGTGATTTCCGTGTGACCCCGGAAGTTACTGGCAACGCCGCGCTCGTTTTAGTCGGAGATGCAGGCCACGATACCGAACAAACCGTG
>JBGPCQ010000147.1:0-7440 GCA_041481895.1 Geobacteraceae bacterium | reverse complement strand
GTCGGGAAATGCAACGTAATAATCCTCTGGTCAGTTTGGTATACCCCTTGCTAGTGTTTAAATGTAAATAAAATTTTGCCTAGCTGTTGAAGGATAGACTCTGTACGGTGTCGGTACCCCTGACAACCAAAATTGAAAGGAGATCATTATGTTGAAAAAACTGAGAAGCAACAAAGGTTTCACCCTCATCGAACTGCTGATCGTCGTGGCGATCATCGGCATCCTGGCGGCCATTGCCATCCCGCAGTTCGCCGCCTACCGTGAGAAGGCGTACAACAGCGCTTCCAACTCCGACCTGAAGAACTTCAAGACCGGCATGGAAGCGTTCAATGCCGACGCACAGACCTATCCGAATTTTTTATACCAGAAGCCTTAATAACTAACATTCATGGAGGATATTATGAAAAAGATTCTTGCCTTGACTTCGCTGTTGCTCACATTTGCCGGCTCGGCCTTTGCCGCTTCGGATCTGGCTACTCATGTGCCGTCTGACTCTGGTGCCGCCATTTATGGCGGTTCAACCTCTACTATTGCACAAAATGCTACGAATCCCGTTGTCAAGCTTTCCACCGGTGTCAAAGCAATAGTGAATTTCGACACCGCACAACCGATAACTTATTCGTTAACCACCAAACACTCAAAGGGTTCCAAAATTTTTGGTACGGCGAACGATTCGACCGCTATCTACTGGTTTCCTAAACCCGCGGGCGATCTTGTAGTCGGAGATGTTGGTGCCCAATCAGATAATGCGGCCTATACCGGCGGCGGCTGGACCACCTACTGATCCTGGTCGTTTCCCGGTTATTTTATCAGAGCGGGATGTTTCGGCATCCCGCTTTTTCTACTTTACGCCTGCCATAGCCAAAATATGCGCCTTCGTTACCACATCATGCTGCTCGTTGCCGTCGTGCTCGGAATATACTATCCGGCCATCTTCGCGCCGCTCAATTCGGTTGACGACTCCGGCATGTACCTCCACCTGCTCAACACGGACCAGTTCAGTCTGCGAACTATATTTTTGCCCGGCGGTTCCGGCGGCTACTATCGGCCGCTGTTGCAGACATCATTTCTGATCGATAAATACGTCTGGGGGCTTGAAGAAAGCTTCATGCACCTCAACAATATCCTGCTCCATCTCGGCAACACCCTGCTGGTATTCTTCATAGCCCGCAAGACGGTTTCATTGCTCGATCTCCGTTCTACTATTCTGCCGCTGGCCGCAGCAGTTTTGTTTGCCGTTCATCCAATCAACACCGAAGCGGTCAACTGGATTTCCGGGCGCACCGACCTGCTCGCCGCCTTTTTTCTGTTGTTGTCGGTCTGGCTGCTCCTTAATCGTCCTTTTTCTTTGGTATTTTCTTTATTATCCGCACTCTCTGTGCTTCTGGCTTGTCTCTCCAAAGAAACCGCTCTTTTTTTTCTCCCCGCGGCGATTATCCTCCCTTTGTATCTCCAGGCAGGCAAAGCGGATGCCCCCCCATTGCGGATGTCCTGCCTGAAGGCCATTCCCCATGCCATCATCGTCATCCTTGCTGGTGCCGGTTATTTTCTACTCCGGATGCAGGCGCTGGCGAAGGGTGATGAAGGAGTTGCCAGGGTGGTAACCCATGTTGCAGGCAGCCAGAGTGCCGACCCGCTGGCGACCATCCGTGTGGTTATAAAGACTGCCGGTTTTTACGCGAAAAAACTGTTTATTCCATTCCCGCTGAATTTCGGCATCATACATGTCAGCGACTTCTATATTTTTATCGGTCTGCTTGTTTGTATCTTGATTGCCTGGCTCCTGACACGGCGGACCATCACCTCATTCTTTTTTATCGCTGCAGCCGCAGTCGGTGCTTCCGCCCTGATGATCCCGCTGCTGAACACCACATGGACACCGGTTGCAGAGCGGTACATGTATATCCCCTCGGCTTTTTTCACTCTGGGGATCATGCTGTCACTGGGGCAGTGCCGCCAAGGCATTCAGCATCAGAATCGGCTTGTTGTCCTGGCCGGTCTGCTTGCAATTGTCGCCTGCTATGGCACCTTTACCCGGAATCTGCTCTGGCAGGACAATCTGGCCCTTTACCGGGACACACTCCGGAAGTCTCCCGGCTTTGTGCCGGCGCAAAACGAGATTGCCGTAGCCCTGAACAGGATGGGGAGGACGGAAGAGGCGCAGGCGATTTACAAGTCGTTCACGCCCCGGGAAGATTTGAAGAATTTTCAGTATGGCATCATTAACAAGGCAGGGGCTTTGGCGAACAGCGGCGATTATGCTGAAGCACGCAGGGTCCTGCAGGATGCATTGCTGAACCCCGGCAAGCATGAGGTACTGATCCTGCAGAAGATGCTGGAGGTGAGTAAGGTTGAAATTATCCGGGGGAAAACAACGTCAGGTGCGGTCTATGGAGATTCAGTCAAACGGCTTTCCCGGCTGTATGAAATTACCGGCGACCCTTTTTATCAATACCGTCTCGGCGTTGTGAATTTGCATGAAAAGAATTATTCAGAGGCGCTGGCGGCATTCTCCGTAGTCTGCAAAACAGCGCCAAAGGATATCTATTATCGTAAACCAGCCGAGAAGCTTGTCGCCAAGCTCTCGGCCAAATCGGGAAACAGTAACAAGGCGGAAGGGGTACTGAAACAATGACCACTGTCATCGGCGTGACCTTGAGAGGGATTTTCCGCGACCGGGTATTTCACGGCATCATGACGGCAGCCCTGGTTTTCCTGGCAATTCCAATGGTGAGCAGGCTTTCGATGCGGCAGGTGACGGAACTCTCCATCACGTTGTCGCTGTCGCTGGTTTCGTTCATCATGCTCTTGCTGGCGGTTTTCCTCGGCGGCACCTCCCTCTGGAAAGACATCGAGCGGCGCTATACCTTCAGCGTGCTGTCGTTGCCGCTGACCCGCTCGAGCTACCTGTTCGGCCGCTTTGCCGGGATTGCCCTCTTTCTCCTCCTCTCCGCGGTTCTCCTCGGTATTGTTTCCGTGCTGGTGGTGCTGTTCGTTTCCGGCGGCTATCCGCCTGACCGGCCGGTAGCCTGGGAAGCGATCGTCGCTGCTGTCGGTTTTGACGCACTGAAGTATATTTTTCTTGCGGCCTTTGCCGTGCTTTTTTCTTCGGTGAGCACGTCGTTCTTCCTCCCTATTTTCGGAACCATTGCAGTTTTTCTGGTCGGCGGGGCTACCCAGCAGGTCTATGACTACGTCCATTCCCAGGCCGGTCAGACACTGGCTCCGCTGGTGCGCAAGACCGCCACTGCGCTCTATTATTTCCTTCCCAATTTCTCCGCGTTTGACCTGAAGGTGAATGCCATCTACGGCATATCCTTGAATTACCGGGGCCTGGCGCTGACTATTGCATACTTCATCATCTACACTGCTCTCGTTTTGGTTGTTGCCGCTGCAATCTTTTCCCGCCGGGAAATGGAGTAGGATATAGTTATGCGCCTGCAAAGCTTTCTGATGCTCCTGGCGGTTCTGCTCGGTTCGTATCTCGCGATTCTGACCCCTTTTACGCACTACATGAACCGCAAACCCTATGAGGAAAAACTCGGCGTCATTCCTCGGGCCGAAGTCCTGCAGATTGTTTCCGGCGACCAGAAGCAGTTTCTGGCTGCATCCATCATCACAAAAGTCATCATGTACTATGGCAGCCTGTTTGAGAAAGATTCAACGAAGTTTTCCGTCCCCCCCGATTACCCCGCCATCTCCCGCGCCATCCATGCCGCACTGAAAATTGACCCATACAACATGGACGGCTATTATTTTGCCCAGGCCGTCCTCGCTTGGGACGTGGGGAAGGTGGATATCGCGAACAGTCTTCTTGACTACGGGATGCGCTACCGCACCTGGGACTGGTATCTCCCTTTTTTTGCTGGCTTCAATCATGCATATTTTCTCAAGGATTATGCGGCAGCGGCTGAATATTACCGGCGGGCGGGGGAGCTTTCCGGTTCCGACCTGTTCAAGAGGCTTGCGGGAAGATACATGCAGGAGTCCGGCCGGACTGACCTGGCTATCGCCTATCTCTTCGCCATGGAAAAGGGGGAAAAGAACCCGGCGATCAGGAAGACATACCAGATCAGGCTTTCTGCCTTCAGAGATGTGCGCCGCATCGAAGTCGCGCGCGACAAGTACCTGGAGGCAACCGGCACCTTTCCTGTCTCAGTGGAGCTGCTCGTACAGAATGATTTCCTTTCGCCGCCGCCAGTAGACCCCTATGGGGGAAGGTACTATTTCGAACCTGACGGAAAGGTTACAACGACAAGCAAGTTCGCTTTCGCACCACGCAAGAGTTCCGGCGAAAGTAACGAAGGCAGGGGGAAAAACTGAGATGCATGCGATCGAGATACGAAAGCTCTCAAAGACTTACAGAGGAAAACGCGGCGTGAGGGTCAATGCCCTCAAAGGGCTCACGCTGGAGATAGAAAAAGGGGAGGTGTTCGGCTTTCTCGGCCCGAACGGCGCCGGGAAGAGTACCACCATAAAAGCCCTGATGGGGCTCATCCGCCCTTCGGCAGGAACTGCGCGCATAATGGGCAAGGATATTGCCTCAACTGATAGTCGAATATATTGCGGCTATCTGCCTGAAAACCCAGCCTTTTATGATTATCTCTCGGCGGAGGAATATCTCCAATTTGTGGGGAAGGCGTTTGCGATGCCTTCTTCGCTATTGAGAGAAGAAACCGAGAAGGTGCTCAAGCTCCTTGAGCTGTGGGATACGCGCAAACGCCCGATCCGCAGTTTCAGTAAGGGAATGGTGCAAAGGCTCGGTATTGCGCAAGTCCTGTTGCACGATCCTGAGATCTATATTCTCGATGAGCCCATGAGCGGCCTTGACCCGCTCGGCAGGGCGCTGGTGAAGGATATAATAGTGGAACTGAAAAAACGGGGCAGAAGCGTCTTTTTCAGCAGCCATATCATTGCGGACGTCGAATCGGTGTGTGACCGGGTAGGCATTATTCTTCAGGGTGAACTGCAAAGCGTGGAACGGGTGGAGACCATAATGACCAGGGGTGTTATCGGGTATCACCTGACTGTCCGCGAGAGGGGAACGGAAATAACATCACAACGGTACGTGGCAAAAGATGAGATTTCCGAGGCAATGCGTGAGACAGAGGCTGCTGGCAATGAGATCAGTCTAATTGAGCCGAAGCGGAAGAGCCTCGAGGATTTCTTTCTGGATATAGTCAGGGGAAAAGGCCAATAAATCAATGGAAACGAGTCTGCTGCGGGTAATGGGGAGTGCCAGGCTTTGGTCAATACAGCATACGTGAAACTCCTTCGTCCGGTCCAGTGGCTGAAAAATCTGATGATACTTTTCCCCCCCTTCCTGGGAGGGGCTCTTCTGGAACCGGGGTTGCTGGTAAAATCATTTGTCCCGGTTCTCTCGTTCTGTCTTGCATCAAGCTCATCTTATATTCTGAACGATATCCTTGATGCCGATAATGACGCGCGTCATCCGACAAAAAAGCAGCGTCCGGTTGCCAGTGGAACGGTGAATAAATGCGTTGCATCTGTTCTGTCTTTCTTTCTCATGTTTGCCTCGCTGATGCTCGGGTACCAGGTTTCAACTGTATTTCTGCTCCTCCTTGTTGCCTATCTTTCGATTTCCCTGCTCTACTCGCTGAAACTCAAGGAATTTCCCATTTTGGATATTTTCTGCATTTCGGCCGGCTTCCTGTTCCGGCTGTTTGCAGGTGGTGAAGCATTCAGTATCGTCATTTCAGAATGGCTTTTCTTGTCTGTTTTTCTTCTCGCTATGTTTCTCAGTACCGGCAAGAGATTCTCCGAACGAATCCTGATGGGAAGCGGCGCAGGGTTGCACAGGAAAAGCCTGAACAGCTATCCCGAAGGAGTACTTGAAGGCATCTTGTTTATGACGGGAGCGGCTGTTCTTGTCACATACACGATGTATGTCATATCCAGTCATAAACTTGTCTATACAGTTCCGCTTTGCCTGTTTGGACTCTTGCGGTATATTTATCTTGTCAAGACCGGCAAATCGGGTGATCCGACCGAATCACTCTGCAGGGACAAGATGCTTTTTGTTGTGGGCTTTTCCTGGGTGATTATGGTAGCATGGGATATTTACGGAAGGTATTAATGTGCGAACACGTCTTCTGAAATTGCTCTATAAATGTTTACCATTTGACTTGAAAGGCGATTGTAATGTTCCACCCGCTGCCGATGGTCTCCGCATTTCATGTTTGATCAATTTTTACGGACGGCTCGATCTACTTAACGGAATTCTCCAATCACTGTCTCAACAGGATTTTCATAAAGATAATTTTGAGGTTATCCTTGTCGAAGATCGGGGGGGCACCGATCCTGGGAGGAAACTTGCTGAAGAGTTTTCTGACAGATTACAGATCAGATATTCCCCTCTCGACAATAATTTCGGTTTAATGGGGTATTCCCGTAACTATGCTCTATCCCGGTCACGAGGCGACTTTATTCTTTTTCTCGACGATGACACGGTTATCCTTCAAAAAGACTTTCTTCGAATTCTGTTTGACCTCTTTTCAAAAAGTGGGGCAGTTGACGCCATCCTTCCTCATGGCATGGCAAGTTATTCTTTGATCGAGGGAAAGTATGGATTTCACGATCCTTATTACATGACCAGCAGGTGTACTGCATATCGCCGTTCAACGCTTGCAGAGCTTGGTGGGTTTGTTTCAAGTTTCATTGGGCAGGAAGATGTGGAATTTAGCCTGAGGTTTTTGAGTGCCGGGAAAAAATCCATCAAAACACCTGAGTTGGAGTATTATCACCCCCCACTTTTGATAGATAATCTGAATAAACCGAAGGCAGTTGGGAGATCATTCTTTGATATAAGGAATCGTTATCCGTTTTTTGTATGGCTTATGATAGTTGTTAATTGCGGTCGTCATTTCCCGCTGATTTTTTCTCCCATTCGAAAACACCGGGAAATGGGGCGTTTTGGTGTTGGATTTATACTAGGAGTTATAACTGGTTCATTCAAAAGGTCAGGCTTACATTATAGCTGATAACTAATTGAACTCGAAGAGGTTATATTGTTTCGTCTCTTGGAATATAAAGACCTGCTCCTCGTTTTTTTCTGGAGAGAGTTTCTTATAAGATATAAACAGAGCACCATAGGTGTTCTTTGGGCGGTTTTGCAGCCAATGAGCATGATGCTGCTTTTTGTGCTTGTATTCGGTGTCATACTGAAAACTGCGATCAAGGATTATCCCTATGTGCTCTTTTTTTATGCCGGCATTTTGCCATGGACTTTTTTTGCTGCATCCACTAATTTCGCCATTCCATGCCTCTCCGGCAACTTTAACCTGATAACCAAGATTTATTTCCCCCGTGAAATTATTCCATTATCAGGTGTAGCAATTAATTTCCTCGACTATCTTATCGGATTTGCAGTGTATATTGGTTTACTGCTCTATTACGGCACCCACTTTACGGTCAATTCCC
>JBGPCQ010000146.1:0-7448 GCA_041481895.1 Geobacteraceae bacterium | reverse complement strand
TTTAGTTCGTAATCATCTTTTAATTGACCTCCAAAAGCATTTAAACCTGTCAATATGCCAATTAATACGAGTAAGAACACTTTCATATGTCACCTCAAGTCCCTTTACTGCTCATTTTGCTAAATACCAGTGGCGGGTTAGGCATCACGAACGAACATTGACGATCGTAGCCTGCATGATGGCAACCACTTTGCAGGCGGTTCCCGCGAAAGCTCGGACTTCTCCTGTGCAGACTGTGAGAAGCTTGCCCGAACTCTGTACCCTTCCGATTGCTAAGAATCGTTCGCCAATCGCAGGTCGCAAGAGGTTGATCTTGAACTCGGCTGTGACAACCTCGCACTCGGGCGGTGCCTTGGTTAACGCTGCATACCCACATGCACTGTCAACAACACTTGTTATTGCGCCAGCGTGAACATAGCCGTGCTGTTGGGAAAGTTGTTCGGAAAATGGCAATGCTATTTGCACCTCACCATCTGCAACCGAGACAAGCTGCGCGCCGAGGGTCGCCATCAGGCCCTGCGATTTGAAGCTGACTGCGATTCGTTCCTGGATGTCATTCACGGGAAAATGGACCTTTCATTGTCTGTTCTGGCAGTTCAGGTTGCTGGAGAATCTGGCCGCACAAAAAAAACCGCCCGTCAGAAATCTCTTACCAAGGCGGCTCTCAAATCATCGCATATCCCTTCGATGTTCGGAATCCATTCTTCATGCCCTCCGTAACATATAAAAATTAAGTATTTTTAATACACCTTTAGCTAGGCAAAGTCAACCGGAAAGGCAGGGTACAGGGAACCGGCAGAAAAAAAGCCCCGGAATACACCCGGGGCTTTTCATGTCGCAATTTCTCTATTCCTCAGATCCCGCAGCAGACGTTCTGCTCCCGGGCCGCCTTGGTCTCGTCGAGCCGGCTGATCGGCATGGTGACCGGCGCGGCCAGGAGCGCCGCCGGGTCCTTTTCGGCCATCTCCGCCGCCTCCTTCATCACCGCGATGAACTCGTCCATGGTCTCCTTGCTCTCGGTCTCGGTCGGCTCGATCATGATCGCTTCCTTGACGATAAGAGGGAAGTACACAGTGGGGGGGTGGTAGCCCCGGTCGATCAGGTACTTGGCGATGTCGATGGCGTGCACGCCGTTTTTCAGCTGGCGGCTGGCGGAGAAGACGCACTCGTGCATGCAGGTCTGGTCATAGGGGAGATCGTAGTGCGATTTCAGCTGGCTCATGATGTAGTTGGCGTTCAGGACCGCCTGCTCGCTCACCCGGATCAGCCCTTCCCTCCCGAGCATGGTGATATAGGCGAACGCCTTGGCCATGACCCCGAAGTTGCCGAAGAAATTGGCGGTCCGCCCGATGCTCCGCGGGTTGTCCTGATCGATCCGGATGCTGCCGTCATTTCCCTTTACCAGGCGCGGCACGGGAAGAAACGGGATGAGCGCCTTCTTCACGCCGACCGGCCCCGCTCCCGGACCACCCCCGCCGTGGGGGGTGCCGAACGTTTTGTGCAGGTTCACGTGGATGACGTCGAAGCCGACGTCGCCAGGGCGCACCTTCCCCAGGATGGCGTTCAGGTTGGCGCCGTCGTAGTACATGAGGGCATCGTGTTCGTGGGCAATATCGCAGATTTCCGCGATGTGCGGGTTGAACAGGCCGACGGTGTTCGGACAGGTCATCATGACCGCCGCCACCTCGTCGGTCATCGCCTGGCGGAACAGGTCGATATCCATGTCGCCGTAGGGGGCGGACGGGATGGTGATGATCTCATACCCCACCATGGCGGCGCTGGCCGGATTGGTGCCGTGAGACGAGTCGGGGACGACGACGTACTTCTTCTTGTTCCCCCTGGCCCGGTGGTAGGCGGCGATCAGCATGATGCCGGTCATCTCGCCGTGGGCGCCGGCGAGAGGCTGGGTGGTCACCTCATCCATGCCGGTGATCTCGGCCAGCGACTGCTCCAACTCGAAGAGGAGATTGAGGGAACCCTGCGCGGACGCTTCCCCGCCGGGGAGCAGGGCGACCATGGGATGACTGGTGGCGAAGAGAGCGGCGGCGTTTTCCAGCACCTTGGCGTTGTACTTCATGGTGCAGGAGCCGAGCGGGTAGAAATTGGTGTCCACCGAGAAGTTCAGCCTTGAGAGGTTGGTAAAGTGACGCACCACGTCCAGTTCGCTCACTTCGGGGAGTTCCGCGGCAGCTGCACGCCGCAGATTCGCCGGAAGAGCCCCGGCAGCCGGGACGTCCGAGGCGGGGAGCCGTACACCGCGTCTGCCCGGTGTCGATTTTTCATAGATCAGCTTCATAGCGCTCCCTCCAGTTTCCGGGCGAAGGCAAGTATCTCGTCCTTCGTCCGTTTTTCCGTGACCGTGACCACCAGGCAGTTGTCGAGGTCCGGGTAGTATTTCCCGAGCGGCACCCCGACGGCAATTCCGTCCTTTAACAGCCTGGCCGCGATGTCGGCGGCATTCCCGGAGACGCTGATGACGAATTCGTTGAACGTGGCGCGGCCGTTCAGCACCGATACCCCGCGCACCGCAGCCAACGCCTCTTTGGCGAACTCGGCCTTGTCGTAGTTGAGCCGTGCCAGTTCCGCAAAGCCTTCCTTGCCGAGGCTGGCGAGGAAGATGAGCCCCCTCAGAGCGCAGAGGCTCTGGTTGCTGCAGATATTGGAGGTCGCCTTGTGCCTTTTTATGTGCTGTTCGCGCGCCTGCAGGGTGAGCACGAAGCCGCGCCTTCCGGCCCGGTCCACCGTCTCGCCGACAATCCGCCCCGGCATGTTGCGGATATACTTCTTGCTCGCGGCAATGAAGCCGAAGGACGGTCCGCCGAAAGAGAGCGGGTTCCCCAGGCTCTGGCCGTCGCCGACCACGATATCGGCCCCCATCTCGCCGGGACTCTTTACCATGCCGAGCGACACGGGATAGACCGAGGCGATCAGCAGGGCGCCGTTGGCATGGGCTTCGGCGGCAAGGCCGGTAAAATCGTTCAGGCTGCCGAAGAAGTTCGGGTTCTGGACGATGACCGCGGCCGTAGCGCCGTCAAGCGCCGCATCCAGGCGCGCCACATCCTCCAGCCCCTGCTTCGGGGCGATCTCGACGATCTCCACGTCGAGGTTGGCCAGGTAGGTGCGGATGATTTCCCGAGAGAACGGGTTGACCGCCCCGTCGATAACCAGCCGGTTCCTCCCGGTGACGCGCAGCGCCATGATGGCCGCCTCGGCCAGGGCCGTGCCGCCGTCGTACAGGGAGGCGTTGGCAACCTCCATGCCGGTCAGCCGGCAAATGGCGGTCTGGTATTCGAAGAGCGCCTGCAGGGTTCCCTGCGAGCATTCCGGCTGGTAGGGGGTGTACGCGGTAGAGAACTCGGCCCGTCCGGAGAGATGATCGACCACTACAGGGATGCTGTGGTCGTAGAACCCGCCGCCGACAAAGGGGATGATGTTCTGCGCATTGCTGTCCGCCAGGGACTTCATCCTCTGGAGCAGCTCAAACTCGGACATCCCCGCCGGCAGATCGAAGGAGCGGGCGCGCAGGCGGGGGGTGATCGGAGCGAACAGATCCTGGATGCTGGCGACCCCGATGGCAGCGAGCATCTCCTTAATTTCCGCCGGGGTGTTCGGACAATAGTCGGCCTGGCTCATTCCAGACCTCGCAGGTAGTCGTCATACTGCTCTCTGGTCATCAGGTTTTTCAGCTCCGCCAGGTCGGCGGGCTCGATCAGGGCCATCCATCCCGCGTCCTCGGCGCTTTCGTTGACGATCTCCGGCGCATCGTTCAGCGCCTCGTTCACCTGAGTAACCTTACCCGACAGCGGTGCGTAGATATCGCTCGCCGCCTTGACCGACTCGATGGCGCAGAGCATCGCGAACTGCTTCACGCTCTTTCCCTTCTGGGGCAGCTCCACGAACGTTACGTCCCCCAGCTGGTGGGCCGCATACTCGGTGATGCCGACGCTGGCAACCCCTTCCTTGATTTTTACCCACTCGTGTTCTTTGGTGTAGTAAGTTTCGGTCATGATATCCCCTCCCGCGTATTTATTTTAAGATGATAATCGACAGAACTTAGGATATCCGCCATAGAGACACAGAGGCACGGGAAAAAACCTTGAAATCATAATGGGACGCGGATCAAATCAAAAAAGACGGATTTTATAGTCTTAACCCTGAAAACGGGTTTCCGGTTCTGCCTGATCCGCATGTATCCTATTTTTTCGCCTTTTCCGCGTACAATTTAGATTTTCGGCCTTATTCCGTGAACTTCCGTGTCTCTGTAGCGGATTTTAAGTACGTAACGAACCGCCTTTATAGAACGGCAACTCGCACACCGTCGCCTCCATGCTTACATTCTCATGTCTGATCGTAAGCGGCGCACCGATAACCGCCACTTCCGGCTTCACGAAGCCGATTCCCACCCCGCAGCCGAGCATGGGGGAGAAGACGCCGCTGGTCACGGTCCCGACCGGTTCACCTTCGAAGCAGATTTCGTAATGGTGGCGCGGTGAGCGGCGCGAGTTGACCCGGAAGGCCGCCTTGACCCGCGGCAGACCTTCCCGCTGTTGACGCACCAGGGCCTCGCGGCCGACAAACTGTTTATCGAAGTTGACGAAGGCAGTCAGACCCGCTTCCAACGGCGTGGTCGCCTCGTCGATATCGCTCCCGTAGAGGCTGTACCCCACCTCGAGACGGAGCACGTCGCGCGCCCCGAGTCCGGCCGGCCTGACCCGCTCGTCGGCCAGGAGAAGGTCCCACAACTCCTTGACCTTGCCCGCAGGGAGGAATATCTCGTAGCCGAGTTCGCCGGTGTAGCCGGTGCGGCTGACGATCGCCGGGACGCCGAGAAGATTCATCTTCGTGAATTTAAAATAAGGGATGCCGGCGATTTCCGGGCCGAATGCCGCAACCAGTACATCCCGTGCCAGCGGTCCCTGCAGGTCGAGCTTTCCGGTGGCCGCAGAGATGTCCGAGAAGCCGGCGCCGCTTTTCAACCGGGACCGGATGACGGCAAAATCGTTGGCGATGGTGGCGGCGTTGACCACGACCATCACCTCGTCTTCCGCCAGGCGGAAGACGATCAGATCATCGATGACGCCGCCGTTCGCGTTGAGGATAAAACCGTAGCGGGAGCGTCCCACCGGTATGGAACTGACGGAGAACGTGAAGACATCGTCAACTCCTTCGGCAGCGAGGTCCCCCTTGAAATGGAATTCCCCCATGTGACAGATATCGAAGAGGGCGGCCTTCTCCCGGCACCACTTATGTTCGGCGAGAATTCCCTCGTACTGGATCGGCATGTTCCAACCGCCAAAGGGGGCCATGAGGGCTTTCAGACGTTCGTGTTCGTGGACGAGGGGGGTGTTCTTGAGATCTTCCATGGCATGCTCCTGGAGCGGAAAATAGGGTGAGCTAATGTAAATTATTTGCCACGGTTTGTAAATGAATTTTGGAACGAAGCCGTGACTCAGCCGCCACTACTGGAAACAGGCTGTTCCGGAGCTCCGGGAATAGCCAGGGTGATCCTGTTTTTCCCCTGCTTCTTGCTGACGAATAATGCTTCGTCGGCCCGTGCCATGACGGTTTTCAGGTCTTCCCCGTCCTCGGGATAGGATGCGACTCCGGCCGAAAGGGTCGTGGCGAGCATGATGCCTCGAAACTCGAAGTGGGTTCCTTCAACGTTCCGCAGTATCCTTGCCACTGCCTCGCGGACTTCTTCCTTCGAGCTTTCCGTGAAGAGAACAATGAATTCGTCGCCGCCGTAACGTGCGGCTATGTCGCTCACCCGGATGGTTCGGGCGATATTTCCACCTATATGCTTGATGAGCTCGGTGCCGGCGAGATGACCGTGTCTGTCGTTGATCTGCTTCAGGTTGTCCGCGTCGAGCATGCAAAGAGCGTAGGATTTTCCGTACCTCCTGGCTGATTTTTCCTGAAATTCAGCCAGGTGGAAAAAATTCCTCATATTGTGGAGAGAGGTTATTTCATCGGTTTGGGAAAGGCGTTCGATCTCCTTCCGCGCGCTTTCCGCTTCCCCGGAAAGCATGGCGCCGAGATGGGCGATGAGCATGAAGGGGAAGAGTTCCAGGATATGGGACACGAAGGTATGCCGGTAGAGCACGAAGGAGGCCTGTTCCGCGGCGAGAAGCACATAGGAGCTTATTGCCAGGGCAGCCATGAAATAGGTGACCCTTTTCCCCTGGGTGAGGGAGGTGGCCATGAGAATGAGGTACATGAGCGATATGAAGGGGCTGGTTTCCCTGCCGGTAAACCAGCTCACGGCAACGATGAAGAAGAGGAAGACCATGAGGTCGATGAAGGTCTTGATCTGGCTTGAACGGCGGGAAAACACCAGGTAGCGGGCCATGATATTATAAATGAGGAGGAGGAGGCAGAACCCCGTGAGAAAGTACGTGCTCGTCTCTTCCAGGGGAATGAGCTTGATGTCGAGGGAAACCAGGGCGATCAGTAGCCATGAGATGTTCCCCATGATTTTGTCGTATCCGGCGTACCTCGCTCTGTTGTCCTGGTAATCCAGTGACATAACGGCTATGCCTTTCTCCTCATGAGCCTGACGCAAGGATCGCGCTCCTGATTGATTGAATGGTAATGCGGTTCGCGAAAAAAAGCAATGAACTTCCCGAGAAACATACCCCCGCTCACCCCGTCCCCTTGATTTTCTTCCAGCCTGCCCCGGCCATGTCAGCGAGGCCGTCGATGGTCCTCTGGTAAAACTTCTTTACCTGCATGCGATTCACCAGGATTTCTTCGCCGGAACGCTCCAGGCTTACCCGGTCACCCGGCTCCAGCCCGGCGATGCTCCCGTGATGCTCTCCGCCGATCCCGAACATGAAACTGTAGCGCCCCCCCTCCATCCGGCAGGAGACCACGATCAGGTTGCTCAGCGGAGCGCCGCTTTTGTGGTCGAAATGCGTCGTCGCGGTGACGAAACTCCCCTCAACCGGTTCGCCATCCCCAAGAAGCGCCTCAATGGTGACCTCCTTCGGCTTCAGCTTGCCGAGGGACGGCAGCCCCCACGGCTTGAGAGGCTTGGGGGAGCGTTGCGCATTGTGGTCCGACCTTTCCAGGAGGATAACGACATTGTTGTTGATCGGACCGCCGATGGAGTGGGAAAGCCCGGCCGCAAACCCCTTCCGGAGAATGAGGCGGTGGTTCTCCACCACCTGGATCATGCCGGTGGCCCCCAACGGGTGGCCGCGCCCTTTCAGGCCGCCGGTCAGGTTGGTCGGAAAGAGCCCCTTCTCGCCGGTCAGTGTGTCATCGAGGAGCCCGTCCAGAAGCCTGTGCCTGGGGAGGACCCCCAGGTCCACCATGTTGATCGGGCCGAATCCGTTGAAAGGATCATGCATGTTGACGTGGAGCTTGCCGGCTAAGGAGCGGATGTCGGTGATCCCGGCCATGCCGTAGGCCTCCCCCGCCGCCCGGACCGTGGCGGGAAAGGAATG
>JBGPCQ010000145.1:0-7450 GCA_041481895.1 Geobacteraceae bacterium | reverse complement strand
TCAGGTATGATGGATGCGTAACTCGGCATTACCGGCAGGGGCGCCGGCACTTTGACCAAAACAACCACGGGTTCATTAACCTCGATGCAAAAAACAGAAACCAACATCACGAAGCTGTACGCCTTTTCCTTCCTGCAGATGACCCTTTTCCCGATGGCGATCATCACCCTCTTCTGGAAGGACCGAATCGGCCTGACCCTGACCCAGATTCTCCTGCTGCAGAGCATACTGTCCATAGTGATGGTGGTAATGGAGTATCCCACCGGTTATCTGAGCGATCGTATCGGTTACCGGGCCGCACTGAATATAGCGTCGTTATTGGGCATGGCCGGCTGGGGGATCTACGTGTTTGCCGCTACCTTTGGCCAAGTGCTGGTGGCCGAAATCCTGCTGGGGGTCTCCCTTGCATTCATCAGCGGCTCGGACAGCGCCCTGCTGTATGAAACCCTCAAGGCGGAAGGGGAGGAGCAGTTCTACGCACGCCACGAAGGTCGGATGAACGGTTTTGGCCAGACCGGCGAGGCGCTCGGGGCGATTTTTGCGGGGGTCCTGTATGCGGCGGCACCGCTCCTCCCTTTTATCCTGCAGGTGGCCGTATGGTTCCTCGCATTTCTCCTTACCCGCTCGCTGACCGAGCCTGCGCGGAATATTGCCTCTCCCGCCAGTCACCTGGCCGAGGCATTCCGTACGGCGCGTTACGTCTTTCTGGAAAACAGGCAGCTGCGCTACGTCATGTTGTTAAACGCCGTCCTGGGCATCGCATCCTTTTACCCGGTCTGGTTGATTCAGCCGTACATGCAGCATGCAGGAGTGCCGGTGGCATGGTTTGGCCCCATCTGGACCGGGGCGAACCTGACCGTCGCCATTTTCGCGCTGGCCAGCCATCGTGTCAGTGGCTACCTGGGCGACCGGCGAATGATCCTCCTGTTCCTGATCCTGATCGGGGTGGGGTATTTCGGGCTCGGTGCAAGCGGCGGGTGGTGGGGATTCCTTTTCTATTACCTGCTGACCAGCATGCGGGGGTTGCGCGGGCCAATGATGCTCAATCACACTCAAAGGGAAAGCCCGTCCGCAAACCGGGCGAGCATCCTGTCCCTCCAGTCTCTCTGCTTCCGGCTGCTCTTCGCCTGCACCGGGCCTCTGGTGGGCATGCTGGCCGATGCCTCAGGCGTCCGCCACTCCTTTCACATGCTCTTTTATGCATTTCTGGTCGTCCTGCCGCCGCTCTCCTTCCTCTTTCTCCGGAACCTGCCCCGGGAGGGCAGAGGGTAGGCAATCGATCAACGACAAAATGTATCTATAATCCGGCGTGCTATGCTCCGCTTGGGCGGAAGGGTTGGGAGAGCGGCGATCGGGAACCAGCGGGCGTCCTCCAGCTCCTCATGATCGACGATAATCTCGCCGCCGGCATACTCTGCAACGAATCCGGCCATGAGCTGGGAAGGAAAAGGCCAGTTCTGGCTCCCGACGTAGTTGGTGCCGGTGATCTCAATGCCGGTTTCTTCCCTCACCTCACGGGCGGCACACTCCTCCAGCGACTCTCCGAAATCCAGAAAACCCGCCACAAGGCTGTATCTGCCAACCGGCCATTCCGCTTTGCGGACAAGCAGTACTTCTTGGTCGCGCCGAACCAGGACAATGGCGCACGGGTTAATGCGCGGAAAATACTTGGCCTGGCAGGCGGTGCATTGCTTGCTCCACCCTGAAGGGGTACGCTCGGTCGCTCCTCCGCAATGGGGACAATAACGGCTTTGCCAATCCCAGTGAAGAATCTGTTTGGCAAGGCCGCTGATGCTGAGGGTCGCATCGTCAACCAGCTGTTCCGTGGCATTGAGCGCCTCTGTTACAAATGGGGGAAGAATGACGCAGCCACTGTCGATTGAGAAAACACGCAGTGGCCTCCCTTTCCACAATCCGATGCAGAGCGGTACTTCGCACGGCATCAAGCAATCGGGAAGTTTGCCCTCGGGAAGGGCGGGCATGTTTCCGCCACCATGCAGGATCACGCTGTTCCCCTGGATGATGGCCCAATATCCGGGTCCGAGCGTGTTCGGGGATTGAGGCGGCAGAAGAACGAAGAATTCCCTGATGCACTCGTTGTTGAAAGGAATAGCGACGATCTCGGGGTAGTCTGCCATGAACGCGGGTAACCTCTACGTACTATACCAACTGCTTCTTGATCAAAGTATCCTTCATCCAGTTGACATCATCCCGTTCCGGGTAATCGATGGTATAGTGCAGGCCGCGCGACTCCTTGCGCTGCTGGGCGCAGGAGACTATCAACTCGGCCACGGTGGCGATGTTGCGCAGCTCGATCAGGTCGGAGGTGATAATGAAGTTCCAGTAGTACTCCTCGATCTCGTCCTGGATCAGCTTGATGCGCCTCATGGCACGGTCCAGACGCTTGTCCGAGCGGACGATGCCGACGAAATTCCACATGGTGCGGCGGATCTCGTCCCAGTTCTGGGAGACGACCACCATCTCGTCGCTGTTGGTGGCGGTGCCAGCATCCCACTCCGGGATAGCGCGTCGATTCTGCCGGATTGATGTGAGCGCCGCGGCCGCATGGCGACAGGCGCGGCCGGCGTAGACCGCCGCCTCCAGCAGGGAGTTGCTGGCCAGGCGGTTGGCGCCGTGCAGACCGGTAAAGGACGCCTCGCCGATGGCATACAACCCGGGAATGTCGGTCTCTCCGTCGGAGTTGACCGCTACCCCGCCGCAGAGGTAATGGGCTGCAGGAACCACCGGCAGCCATTCTTTCGTCATGTCGAGACCGAATTCCAGGCAGGTCTGGTAAATGTTGGGGAAGCGGCGGCGAACTAAATCGGCCGGTTCGTGGGTGATATCGAGGAAGACGCAGTCGTCGCCGCTGGTCTTCATCTCATTGTCGATAGCCCGGGCCACGATGTCACGCGGAGCCAGGTCTTTCAACTTGTGGTACTCCTCCATGAAGGCCGTTCCGTCACGGCGGCGCAGGATGGCGCCTTCGCCGCGCACCGCTTCGGAAATCAGGAACGACTTCGCCAGGGGGTGGTAGAGGGTGGTGGGGTGGAACTGCATGAACTCCATGTTGGCGATGGTGGCGCCGGCACGATAGGCCATGGCGACTCCATCGCCCGAGGCCACGTCCGGATTGCAGGTATAGAGATAGACCTTGCCGGCGCCGCCGCTGGCCAGCAGCGTGATCCTCGCCGAGAAGGTCACCACGGTGCCGCGGGAGATGTCCAGGACATAGGCCCCCAGGCAGCGATTCTCCTCAAGCCGGCGACGTTCCAGCTTGGTTGCGGTGATCAGGTCGATGGCGATGTGGTGTTCGTAAACCTGCACATTTGGGTGCTGTCGTACCGCCTCAATCAGGGCACGCTCGATTTCGCGGCCGGTAATGTCCTCGGCATGCAGGATGCGCCGGGCGCTATGCCCCCCTTCACGGGTCAGGTCGTAGACTTCGCCGCTGGTGGTGAAATTGACCCCCCATTCGATCAGGTTGCGGATGGTCCGGGGGCCCTCTTCGACGACCATGCGGACCACGTCCTCGTGGCAGATGCCGGCTCCGGCCACCAGGGTGTCTTCGACATGGGCATCGAAGGAATCTTCGGCCGAGAAGACAGACGCGATCCCACCCTGGGCGAACTTGGTGGCCGATTCGGCGATATCGCGTTTGGTAACGACGGCAACTCTGTATTTGGTCGCTGCCTGGAGGGCGAAGGAAAGACCGGCGATGCCGCTGCCGATGACCAGGAAATCGCATTCGATACGCATGTGGCTCCTTTGCAGATATTGTCCATGGGTACCAGCAGCATGGCAATTACCTGGACGCCTTCTTGTAGTTCACCCCGAGTGCGTCAGCGGTCCAGATGGCAGCTTCGACCATTGCAGCGGTCACGGGAAACCAGGTCGCGTGGATGGTTTCCCCTGCAGCGGTCGCTGCTTCAGCCACCTGCCTGATCTCTTCAGGGGCAGGATTGACAACGTCCAGGTCTTCCAGGCAAAGCGGCAATCCGACAGAAAAACAGAAATCCTGAACTTCTTTAACGGCATCTGCAGGACGTCCTTCCAGTACGAGCTGTACCAGAACTCCGAAGGCAACTTTTTCGCCGTGCAGCTTATTCTTTGTCGCAGCCAGTGTCGTTAAGCCATTATGAACGGAATGCGCTCCGGCATGCCCGCCGTTTTCAGAACTCAGGCCGCTTAACAGGGTATTTGCTTCCACAACTGCTTCGACGGCGGGAGTGACGACTTTTTTCTCAACTGCCAGCCTGGCCTGAAGGCCTGATTCCAGCAGTGTTTCATAGCAAAGTCGCGACAGTGCCTTGGCAGCCAGGGTGGGGCTGCCTCCTCCCGTGAGTGGATTGGGCTTGCCGCTTCTGGCACAGGTGTCTGACTCCCAGAACGTGGCAAGAGCGTCCCCCATCCCTGCGACGAGGAACCTGGCCGGAGAATTGACGACGAATGCCGTATCGACGAGGATGCAGTCCGGGTTCCTGAGCAAGAGCAGATAGCGTTCAAAGACCCCATCTTCGGTGTAAATTACCGACAGGGCGGAGCATGGCGCATCGGTGGCGACGATGGTGGGGACCACGATGACCGGCACGTTCATCTCGTGGGATACAGCCTTGCCGGCATCGATCGAAGCGCCGCCGCCCAAGGCGATGATGAAATCAGCCCGCCGGGTCGCGGCAATTTCCGCCAGCCGGCTGATTTCCTTACCGGATGAGACTCCGCGAAAGCATTCCTGATGACAAGCGATCTGCTCTGCTTCAAGGCTCGCCGATATGTCCGGGCCGCACAAGGCCAACGCAGTCTTCCCGCCGACCAGCAGGGCAGAGCGCCCCAGTCGAGCCGCGTGCACGCCAATTTCTTTGATGGCGCCTGCTCCCTGAATGTAGCGACCTGGTGAAAACAGCATCCGGCTCATAACGTTCCCCCGTAAGACACTATAAGAAACTATTACGGACCATGTCTGCGGTGTTGCTTCATGCTGCGGCCACTTTCAGTACCCCCCGCAGAAGCCGTCGCCCGGCAGTTGGCTGGTGGCGATCTGCAGCCCCTTCGCTGCTTCGAGCACCGCGGCGTAGTCCGGCTCTGCCGTGATCTCCGGCACATGCTGGATGTAGCGGATGGTGTCGTCGCTGTCTACCACGAAGATCGAGCGGGAAAGGAGCTGCAAATCCTTCACAAGCACCCCGTAGGCGAGGGCGAAGGAGCGCTCCTGGTAGTCAGAGAGGGTCGTGACCCGGTCGATGCCGGAGGCCGCGCACCAGCGCTTCTGGGCGAAGGGGAGGTCCATGCTGATCGTCAGCACGACGATGGTGGAGTCCAGTTGGGCCGCCTCCTGGTTGAACCTGCGGGTCTCGGTGTCGCAGACCGGGGTGTCGAGGGAGGGAACGGCGCTTATGATCTTGGTCTTCCCCTTGAAGGTGCCCAGCGTTACAGGCGCCAGGGCTGTATCGACCACCCGGAAATCGGGCGCTTTGTCGCCGACTTTGAGCGCCGGTCCGAGCAGGGTGACGGGATTGCCCTTGAAGGTCGTAATACCGGTTCGTTCTTCCATTACACGCCCCTTTCATTCCTATGGATTTGGTATCGATGGCTCCCCGATAGAAGGACGAACCCCGGACCGGCAGCATGGTTCATGCAATACTATAGGTTCTCGGAATTGCAGGGTGGGCAGGTTTGTAATGCCCACCGGCACAAAGAATCTTATTAGATGTAATGCCTTTACCCCGCGTGCGGTTTGCCAACTTCATCGAGACTGACATCGCCGTGACCACCTTCGACATTGGGCGCCTCTTCACCTAAATGGGCGGCACATATGTTTTCAATGCTATTTGCCTTGGCACCGCATTGTCTGCATTCGACATTGGGTTTGTCTGAAAGGCTCTTGATAAGGTCGTCTTGTCCCTGTGCTTTGAGTGCACACATATGCATTTGGTGATTATTACTATCGCAACTCATACGATCTCCTCTTTTGTTGATAAAGATTGGTTCTATGCTATCACCAATGGCTGCGCCCGGAAGGGTCGAAAGTCGGCTGACTGCCGCCGCTTGTGCCACGGGTATAATAATCCTTAGAATCGTAGGTTTCCGCTGCCTTGGCCTCCCGCTGGCGCTTCTTGTCAAGCGGATGGGCCTGATCCGCATAGATGTCGCGGAGCAGATCTTCCACGACCATGCTCAGATCCTCGACCGTTTTCACTACCTCCACCTTGTCGCAATATGAGCCGTACGTTTCCATCAGACAGTCGCCGCGACTCCAGGTATCACGTTCTTCAGGGGTAAGCCAGAGCATGTAGCGGGCCTTCTCGCGGATCTCGTCCAAAACCCAGTCATTGGCCTCGTCGTAGTTGTTGCGGGCGTCTCCCAGTATGATAAAGGCCGGTCTCCCCCGCAGGTTTTCCAGATACCTTTTCTTGAAGGAGAGAAAAACCTGGCCGAAACTGCTGTTTTCATCCAGATCTACGATGTCACCCTTGTCTATGGTTACCATCAGGTCGTTGACCGGCATATTGGCGAGCATTTCAGTGATTTCCGCCACCTCCCGGTTGAAAATGAAACTGCGGACATCCAGCATTTGATTATGCAGGGTATGCAGCAGCAGCAGCATGAAGCGGGAAGCATGGCTCACGGAAAAACTTACATCACAAAGTACCACCAGACGCGGTTTTTCCCGGCGTTTACGGCGCAACGCCACCTGGAACGGAACCATATCGTGGCGGTAATTTTTCTGGATTGTCTTGATGACGTGCAGTTTCCCGCGATTCTGGTTGTTCTGCATCCGCTTCATATCTTTGCGAAGACGCATCATCATACGTGAAACCACATCCTGCATTGCGATCTGTTCTTCAGGGGTAAAGGTGATCCCCATCTGGGTGCTGTTGCTCTTGTTAAGCTCAATCGTCAGAGGATTCTGAGTATAGCGCCTGGTTGGCCGGGGAGGAGCTTTCGCTTTCCCGCGGTACCCCTTCATCTGCACGACGATTTCTATGCCGTCCATATCGTCCGGATCGATCTCCGTCAGGCTTTTCAGTTCGGCCAAATCTTCCGGATTGATATCGCTGTCCAGTTTGAGCAGAGGCCCGTTGTCGTCGTGGTCGTCACCCGGCAGTTGGTTCAGGTAGTTGAACTCCCCCTCCATGTTGATGATGGCGGCGTCCATGAGATCGGGAATATCAACGTCCGGGGCAACAGACCGGAAGCGGCTGAAAAAACTGTTGAAGACCTCATTGAACACCGGAATGTCATTGACGTTCTTCACCAGGGTCAGGCGCAGGAGCCGCCGGGTCAACCTGCGCCGCTCTATTCCGGCCAGCGCCAGGGCCTGGACTGCATCCAGGGTCTCACCGGGCGAGACACGGATGCCGCTTTCACGAAGAGCGGCTACAAAGCGGGTGATGATCCGTTCCATGGCTAGCTCAATTCCTGTACGGCCAGGTCCGTCACCTTCTGCAGG
>JBGPCQ010000144.1:0-7465 GCA_041481895.1 Geobacteraceae bacterium | reverse complement strand
GCGGGGGCAGCCAGCTGGCGGCCCAGCATTCACAGTCACTGGAGACCTTTTTCATGCATGCGCCCGGCATGTACGTGGCAGTGCCGGCCACCCCGGCGGACGCCCGGGGGCTCCTGAAAACCGCCATCCGGGATAACAACCCGGTCATGTTCCTGGAGCATGAGCTCCTCTACAACAGCAAGGGGGAGGTGCCGGAGGACCCGGAATTCACAATCCCCTTCGGCAAGGCCGAGGTAAAGCGGGCAGGGGATGACGTCACCATCGTCGCTTATTCGCGCATGACCATCCTTGCCCTTGCCGCCGCTGCCGAACTTGAGAAGGAAGGGGTGTCGTGCGAGGTGATCGACCTGCGCACCCTCTCGCCTCTCGACACGGCGGCCTTCGTCGCATCGGTAACAAAGACCGGCCGGGCGGTGGTGGTGGAGGAGTGCTGGCGAACCTGCGGCCTCGGGGCGGAGATCGCTTCGCGCATCTACGACGGCTGCTTCGACCGGCTCCTGGCACCGGTGCAGCGGGTGTCGGGGCTGGATGTGCCGATGCCCTATTCGCGCAAACTGGAGAAGCTCTGCATCCCGCAGGTGGAAGATATCGTCAAAGCGGTGAAAGAAACGTTGGCAGCGAAATACTGAGGTAATTATGTCTACCGAGATAACCATGCCCAAGCTTTCCGACACCATGACCGAAGGGCGGCTCATCTCCTGGAAGAAGAGCGTAGGCGAAAAAGTGGAGCGGGGGGAGATCATCGCCGAGGTGGAGACCGACAAGGCGACCATGGAGCTTGAGGCGTTCGCTTCCGGCGTTCTTCTCGAAGTCAGGATAAAACCGGGCGAGATGGCGCCGGTCGGGACGGTGATCGGAATTGTCGGCGGGGATGGGGAAAAAGTGGCGAGCAGAGCCGCTCCTCCCACCGAGGCTGCAGCGCCGGAAGAGGATGAAGCATCAAAGGCTGAAAAGCCGGCGGAGGAGAAGCAGGATGCAGAAGCTGCCGCAGAGGATACGCCAAAGCCCTTAGCTGCGTCGGAAACAGAGAAGCACCCTCCGGCGGAGCCGGCCGGGAAACCCTCAGAAACCAGCGAGGTCATGGAGAGAGGAACTGAGGAGGAGCTTTTGCCGGCTCCCGCGACGGGAGAAGAGAAAGCCTCCCCCATGGTGCGGCGGCTGGCCCGGGAGAAAGGGATTGACCTGAGCCGGGTTAAGGGGAGCGGGCCGGAGGGGAGGGTCCTCCAGGAAGACCTGGCAAAAACGGGGACTGGGGAAGATCATGAACCCGTTGTCGTTCCAGAGACAGCGGCGGCCGGTGGCGGGGGTGTCCAGCCGCTCTCCAGGATGCGGGCGGCCATTGCCCGGACCGTCAGCGAGTCGTGGCGGACCATTCCCCATTTCGCGGTGACGGTCGAGGTGGAGATGGGGGAGGCGGAGCGGGTGCGCCAGGAGCTCAAGAGTTCCGGAACGCCGGTCTCTCTGAATGACTTCATCATCAAGGCCGCGGCTGCCGCCATCGGCAGATTCCCCCTGGTGAACGCATCGTTCGGCGCTGGCGGCATAACGGTCCATCCCGACATCAACATCGGCATCGCCGTGGCGCTCGACGACGGCCTGCTCGTGCCGGTCGTCAAGGGGTGCCAGGGGCTGGCGCTCAAAGAGATCGCGGCCAAGAGCCGTGACCTCATTGCCCGGGCCAAGGCCGGCAAGGTCGGCGAGGCCGACATGGCGGGGGGGACCTTTTCCATTTCCAACCTCGGGAAGTTCGGTGTTGAGGAGTTCACGGCAGTGATCCACCCTTCCCAGGGGGCGGTCCTGGCGGTCGGCGCGGTTGGAGACCGGCCGGTGATCAAGGGGGGGCACCTTGCCGCCGGCCGCATGATGCGGATGACTCTCTCGGCCGACCACCGGCTGATTGACGGGGCCTACGCCGCGCGGTTTTTGAGGGAATTGAAGAGGGTATTAGAGAATCCTGTAACTATGCTGGTATAGGTTCAAAACATTAATGTAGCCGATTAATGCTGATCTTCAGCCAGCCCCGAGAACCTTTGTAACCGCGAAGAACGCAAGGAACGCGAAGAAAACCTGAAACTAATAGGGGTTAACCCTTTGTAAGATATTTGCGGTTCCCTTGCGTCCTTTGCGTCCTTGAGCGACCGGAGGGAGCGGGCGGTTAAAGGTCTTGATTCAAGACGTAGAATGCCGTAACTGAAGATTAATGCTAATGAGAAGATGTTTTGACTCCCTTTGTGTCTTGGTGGTGGAGTCTGAGGATTTATGGTAATTTCCGACCTCGGCATGATCGATTTCCACGACGCCTATGTCATCCAGCAGCGGCTGGCTGCCAAAGTTGCATCCGGCGAATCGCCGGAGACTCTCCTGCTCCTCGAACACCCGCGGGTCTATACCATCGGCACGGGCGGCAGCGAGGCGAACATCCTCGATCCGTCGATCCAGGCTGTGCGCATCAACCGGGGGGGGGACGTCACCTGGCACGGGCCGGGGCAGCTCGTGGGGTACCCGATCATCAACCTCGGCCGGCGGCGACGCGATCTCCACCGCTACCTCCGTTTTATCGAGGAGCTGCTCATCGCCATTGCCGCCGATTTCCGGGTGGAGGCGTGGCGGATACCGGGCAGGACCGGGGTCTGGACCGAGGAGGGGAAGCTGGCTTCGATCGGTGTCGGGGTACGGCGCTGGGTCACCATGCACGGTTTCGCCTTCAACGTTTCCCCGGACCTGACCGGTTTTGCCCGGATCAACCCGTGCGGTTTCCCCAACTGTCCGGTCACGTCCCTGGCGGCGGAAAGGGGCGCTCCACCGCCAATGGAAGAAGTAAAAGTGCGGGTTACCGGATGCTTTGAAAAACTGCTGGAGGAGAGGTTGCCCTGGAAAGACCCTACGGAATGATGAGCCGATAACTAATGATCTTCAGCAAGCCCCGAAAACCTTGTAACCGCGAAGAATGCGAGGAACGCAAAGAAAACCTGAAACTAAACGGGTTTAACCCTTGAAAATATTTTTGCGTTTCCCTTGCGTCCTTTGCGTCCTTGAGCGACCGGAGGGAGCGGGCGGTTCGAGGTCTTGATTCGAGACCGCAAGGGTTGCCCTACATTGATATGTCAATCGCCGATGCAATTACAGGAGGTTTCCGTGACCGACAAGCTCAAAGTGCCCGTAGACAAGCTCAGATGGGAGTGCGACCCGTCCCAGTTCGATTTCACGACCACCGACGATCTCCCTGAACTGGATGTGGCCATAGGGCAGGAACGGGCCCTCCGCTCCATCGACTTTGCCTTGGGGATGACCAATGGCGGATTCAATCTTTTTCTCTCCGGGGAAACCGGGACGGGAAGGGCTTCCACCATCAAAAAACTCCTGGAAAAGCGTGCCAGGATGGAGCCTTCGCCGCTTGACTGGTGTTATGTCCATAATTTCAAGGCCCCGGATAACCCTGTCTCCCTTTCCCTCCCTGCCGGCATGGGGAGCGAACTGGCAAACGACATGAAGGAGCTTTTGGAGGGGGTGCGGACGAACATACCCAAGGCGCTCGACAGCAAGGAGTACGAGACCAACAAGGCGGCCATCGTCGAGGAGTACCAGGAAAAGAACGGGGAACTGTTCGGAGCGCTGGAGAAGGAGGCAGCGGAAAAAGGGTTCGCCCTCCAGAGGACCGTTTCCGGCCTCGTCGTGGTCCCCCAGAAAGAGGGGCGCAACTATACCCAGGAGGAATTCGATGCCCTTTCCGCTGAAGAGCGGGCAAAAATGAGCGAAGCCGGCAGCGAACTGACCGAAAATCTCAACGACATCCTCAGGCAGGTGCGGGAGAACGAAAAGGCGACCAAGGAGGCGCTCTCCCAGCTGGACCGTGATCTGGGGCTGGCAGCGGTGGGGCACCACCTCGAACCTCTGCAGGAAAAGTATGCCGCTTTCGGAAAGGTCATTCATTACCTCGGGGAAGTGCAGGAGGACATTCTGCTGAACCTGGAGGATTTCAAGGAGCAGACCCCCCAGCAGTCCCCCATTCCGGGGCTCAAGCTCCCCCGCCAGGAGCCTTCCTTCGAGCGCTACCAGGTCAACATCCTGGTGGACAACAAGGAAACCCAAGGCGCGCCGGTGGTGTTCGAACCGAATCCGACCTACAACAACCTGTTCGGCCGGATCGAGCATGTCATGCAGATGGGGGGGGCCGCCACGACCAATTTCACCCTGATCAAGCCGGGCGCGCTGCACCGCGCCACCGGCGGCTACCTGATCGTGGATGCGCGGGAGGTGCTCATCAACCCCTTTGCCTGGGACGCGCTGAAACGCTGCATCAGGAACAGCGAGATCAAGGTGGAGGATGTTCTCGAGCAGTACCGTTTCATGACTATCGTGTCGCTCAAGCCCGAACCGGTGCCGCTCCAGGCGAAGATCATCATGATCGGCTCTCCCTGGATCTACTATCTCCTCTTCTACCTGGAGCCCGACTACCGCAAGCTCTTCAAGGTGAAGGCGGACTTCGACAGCCGCATCACCAGGACCCCCGAGATTCTCAGGGATTATGCCCTGTTCGTGGCGACCCACTGCAAGGGGGAAAAGCTCCTCCCCTTCGACCGGAGCGGGGTGGCCGGGCTCGTGGAGTTCTCGGCGCGCGTCGTGGAAGACCAGGGGAGGCTCTCCTCCCAGTTCATGGAGATAGCCGACCTGATCCGCGAGGCGAGCTACTGGGCCGGCAAGGCTGGGAGCCCGCTGGTAACCGAGGAGTTCGTCAAGAAGGCGATCGCAGAGGAGATATACCGGAACAACCGGATCGAGGAGCGGATGCAGGAGCTGTTCGACGACGGGACCATCATGGTGGATACGGAAGGGGCGGAAGTGGGGCAGATCAACGGCCTGTCGGTCATCACCCTCGGCGACTACACCTTCGGCCGGCCGTCACGGGTCACCGCGCGCGTCTACATGGGGCGGGCGGGGATGGTCAACATCGAACGGGAGGTGAAGCTTTCCGGCCCGATCCACGACAAGGGGATGCTGATCCTGACCGGCTACCTGGGGGGGAAATTCGCCCACGACAAGCCGCTCTCCTTTTCCGCCTCCATCTGTTTCGAACAGTCCTACGAAGGGGTGGAAGGGGACAGCGCTTCTTCCACCGAGCTCTACTCTTTGCTGTCGGCCCTTTCCGGCCTACCGCTCCGGCAGGGAATAGCCGTCACGGGGAGCGTCAACCAGCTCGGCAAGGTGCAGCCTATTGGCGGGGTAAACTACAAGATCGAGGGGTTCTTCGCCGTCTGCAAGGCCAAGGGGCTGAACGGCGAACAGGGGGTCATCATTCCGAAGAGCAACGAGCGGCACCTGATGCTGAAGGACGAGGTGGTCGAGGCGGTCCGGGCGGGGAGATTCCATATCTGGAGCGTGGAGACCATTGACCAGGGGATCGAGATCCTCACCGGGGTCGCTGCGGGCGAGGCGCTCTCGGACGGGAGCTATCCGGAGGGGACCGTCAACTGCCTGGTGGAAAAGCGGCTGCGGGTGATGGTGGAGAACATGAAAAAGTTTTCCGCGCCGGCGGAGAAGGACGACAGGAAACAGGGTGAGGAGGCGGGGCCGGTCAAGGACACTCATGATTGAAAATGAGAGCTGGACCCTGCTGCTGCCATAAGGAAATTCCAGGCAATCCTCGCACACGATACGCTATAATAATCACGATTCACGGATTCAGTAAATGTAGACGGGCGTGCCAATCGGAACCATCTCGAAAAGCTTGGCGATATCTTCGTTGAGCAGGCGCACGCAGCCGTGACTGACCGCACGACCGACGGTCTCAGGCCGGTTCGTGCCGTGCATCCCATACCCGTTCCCAATGTTCAGGCGGTGGGTTCCCAGGACCCCCTTGAATCGCCGCTGGTTGGTACCCAGGGGGGGCACCAGCACCTTGCCGTCCGCGATGATGTCGTGGCCGTCAGAGGCGTGCAGGATGCGCCGTCGCCCGTCGGGATACTCCCGGACGACATCGATGCCGTCCACCTTGATGATCGAGCCGTCGGCAGCGGACAGCGGCTGACCGCGCTCGAGGTGCGCCAACCCCAGCTTGCGCTTGCGCGCTTGCTCTACGTAGTACCAATCCGGAGGCACCCAGAGCGGCTTTTCCTCCTTGCTCATTACCGCCAGGCGTCCGCGCGGGGTCTCGAACTTCCAGAGACTGGCGCCCCTCTCCTTGACCAGCGTCTTGCCGCTCCCCGTAGCAACCCTGGTTGTCAGAAGGACCGTTCCCCCCTGCTTGTACCAGAGACGCCGATCCACGATACTGATAACCAGGTAGGGTCGGTTGTGCTGCGGCTCCGGACTCCGTTCCGACTCGCGCAGCATCTGCTCGGAAACCGCCACGTTCCAGCGCGCGCTGTCAAGGATGTCGAGGCGATCCTCCAGAATCAGGCGGGACACGTCGCGCCGATACCGGACGCCCGTGGTATGGACGAACAGTGCGGCGCTGAACGCAATGAGGGTAACTATTATGCCGATATACTTCCCGCCGCCTTGGCCGAGAAAACGGACGATGCGGTCCATGATCTTCAGATTTTCCTTGGGGTCGCGCTCTCTCATATCACAGGAAGTACACAGCCATGCCGGGCTGCAGATTCGCCCTGATGGCCTCTATGTCGGCAGCTTCCGCACGGATGCTGCCCGGCAGGATATAGTTCGGGTCACTGAGAGGGCCGGTCGTGGGGAGCGAGTAGATAACCGAACCGCTGTCCAGAATGATAGCCAGCGGACCAAGGGCGCCCGGGAGCATTCTGTTGCCCGGAACCGGCTGTCCGCGTTGGTCGAATGCACACACTGGCATCTCCCCGCGATAGGTGTCGTCCACCACACGCGCCACAAACCGTTTGCCCCGCGGCGGCGCCAGGCATACGGTGTCCGGTTTGGCGCCCACGGTCGCTTCCGGACTCAGACGGACCTGCATCTCGCGGAGTACTGCCCCCTCGCGCTCCAGGTACATGAGACTCTTCCCGCTGTCAACAGCCAGGTGCAGCTCCCTGCTTCCCAGCGCCTCCCGGCGCGCCAGCTCGACAGTCATGGCCATGAGGTTATTCTCCGCGGCTTCGATGGTATCGACCCGCAGGACCTCTGCCTGAGTCATGGAGGCGCGCAGGAGCGTCAGCTCCCGACCGTACTCGATGCGCTTGAAGACGAGGGCGAGGTCGACCAGGAAGAGAACGGCAATGCCCAGCGCCATGCCGGCCGCGATGCGCGGGTAGGTTTCGAGAAACACACGCCAGCGCTGGATTGCAAACGCGCGGGTAGCCTTGTTGTTGTCTTGGGGGCTTCCTGTGCTCATGGCCGACTCGGACCCTCTCTTCGTTTTCACCTGGTGCAACCGACCTGTTGACTCGCTGCCCGGTGGCGGGCCTGCCTGGCTCGACGGCAGTCTATCCAGGCAGAAATTCGCTGCCACAGCTTCTGCATATCCAACTGTTTTGCCACTTCTGATCTGCCTTCAGAT
>JBGPCQ010000143.1:0-7471 GCA_041481895.1 Geobacteraceae bacterium | reverse complement strand
ATGCCCCGCCGGGGTCTGCCGTATTCCGGACGCGCCACGGAGCGAAGCGACGCTGAGACCGGCCGGATCGTTACCCGCCGGTTCAGCCGCAGGGAGGATGGGAGCTTGACTATGGACGCAACATCCGCTGACCGGATCATGATGACCGTGGACGGGCGTACCGCGGAAGTCCCCATCGGGACGACGATCCTCACCGCCGCCCGCCAGATGGGGGTCTCGATTCCGACGCTGTGCAACTATCCGGGCTTGTCCACGTACGGCGCCTGCCGGGTCTGCCTGGTCGAGATCGAAAGGGGCCAGGGTCGGCAACTGGTGGCATCATGCAGCTATCCTGCGGAAAGCGGCCTGGTGGTCCACACTGAAACCGGGCAGGTGCGGGATGCGCGCCGATTGGTCCTCGAACTCCTCCTGGCCCAGGCCCCCGAATCCTCCGAACTCGCCTCTTTCGCCGCAGGGCTCGGGGTCGAGTCCACACCGTTTGCGAAGGTCTCGGGGGGAAAATGTATTCTCTGCGGGCTCTGCGCCAGGGTCTGCAACGAGATGATGGGGCGCGGCGCAATCAACCTCTTCGGCCGCGGCACCGGCAAACAGGTTCAAACAGCGTACGCCGAACAGTCCGACCAGTGCCAGGCGTGCGGAGCCTGTGCGTTCGTCTGTCCCGCCGGCGCCGTCGACCTCGCAACTATCACCGCCCGGCGGCTTCGGCCCCACAACACGGGGTACGATCAGTTCCTCACCGCCCGGCCATGCATCGACCTCGCCCATCCCCAGGCATCGCCGCGCGTGCCGTTCATCGACCGTGACACCTGCGTCCATTTCCAAAGCGACGAATGCGGGCTCTGTTCCAAGGTCTGCGGAGCGGGGGCCATCGATTACGACCAGACAACCGAGACCATCGATCTCCAGGTCGGGAGCGTCGTTTTGACTCCAGGTTTCGAGGCGTTCGACGCGACCCGGCGGGGTGAGTTCGGCTTCGGCCACGCCCCCAACGTGCTGACCAATGTCCAGTTCGAGCGGATGCTGTCCGCTTCCGGCCCCACCCGCGGCCACCTTTCCCGCCCCTCCGACGGCACGGCGCCGAAGCGGCTGGCGTTCATCCAGTGTGTCGGCTCGCGCGATGCCGGGTGCGATAACGACTACTGCTCCTCGGTCTGCTGCATGGCGGCCACCAAGGAGGCGATCCTCGCCATGGAACACGAGCCCGGTCTGGAGGTGACGGTTTTCTTTCTCGATCTGCGGGCCTTCGGCAAAGATTTCGACCGCTATTACGAGCGGGCCCAAAAGCTCGGAGTCCGTTACGTCCGTTCCTTCATCTCCCGGACCTATGAGATGCCGGGGACCAGAAACCTGCGCCTCGTGCACATGAATTCCGAAATGAAACCGGTCGAGGATGAGTTCGACATGATTGTCCTCTCCCTCGGCCTTGAGCCGAGCGCCTCGCTCCAGGAACAGGCGGAGCGCCTTGGAATCGTGCTCAACCGGTGGGGATTTGCCAAAACGAGCGAACTCTCCCCGCTCGACACCTCGCGGCCCGGGGTCTATGTGGGGGGCGCCTTCCAGGAGCCGAAGGACATTCCCGACACGGTCATGCAGGCGAGCGCGGCAGCCGCCCGGGCAATGGCGCTTCTGGCCCCGGCCCGGGGGACCCTGGTGCGGACCAAGAGTTACCCGCCGCAACGGGACATCACCGACGAGCCGTCCCGGATCGGGGTGTTCGTCTGTCACTGCGGCAGCAACATCGCGTCGGTGGTAGACGTGGAGGCGGTGGTGAAAAAGGCGCGGGAGTTCCCGCATGTGGTCGTGGCCGAGCACAATGTTTACACATGCGCGTCCAACACCCAGGACGAAATGAAGGCGCGGATTGCCGAGCACCGGTTGAACCGGGTCGTCGTCGCCTCCTGCACCCCGCGCACCCACGAGCCGATCTTCCGCGACACCTTGCGGGATGCCGGCTTGAACCCCTATCTCTTCGAAATGGCCAATATCCGCGACCAATGTTCGTGGGTGCACTCGGCGACCCCGGAGCAGGCCACGGCCAAGGCGATCGACCTCGTGCGGATGGCCGTGGGACGTGCGGCGCGTCTGCAACCGCTGCAGGATGATACCGTTGAGGTCAATAGAGGTGCGCTCGTCGTCGGCGGCGGCATCGCCGGCATGACCGCGGCGCTCGCCCTGGCCGACCAGGGATTTCCCGTGCAGCTGGTGGAAAAAACCGATCAGCTCGGCGGCACCGTCCGGGAGATCCACCGCACGATCGAGCGCGACGACGTCCAGGCATTCCTTATGCAGACCATCGAGCGCGTCAACGCCTCCCGGCTCGTCACTGTCCGCCTCTCCGCCCATGTTGCTAAAGTGGACGGCAACGTAGGCGGTTTCACTACTAAGGTCGTTGCCAACGGCGAGGAGAGCGAGATCAAGCATGGGGTGGTCGTTGTGGCCACCGGGGCCACGGAACTGAAGCCGACCTCGTACGGTTACGGTCAAAGCGGCAAGATCCTGACGCAGCTGGAACTGACCGATCGCCTGGGAAGGGATGATCTGCCGCTTTCCGCCAACGCCACGGTGGTGATGATCCAGTGCGTCGAACAGAGAAGTACGGAGCGCCCTTTCTGCAGCCGGGTCTGCTGCGCCACGGCGGTCCTGAATGCGCTGCAGCTGAAAGAGCGCTTTCCCGAGGCAAAGGTCATGGTGCTCTATCGCGACATGCGGACCTACGGCTTTCGCGAGGCGGCATACCGGGAGGCCCGGGAGAAAGGGGTCCTGTTCGTCCGTTACGAGGCCGAACAGCCGCCAACACTGGAGATGGGGGACAAACTCCGGTTGCGGGTGCGCGAACCAGCCCTGGGGCGTGATCTTGAAGTCACACCGGACCTTGTGGTCCTGGCCGCACCCATGGCGCCGCGCGCGGATCGAAAGGAACTCTCCGATCTTCTCCGTGTGCCTTTGAACGCCGACGGCTTTTTCCTGGAAGCCCACATGAAGCTCCGCCCGGTGGACTTCGCCAGCGAGGGACTCTTCCTGTGCGGCACCGCCCATTCGCCGAAGTTCATCGGCGAGTCCATCTCCCAGGCTAACGCGGTGGCGGCGCGGGCGGCAACGATCCTGTCGCACAAGCTGATGCCGGTGAGCGGTCAGATATCCTACGTGGACCCGGACAAGTGCGTCGCCTGCATGACCTGCGTCCACCTCTGTCCCTACATGGCGCCGCGGATCGGGGCCGACAACAAGGCCGAGGTGCAGGGTGTGATCTGCATGGGCTGCGGCAGCTGCGCCTCGGAGTGTCCGGCGAAGGCGATTACCCTCCGCCATTACGTGGATTACCAGGTCCTTGCCGCGGTGAACAGTCTGCTCCTGGCGGAATCGGAGCAGCCGGCGAAACTCCCCTATCCGGAGCGGGTCGGGGTCGCGCCGCCGAAATGGCATAAGAGTACGTAACATGACAAAAGCAAACCTCAGCCTCACACGGATAACTTCGGATAAAAATCCGATAAAAATCTGATTTAACATTCAAAAGTTTATCTGACTTTTATCTGAATTGATCAGATTTTATCCGCGTGAAACGGTCCTTGTTTTTCGTATCCGTGGTGGGTTTAAGTTTCTCTAAAGTAGGAGTAAACGTCCCAATGTCCGACCAAGAACCTTTGATCATCGCATTCTGCTGCCACTACTGCGCCTACGCCGCCGCGGACCTGGCCGGCTCCATGCGGCTCCAGTACCCGACCAACGTGCGTGTGCTGAAGCTCCCCTGCACCGGCAAGCTTGAGGTGAACTACCTCCTCACCGCCTTCGAGCGCGGAGTGGACGGCGTGATTGTCGCGGGCTGCCTGGAGGGGGGGTGTCACTTTCTCGAAGGGAACCTGCGGGCTCGCCGCCGGGTGGAACGCGCCCGGGAGATTCTGGGCGAGATCGGTCTGGAACCTGAGCGCGTGGAGATGTTCAATCTCTCCTCGGCCGAGGGGCCCCGTTTTGCGCAGATCGTGACCGAGATGAGCAGACGCCTTGCCAAACTTGGACCGAGCCCGTTGCGTCCGGAACGTGCCAGCTTGGAAGAGGGAGTCCGGGAAATGACCCTGCAAGCCGAAGCAAACTTAAATGGAGATGCACATGATAGTTGCCAACCGTAAGAACATCCGTGAAATACGCGACATGATCAAGGACCACAAGCGGGTCCTGCTGGTGGGATGCGGTACCTGTGTAACCGTCTGCCTTGCAGGCGGGGAGCGGGAGACGGGCATCCTCGGCTCGGCGCTGCGGATGGCGCTGAAACTCGACGGCCGCGAAGGGGTGGTGGTCGATGAGTGCACTATCGAGCGGCAGTGCGACGATGCTTTCATCGACGCTCTCGGCTCCCACGGTGCGGAATACGATGCCATCTGCTCGTTCGGTTGTGGAGCGGGGGTCCAGGCACTGGCAGAACGTTTTCCAAAAACCGCTGTCTATCCCGGTCTGAATACGCAATTCATGGGGATTCTGGAGGCGCAGGGGGTATGGACGGAGAAGTGCTCCGGTTGCGGCAACTGCCGGCTGGGCGAATTTGCGGGGATCTGCCCGATCACCCGTTGCTCTAAGCGTCTATTTAACGGTCCCTGCGGCGGCTCGCGGGATGGGGTGTGCGAGGTCCGTGAAGATCTGGATTGCGCCTGGCAATTGATCTACGATCGCGCCAGGGAAATCGGCATGCTCGACAAACTGGAGACGATCGCAACCCCGCACGACTGGTCCTCTGGTCTCGACGGCGGCACGCGCAAGGTCGTCCGCGAAGATCAATGTATTGCCGGTCTGGGGCCCAAAGCCTGAATTTCTGTAAGTTGACCGGGCATCTTGAGGGGGCACCTTGAAATCGGAATTATCCATTTCAAGGCGCCCCCTTTGTTTTACGAGGAAGAGGCTCCATAATGGGAATAACGTGCTGCTATTTCGGAGGGAACGCGCATGAAGATATCCATCAGTGAACTTGAAGCGTTGACGGTCAGGGCCGTGCGGAGCTACGGCTACAGCGAGGAGGAGGTGCAGGTCATCAGCGATGTGCTCCTCTATGCCCAACTGAGAGGCAACACCCAGGGGGTGGTGAAACTCATCGGCAAGGGGATACCCATCGATCCGGGGGCAGGAAAGATTGCCGTCGAACTGGAGACACCCATCTCCGCACGAATCAACGGCAACCGGAACCATGCCATGGTAGTGGTGCGCACAGCCATGGACATCGTCGTGGCCAAGGCCAAAAAGAGCGGTTTCGGCATTGTCGGTACCTTCAACACGAACACCTCCTCGGGCGCCATCGGTTATTTTGCCTCCGAACTGGCAAAACAGGGGCTGATAGGTTTCATGTTCGGCAGGTCCCCGGAACGGGTCGCCATGCACGGCTCCTGCGAGCCGGTCTTCGGCACCAATCCGGTGGCCGTCGGAATCCCGGCCGAACCGGACCCCGTCGTTCTCGATATGTCTACCGCGGCGATCTCATTCTACGGACTGGTGGAGGCGGAAACGGCTGGGCGGGCGATTCCCGATGACGTTGCATATAACTGCGAAGGGATGCCCACCACCAGCCCCCGGGAGGCCATCAAAGGCGCCATCCGCTCCTTCGATAGAAGCCACAAGGGGTCCGGCCTGGCCCTGATCGGCGAGATCCTTGCCGGTCCATTGGTGGGCGCGGCGTTCTGCGGCATGGGGGACAGCAAAGGGAACTGGGGGCATCTAGTCTTCGCCATCGACCCAGGCATTCTCGGCGACCGGGATGAATTCATCCGCAATGTCGGCGAAATCTGCCGGAAGGTGAAGGCGAACAGGAAGCTTCCCGGGGTAACGGAGATTTACGTGCCGGGAGAGAGGGGCTCGCTCCTGGCGAGACAGCGCCTGGCGTGCGGCGAGATCGAGGTCGAGGACAACCTGCTGGCTGAGCTGCGTACGGTTGCCGCGAGGTCACTGGAGCTCCGGAGCCTGGATTGACTCAAATATTACTTGCTTTTAATGTTGCTTCGTGATAGCAGACCTCTGTGGTGCACGGTCACGAATAAAGTTGGCTCTACCCAAGGAGGGCCTCGATGCAGGTAACAGCCCATTGCCGCAAGTGCGGAAGAGTAATGAATAGCCAGCGGATCGACAACTGCCGGGTAAAAATGAACTGTTCGTGCGGTTTTTCCGATTTCCGCGCCATGCCGGAGACGGTCCAGACAACCAACCCGTTTTATCGCGAGACTCGTTTTACCCCCCACGGGGAATGTGAAAAAGGGAAAATGACGCTGATCATGCACCGCGCAAGCAGGGAACATCAGGAGATTATCTCCCTGGAAGAGATCAGCATGCTGGTCTGCTACGATTTCGAGCTTGCCGAAGTCCTGCAGTCGATCTCCATCAAGCTTGCCGGACAACTTAACGCCGATGTCTGCAACATCTATCTGCCGGAGGGGGAAGAATTGGTGCTTACGGCAACCCACGGCTACGGGCAGGAACATATCGGGAAAATCCGCATCAGGATCGGTGAAGGGATCACTGGTACCGTGGCCAGGGAGATGCTGCCCCTGAACCTCGTCAACGCCTCACGAGATCCACGTTTCAAGATATTCCCGGAACTGAACGAGGAGAGGTACAACGCCATGCTCTCTTTTCCCATCACAGACCGAAAGGACATTTACGGCGTAATCAACCTGCAGACTACCTCTGCACGCCACTTTCCGGAGGACGAAATCCAATTCGTCTCGATTATTGCCAACCTGATCATGTCGGCCATCAAGCTGCGCCAAGGGTAACAGTGCCGGGTAGAGACGGCTGACCTGCCCCCCGCAAACTGCAGAAAGTCTAACCTGACCCACACCTCCCCACAACGTAGCCCTTAACATATGGTGGTTCCCACCAAATAATGAGGCTATTCAAATCATATCGTACTAGCTGATATTCTCTCCTGTTAACCTAATACCCTGTTATTAAAAGATTAATCCAGCCTTCTGATTTTTATTCGGTTATTGGCAGGCTATTTGCGTTACTAGAATTTTAATGATCTTGTTCATAGTACCCAAAAGCGAGTCTTTATCAATTTTGGGGCACGGGGGTATAGCTGAACGAAGAGCAATGATAAGTTTATTTTAATGGTGTAAATAAGGGAGGTGGATACGTAGTAGAAGGTTAGCAATAAACAATCGTGATTTTAATAATTATCAAAAGGGGATTTCATGAAAAGATTTAAGGCACCGAAAGCTTATCTTGTATTTATGTTAATTATGAGTGTTTTTATTAGCAGCTCGCTTGTGTATGCAAGTTCGTATAAACACGAAACAGACCATTCGACGCCAGACGTTAAGACGCCAGGCGCCCTTGGAGCGGCTGCATCGTTCGGAGTTTTTGGTGGCGGCGCAGGGATGACCAACCAGGGTATTTATACTGTAGTTAACGGGGATATCGGCACCACAGCGGCTTCTACTTTGGTGACTGGATTCCACGATGCGGGAGCCGTTTATACGGAAACGACCGCTAATAT
>JBGPCQ010000142.1:0-7501 GCA_041481895.1 Geobacteraceae bacterium | reverse complement strand
GACGATGGCGATGCTCTGCCCGGTTCCGTCGATCCCCGCGCCATAGAGTACGTTGACATTATAGATGGCAGCAAAATCAGCCGGGGAGAGGTAATGGCTGGTGCCGGTAGTGTATTCGGGAAGCGCCTCCGCCTGCGTCAGAGGACGGATACCGCTGCTCATCTTTGTGCGGGGGAAGTTGTGCAGGGAGACGACACCTGTCACCAGGTCGGCAAAACCTCGTGGGATTTCCGGGTCCCGGGCGTTCGCATGGCGGATATGCCCACCGACGGAGAAGTCATGCATTTTTGTATGGAACTCCCGTTCCACGTCGGCCACCCTGCCGGAAAAATTGATCCAGGTGCGGCCCTTGGCCACCTCGTCGACGGAAAAGCCGTGGGAGGTCAACCAGCCGGTTACGGCATCGATGTCCTCGGTCGCCGGACCGAACCGCTCGCCGAATTCCTCCGGAGTGAGCCAGCGGTGGAAGTCTGTGGAAGCCGGATTCTGCTGCTCGGAAATGAACCTGTTCAACTCGGCCTGCTTATCGGGGCTCAACCGCAGGGAGAAGACCATCCGCTCCATCGGCAGGGAATAATCCGTTGCTCCCAAGCTGGACTCGGGCCGGGCCAGCGGATGAACGTTTCCCCGCAAAACCACCCTGTCGTTGTCGTCGATAACGCGCGGCGCACGTGCAGAGGCAGGCGCTGCCGCGAGCATCGCCATGCCTACCAGCAGCGCGATTGCGAAGATATTCCGATTGACCATTTCCGTAGTCCTTTCCTGATGTCGCAATAAAAAAGCCGGGGCCGCATATCGTATGATATTTTGGCAACCCGGCTGTCTCGGAGAGACCCAGTAGGCTTTCCGCCCCATCCTTGCGGATGGTTTAGTAGTATCGTGTATCATCCGCTCGGGCTGTTCGCATGAGCTTTATTTATCATAACAAAAAGAGACAGTTTTTATCAAGAGAAAACATACCAACGTCCAGCGAACAGATTCAACCCTTCCAGAAGAGCTTCCCTGTCACTAGTGACTATTCCGTTATACTGCATAAGCCCGAACATCCCCATTTCTTATTTCGTGTAGAATGTAGACTCGGCACTTATATTTTCCCGACCCCAAAAAGTGATTATCTGCTTCGAAGACAAAAGAACCAGATCAGACTGTCCCTCTCCCCACAAAGTATCCCTCAATATGTTGAGGTTCCACCAAATGTTGAGGCTAAACGAATCATTTCATACGTATCCGATGTTCTCTCCTGTTAACCTAATGCCCTGTTATTAAAGGACGAATCCAAACTTTTGATTTTTAGTCGGTTATTGGCAGGCTATTTGCCTCACTAGTTATTCTGATCCTGGTCATCTCACCCAGCCCTGATAAACAGGATAGTGCGTTAGCCAAACAATTTTCTGCCAGAAAAGCGGAGAAAATAGTTTGTAACTTACTAAAGCGAGTTCTTATTTTATTGGGGAGTGGGGCATAGCTGAACGTAGGGCTATGAAAGTTTTATGAATGAGGTCAAAAGGAGAGTTGGATACGCAGGCGAAGGTTAGTACTCAACAATCGTGATGTTAACAATTTTTAAAAGGGGATTTCATGAAAAGATTTAAGGCACAGAAAGCTTATCTTGTATGTATGTTAATTCTGGGTGTTTTTATTATCCTGCCGGGACGCGGCGAAGCGAGTTGGGATACATCCGCCATCACCACCGTGAGTTCCACAGTACCTGCTAAAGATGCCACAGGTGTGCCGATCGGCAACAAACTCACCGCAACCTTCAGTGAGGCATTGGCCCCCGCAACGATCAACACGACAACATTTACCTTAAAGCAAGGGACAACGGCTGTTTCAGGTGCTGTGACCTACTCTGGCGTAACTGCGGTCTTTAAACCGACAAGCAATCTCTTATCCAGCACCGTCTATACGGCCTCGATTACCACCGGTGCCAAGGACCTGGATGGCCACGCACTGGCTAGTAACTATGTATGGCGCTTTACCACAGGTGCGGCCGCAGACACCACCAAACCCACCGTGACTGCCACAGTCCCTGCTAAAGCTGCCACTGGTGTGCCGATCGGCAACAAACTCACCGCAACCTTCAGTGAGGCGATGAACCCCTTAACGATCAACACGGCAACATTTACCTTAAAGCAAGGGGCAATGGCTGTTCCAGGCAAGGTGACCTACTCCGGCATAACCGCGGTCTTTACACCAGCAAGCTATCTCTTATCAAGCACCGTCTATACCGCCACGATTACAATCGGGGCCAAGGAACTGGCTGGCAATGCACTGGCAAGCAACTATGTATGGAGCTTTACCACTGGTACGACCCAAAACAGCACATCACCCACCGTGAGTTCCACAGTCCCTGTTAATCGTGCTACAGGTGTGCCGATCGGCAACAAACTCACCGCAACCTTCAGTGAGGCGATGGACCCCTTAACGATCACTACAACAACCTTTACCTTAAAGCGGGGGACAGCAGTTATTTCAGGTGCTGTGACCTACTCCGGCGTGACTGCGGTCTTTACGCCGACAAGCAATCTTGCAGCCAACACCACCTATACCGCCACGATTACAATCGGGGCCAAGGATCTCGCAGGCAATGCACTGGCAGGCAACTATGTATGGAGCTTTACCACAGGTGCAACCGCAGCAGGGCGCACGCCGGTAGACCTCGGAACAGCCGGCAATTTCGTGATTCTGGCAAAAACAGGAGTCTCAACCACGGGAACCACCGCAGTTGTTGGAGACATTGGCAATAGTCCTGCCGCCGCAAGTTACATAACGGGATTTTCACTGATCGCGGATTCCACGAATACATTTTCAACATCGTCTTTAGTGACCGGAAAAGTATATGCAGCCAACTATGCTCCGCCAACTCCCGCTATTATGACCACGGCTGTAAGCGACATGCAAACCGCGTTCACTGACGCTGCCGGAAGAACAACACCTGATTTTACTGAACTGGGCGCCGGAGATATCAGCGGGCTGACACTCGCTCCCGGCCTCTACAAATGGGGCACCGGAGTATTAATAACAAATGCCGGCGTCACGCTCTCGGGTGGCGCAAATGACGTCTGGATCTTCCAGATAGCCGAAGATCTCACCGTGAACAACAGTGCCGTTGTTACCCTGGTCGGCGGAGCACAGGCCAAGAACGTCTTCTGGCAGGTCTCCGGCCAGGCGACCCTTGGAACGGCGGCTGACTTCAAGGGAATCATATTGAGTCAAACGCTGATTTCGCTGAATACCGGCGCAAAGATGAATGGCAGGGCATTGGCACAGTCAGCGGTTACATTAAACGCAACTGCCATTACTGCCCCGTAAGGCAAGCCCTGTTAGTAAGTTAGATGTTGAGTGCCAGGACATCGATTACAGATTTCAGTGCCAACACATCGCTAACGGGGCATTGTAAAGACTGGATCGACAAAGTTATCATTCAAGTTTCTCATCGTGATGGCGACGTAATAACGGACTGTTACACTTATTACGGTCATTGCTTCCGAGAATGTACTTTCCTTCAGATGCATAAAGAGTTTTCGATGTTGTGGCACATTATTCCGTTAGCGATGTGTTGGCACTCAACAGTTAGAAATCATTTTATGCATTTTTTGAGCAGACAATGATTTAGTTAACGCCCTTATCCTGCGTAGCAGGGTTAGTAAGGTAGAAGTTATCCTGTTTATCAGAGTTCGGTTTGAAAGCAGATTAAGAAAAGGAAAGACAGGCTGTTTTCATCGTAATTCAGTCTGTCTCTTTCTTGCCTCCCTACATGGAGCTACTGCATGCAATTTTATGAATACAAAGATTATCTCATCTATCCAATCCCACATTTGGCAGTTGGCTATTGGAGTATCGAGATAGTTATAAAATATAATAATGTAATTAAGACATATGTTAATAATAATATTTTTATAACAAAAGGTGAAGCTGTTTTCCATTCCATACAGTTTGGCAAGAAATTAATAGATCAAGGCATTGTATCGCTTGGCGAGGCAATACATAAAGTTGATGGCAGGAAAGAACGGTTTATTGAACGGGAAAGGAGGTGGGAAAGATGTTGACCTATACGATTTCATTATGTGCAACAGCGGTGATAACATATCTGATTCAGTTTCAATTATATAGTGCTCGGAATAAAAATAGATAGATTAGGGGGCTGGTCTACTTTCCACTCATTGTGTAGAAGGTAGACCCGGCCCTTTTATTTTTCTTTGGCATGGGCTTTGAAGAAGGAGCAGCCGGCACGGAAAGCTTTTCCCCGGCAGATGGTACTACCGTTGAGGGTTTTTCCTGCTTTGGGGCCGTTGCTCCTGCGGCCGGGGCCGGTGCAGCCTTGCGGAAATAAACCGTCAGTTTTCTTTTGTCGGCAGGGTCAACCTTGACCGTGTAATCGGCATCTTCGTTCAAATTGACGGATACTCTGGTAGTCGGGACGTCGTTGATCCTTTTCTTCTGGATTTTTATGGTGGAAATCATGGTCGATTTGACCTTGAAGGCTGTGTCGGGACGGCCCGGTTCAGTCCGGGGGAGATCAACGACTATTCTGTAAAATTCAGGTAATTTGTAGCAGGTATATTCAAGGTCTTTGTCGGCGCTGATTTCAATTCCCAGAGTATCTCCTGACTTGATTACCCTGATTTCCTTGAGTACCGCAACTGTCCCCGCTGCCTGAACCGATGGGGGAGCACACACGATTCCCATGAGCATTGCCGTCAGGACAAACTTTATTCTGCCCATTTCTGATCCTCTCTTGAACAAAATGTATTCTTTTATTTCTTCCCCAACTTCCGGCATTTTTGCATTTTGAACTTACTTGAGAGGCCAAGCCTATAAAATTCAAATCTGAAATTTGTAGGCTTGCCCCCCCTTATTCCTTTAAATTTCCGCTCTTCGTGAGAGGGGAAACGGCCTCTTTCTCGGCTAGTTAGACGTGTTATACCACGGATAAATAGTAAAATAAAATTATTGTTTGTGGTTTTACAGATGAATCGAACAGGGGAGGGGGTGTGATGGGGAGAGAGCTTTTGCTTCCTATGTGCCCGTCGCAAGCGGCGAGAGGTCGATCAGGCGTCGGGCGAGGCGGTCGACCTCGGCTATGACATGCTTGTCCATCTTTTTCAGCCACCGCTTCGGGATGCTCTCCAGGTCATAGTAGGCCCCGGCCAGGGCGCCGACGATAGCGCCGGTGGTGTCGGCGTCACCCCCCTGGTTGATGGTACCGACCAGGCATTCCTCGAAATCGGTCCCCCGGAAGAAGTGATAGAGGACCGTCTGCATGGTGTCCACCACGTAGCCGGTGGCGAGCCCATGGTAGGGGTCGAAACGGAAGCTTTCGTACTCAGCGAAAAAATCTTCCAGCTCACGGCGGAGCCGTGTCTTGGACGCTCCGGAGAGGGCGAGGTGAAGCAGCCTCCCCATGATGATGCAAGCGCCGTCGGAGAGGGGGTGGTTGTGGGTGAGGCGCGCCTGGGCGATGACGCACCCCTTCAGCAGCCAGTCGTCGCCGAGGGTGAAGAGGGCCACGGGGAGCATCCGCATAAGCGCGCCGTTTCCGGCGTCCCACTGGTTGAACGGCGTTTCGACCTGACCTTTGAGCAGGTAGTTCCTGATCCCCCGGCGGCAGGTGTCGCCGACGTCGACCGGCTTGGATTTCAGCCATGCGGCGAAGTTGTCTGCGATTCCGGTGAGCGACCACCCCCCCGCGGAGGTCAGTGCCCGGGCGATGCAGAGCGCCATTTCGGTGTCGTCGGTCACCTTCCCCGGCTTGAGCCTGAGCCACCCCCCGCCGACGATCTCTTTCAGGACGCCGTGCCTGGCCCTGATCTCCCCTGCGGTCATAAATTCCACCGGCGCGCCGAGGGCGTCGCCGACGGCGAGCCCGACGAATGCCGCCCGGGCCCGGGAGACGATCCCCGCGTAATTATCGGGGCGCGCCGCGCTCATCGGTTATCCAGGATCTCCCGCGCGCAGCCGACCAGGAAATCGAACACCTCTTCCCGCGTGCTGATGAAGCGGGGGAGATCGCGGATCATCAGCTCCTCGACGGCATGGAGGGAGCGGGCGTCGTCGAGCCCCAGTTCATTCATGACCTGTTCGAACATCGGGATCACCTCGTACAGGTCGTCCCGGTTGAAGGGGGAGCTGTCCGGTTTCCCGCTGAATTTCGCTTCGTGCCGGTTCACGGTGTCCTTCGGATACTTGTAGTAGAGGTCGGATGGCTTGATGACGATCTCCATACTCAGTTCCCCTTGCAGCCGCAGGACGAGGCGGTACAGGAGGTCCGGCAGTTTGCCTGCTCCAGCCTATCCAGACCATGGCTTTTCAGGCAGTCCAGGGAGCTCTTGTCGACGTACCATTCGCCGTCAACCAAGCTGCCGGTCACTACCTTATGCTTCAGCAGCATCAGGACCCGGAGATGGGTCGTTGCCAGGAGTTCTGCTGCGTCCACAAGGGTGATATGGGGTGTCCCTTCGATGATTCGTTCCATGTGCTGCCTCCTTTCCTTTATACATAGGTGCTCTTCACGGAACATGCCAGTCCGCCGGTTTTCTGGCTGTCCGCGCACAAAGGCCCAAGTGAGGCTTCGGCAGGGAATCGGCAATTTTACCCTCCGGGCGGTCTGCCTAAGGATTAGCCAGACATGCCCCCAGAAGGTCAGACGCGGAGGTCGCGATAATCCTCTGAATTCCGTAAATTGCCGATTTAAAGGGGAATAGCAGGTATTCGACTGTTGGCATGCTTCATGCCAGAGAGACTGGGTAACTACATAAATAAACTCCGCGAGATACGAAGAGGTTTCTCCATCGAGCAACGACGCCCGGCACAGTTTTTCTGCCGGGCTTTTTTTCTGGCAAAGGCGCTGACTGTAACGGTCCGGCGCCTTTTCTGCTTCCGGCGACCCTGGTCATGGGAGAGAGGAGAACAGGTTATGGCACATGCATGCAAAGAAAGGAAAAACATCCAGGGGCATCCCTGTTTCGGCGGCAATCATCACAAGAACGGCCGCATGCACCTGGCGGTCGCGCCCCGGTGCAACATCAAGTGCGGCTACTGCTCACGCCGCCACGACTGCGCCAACGAGTCGCGTCCCGGCGTTACCAGCAGGATCATGACTCCGCAGGAAGCGATCCTGAAGGTCAGGGAGGTGATGGCGAGCGAGCTGCTCGGCCCGATGATCAGGGTGATCGGCATTGCCGGGCCGGGCGATCCCCTGGCCAATGAGGAAACCTTCGAGACCTTCCGCCTGGTCAAAGCGGAGTTCCCCCATCTTATCCTCTGCATGAGCACCAACGGGCTGCTCCTCCCCGAGAAGATCGACCTCTTGCAGTACCTCGATCTGCACAGCCTCACGGTCACCGTGAACGCCCTCGACCCGGAAGTGGGGGGGAGGGTCTACTCCCATATCACCTACCACGGCAAAAAGTACACCGGCCGGGAGGGGGCTGAAATCCTTATCGCCAACCAGCTGGAAGGGCTGAAACGGGCCGCGGAGTACGGCATGACGATCAAGGTC
>JBGPCQ010000141.1:0-7505 GCA_041481895.1 Geobacteraceae bacterium | reverse complement strand
ATATCCTTTCCCGCGGGAGGATCGTCAGGGGCGGGGCGCCGGAGGAGGTGTTCACCGCCCCGGACGAAATGGCGGAGGTGAAGCTCCGCCTCCCCCATATCGCGGAGCTGATCCACAAGCTCAAGCACGAGGACAATCTGCCGTTCACGCGGCTTCCGCTGACCATCGGCGAGGCGCGGCGGGAGATCGTGGAGATGGTGCGGAACAATCTAAATTAACAGGGATATTCAGGATAATCAGGATAAAATCCAATAAACTGCTGATCACACAGATTATAAAACAATCAAAAGTTTGTTAGAATTTAGTGGTTATTTTAAACATTCAAGAAAGTATTTACGTTCAGTTTTTTCGTTTTTTATCAAGGTAAGAGGATGCTCGTTTTTCATGTTTTTGCTTCTCATCCTGAATATCCTGAATATCCCTGTTAAATTATGCCTTGTGAGGTGTTCATGAAGACCGCAATCCTGTTAATGGCCCACGGCAGCCGGATCCCCGAAGCGAACGATGCCGTGCATGCGATAGCCGCGATGGTGAAGGAGATGACCGGCAATCCGATAGTCGAGGTTTCGTTCCGCGAGCAGCATCTCCCCGCCATCCAGCAGGGGATCGACGCCTGCGTGGCTAAAGGCGCGGAGCGGGTCCTCCTGATCCCCTACTTCCTCTTTGTCGGCGCCCATGTCCGGGAGGACCTGCCGGCGGAGATGGTCGAGGCTAAAAAACGTTATCCCCGGGTGGAGTTTGCCATGGGGAAGCACCTCGGTGTTCACCGGAAACTGGCGGAGATCGTGGTTGAGCGGATCGGCGAGGGATTAGCCTCTGAGGGATGGCACTGATGTCAGTTCACCTGCGCCCCGAAGAGATCGAGACCGAATCATTCCGTATCATCGATGCCGAGGCGGGGGCGCACCCCTGGTCGCCTGCCGAGTGGCCGGTCGTGCGACGGGTCATCCACACGAGTGCCGATTTCGACTACGTCCGTTCCATGGTCTTTTCCACCGGTGCGGTGACGAAAGGTGTCGCTGCCCTGCGACGCGGGCGAGGCATCGTTACCGATACGAACATGGCCCTGGCCGGTATCGGCAAGCCCCGCCTGGAGCGTTTCGGCATCAGGGCCACCTGTTTCGTGGCCGAGCCGGACGTGGCCAAAGCGGCGAAGGAGCAAGGGGTGACCCGCTCCATCCTGGCCATGCGTACAGCAGCGGCTGACCCGGGAAACGGCATCTTCGTCATCGGCAACGCTCCGACCGCTCTCTTTGAGCTCTTGCGCCTCATGCGGGAGGAGGACTTCAGGCCGGACCTTATTGTCGGGCTGCCGGTAGGTTTCGTCGGTGCCGCGGAGAGCAAGGACCGGCTCATCTCCGATGTTTCGGAGCTGCAGGTCCCGTTCATAACCAGCCGTGGCCGCAAGGGGGGATCGAACGTGGCGGCGGCGGTGGTCAATGCTTTACTTATCATGGCGGAGGATGTATTCTGATTTTTTTCAGCCGCCTGTGAAAAAGGTTCCCGGGTTTTTGGTTGAGCAGATTTCCTGAATGAATGCATTTCCCCCGAATCAGGGCCTTTATGTCGCGGAAGAATCTTAGATACGGTTATACGACCGGAGCCTGTGCGGCGGCTGCCGCCAAGGGGGCCGCCCAGATGCTGCGGGACCAGCGGTTGGTGGAGGATGTGGAACTCAACCTCCCTTCCGGTGATACGGTCCGCTTTCCCTTGCGAGGGCAGATAGTTCGTAATGATGCCGCCTCCTGCTATGTGGTGAAGGATGCCGGGGACGACCCGGACGTAACCAACGGGGCGGAAATCCACGCGACGGTCGCCGTCAAATTTTTCACTCCGCACCGGATCATTATCGAAGGGGGCGCCGGCATTGGCCGGGTGACCAAACCGGGCCTGGCAGTGCCGGTGGGAGAATGGGCGATCAACCCGGTGCCGCGCCGGATGGTCCTCGAAGGGGTAAAGGAGGTGTTCGCCATGCGCTGCCTGCCGGCCACCCTCACCATAACCCTGAGCATCCCGGATGGAGCCGAGCGGGCAAAAAAAACCCTGAACGATCGGCTCGGCATTGTCGGCGGACTTTCCATCCTCGGTACTACCGGGATAGTTAAACCGCTCTCTGCCCATGCCTGGACCGCCACAATCGACTCGGCAATCGACGTGGCGCTGGCGTGCGGCTGCGAGACGGTGGTCCTCTCGACGGGGAGAACGAGCGAGATGGCGGCGCAAAGGCATCTGGGGACCGGGGACCCGCTTGCGCGCCGACCCGCTTCAGCGGGCGCAGGCACGGGACCGGGGACCGGTAAAGACCTTAAAGAAGAAGCTTTCGTGATGATGGGGGACCACGTCGGCCATGCAGTTCGCGCCTGTGCCGGCAAGGGCGTGCGGAAGCTTGTCATCGCCGGGCAGTTCGCCAAGCTCCTGAAAATTGCCTGCGGCCATGAACAGACCCATGTCTCCTCGGCGGAGCTGGACCTGCGGATGCTGGAGAAGTGGGTTGCGGCGACACCTTGCACCTCACACCTCACCCCTCACGTAAGCGGAGCCAATACGGCCCGGGAGGTACTGGAGGTGTCCGGCAATGACCCCTCCCTTATTGCCCTGGTCTGCGGGAAAGTGTGGGAAAGTGCAGATCGGCTGGCACCGGAAGTCGACGTAAAAGTTTTACTGGCAGGTTACACCATGGATGTACTCTATTTCGGACGCTAGGAGTCTGTCGGACTTAGGGAATCGTAGCAAGAGAATAGCAGGTCGAGGACAGATTTTCGGAAATTTGAGAGCGAATAGTGAGCCTATTTGTCGAAAATTTACGGGAATATGGACCGACTTGCTGTTCTCGCAGCAGATTCATTCCTAAGTCCGACAGACTCCTAGATATGCTGCATCTCATTGACAGGAGGACGATATGCCTCAGAAAATTTACCTGATCGGCGCCGGTATCGTAGGCTGGGAGGGGTTCGGCGCCAAGGCGCTGGAGGTCATCGGCAAGGCCGAGGTGTTGATCGGCCATCAGCGCCACCTGGACACTTTCCCCGATTTCCCGGGGGAGAAGCGGGCATTGGACGACCTCTCCCTCATGCTCGACTACCTGAAGGGGACGGAGAAGCTGGTGGTGGTGCTCGGTTCAGGCGATCCGAATTTTTTCGGGGTCGCGCGCTTTCTTCTGCGCAACCTACCCAAGGAGCGGATCGAGATTTTCCCAAATGTTACGAGCATCCAGTATGCCTTTGCCCGGATCAAGGAGCCGTGGGACGACGCTATCTTCGTCTCGGTCCATGGCCGGGGGCTGAAGACCGCCATCGACCGGATCGTTGCGGCTGAAAAGGTGGCGATCCTCACCGACGGCGTGAACACCCCGGCGGCCATTGCGAAGGAGCTAATCGCGCGCGGCGCCGAGGGATACGAAGCGTGGCTCTGCGAAGATCTTGGCCTTGCCACTGAAAAGTTCACCAGGACCGACGTGAAGGGGCTCGCGGAACTTTCAGCCTCCCCCCTCAACATCCTGATCCTCATCAAGGCGTGGGAACCGACGCTTGAACACTACCCGGTGATGGGGATCGCCGACGAGGAGTTTGCCACTGCCAAGAAGCTGATCACCAAGCAGGAGGTGCGGGCAGTGACCCTGGCCAAGCTCCAGCTCCAGGACGACCTGATCCTGTGGGATATCGGCGCGGGGAGCGGTTCCGTCTCCATCGAGGCGGAAAACCTGATGCCCAACGGCAAGATTTACGCCCTGGAAAAGAACCCCCAGTACCTTTCCTTCATCCGCGACAACCTGAAAAAATTCTGCACCCGCAACATCATGCTCGTCGAAGCCTTCGCCCCCGAGGGGCTGGAAGACCTGCCCGACCCTGACCGGGTCTTTATCGGCGGATCCGGCGGAATGCTCGAAGATATCATCGATGCGGCCGACCGGCGGCTGAAGGCCGAAGGGCGGATCGTCCTGAACGCCGTCACCCTCGACACGCTGACCAAAGCGGTGGAATTCCTCGAGGACCATGGCTACACGGTGGAGGTGACCTGTGTCAACATCGCCAGGACGCGGGCGCTGACCGAGTACAAAATGTTCGATGCGCATAACCCGGTGTATATTATCACGGCCTGGAAAGGTGATGAGTAGGCGAATCCGCCTTCACGCGGATAGCTGCGTTGCCTACGTCGGGGCTCTCCTCGACGTAGCGCTGCTACGCCTTCATCGGCCCCTCCTTGGCGCCTTGCTCTCCACGCGAAATCGAATTCGCTTCAAGGTCGAAGGTTTCTGCACCGTTTGAATTCAACCAAGACCCGAAAGGATCGGAAATATGGCGAAGATATATGCGGTCGGTGTCGGTCCGGGCGATCCTGAACTTTTGACCCGCAAGGCCGAGCGGATCATCCGGGAGGTCCGGGTGATCTGTGCGCCGACGGCAAGTCCCCTCGATTCCAGCTATGCCCTTTCCATTATCGAACCGTTCCTCGATCGCAACCGCCAGGAAGTGATCATCCAGATATTTCCGATGCGCATGGACCAGGCAGGCCTGGAAGAATTCTGGGAAACGGCGGCAGCCGAAATGGCGGAAAAGGTAAGGCAGGGCAATGATGTGGCCTTCATCACCATCGGCGATCCGTTCCTCTACTCCACCTTTCTCTATCTCTACCGCATTTTCCGTGAACACTACCCCGATATCCCCCTGGAAGTGGTGCCGGGGATTTCCAGTATCAATGCCGCGGCAATTGCCGCCGGGTTTCCCCTCGGCATGGCCTCGGAGCGGATCGCCATTATACCTGCCGCCTTTGAGCAGGAGAACCTGAGGAAAACGCTCGACGAATTCGACACGGTGGTGCTCATGAAGATGAGCCGCGTCTTTGACGGAATTTACGAGCTGCTCCAGGAACTGGGGCTCGAGCGAAAGGCGGTGTATGTCAGCAGGGTCGGAACACCGGATGAAGAAGTGGTGTTCGACCTGGCCTCGCTCGTGGGGCGTAAGCTGGATTATCTGTCGCTGCTGATAGTGAAAAAATGAAGGTTTACTGATTATCAAGGTGGTAACCTATGGCACACGATCTTCGTTCAGGGTCCCGACTTATCCGGGTCTTCCAGATCACGGCCCTGCTCATTGCCTGTGCGGGAGCGGTCCTCTCGATTACGGTCCTCGCGGGACCAACTCCTGAGGCTGTTGCCCGCTATCTTCCACTGATCCTTGCCGCTTTTGCCGTCGATGCGCTCATTATTGCCGCCGTATTCGGCATGCAGGCAGCGCGCGGGCTCGTCAAGCGCGTCAACATTCTGGGTGGCGCCTTCAACCGGGGGGCGGAAGGAGACCTGACCGTACGGGTGGACCTGGGCGACAAAGATGAACTGAGCGCGTTGGGGCAAAATTTTAACGGCATGCTCGATAAGCTTTCCGGAATGGTGACGGGCATCAATGCCTCCATCGATGAGCTGCGCCGCATAGCTGCAAGAAATGACGAAACATCGGGGGAAGTCCTTGCCGCGGCAAAGATCCAGGCAGAGGAGCTGGCCGCAACTTCCTCCGTCACTGCGGCCATCAACCGGTCGGCGGAAAAGGTGGCGACGGGAGTGGCGACGCTGGCCCGGTCATCGGCGGAAAACAGCGCCTCGATCGGCGAGATGACCGGCAGTATCGTTGAAGTCCGCCGCAACGTCGAAGCCCAGGCCGGGGCCATCGATGATGTGAGTTCATCCATAGCTGAAATCGTGGCGGTCGTGGAAGAGACCAACCGGAACGTGGCGGGCCTCAAGGAGTCGGCCGGCGCCACCTCCTCGTCGGTGACGGAAATGGATGTTTCCATCCAGCAGGTGGAGAAGAGCACCCGGGAGACCGTGTCGGTTGCCGAAGGGGTCCGGGAGGAGGCCCGGCAGGGGAAAGAGTCGGTCGATGCGACTATCCTCGGGATCGGTGAGATCCGCACCTCTTCCGGAAATACGTTCGGCTCGATTTCCCGGCTCTCCGACCGGGTGTCTGCCATCGGCAAGATCGTTTCGGTGATCGACGAGCTGACGGAGCAGACCAACCTCCTTGCCCTCAACTCGGCGATCATCGCCGCCCAGGCGGGTGAACACGGCAAGGGGTTTGCCATCGTTTCCGATGAGATCAAGGGGCTGGCGAACCGGACCAAGCGCTCAACCAGGGAAATCGCAGCACTGATCCAGGGGATCAGGGAGGAAACCGATCAGGCGGTAGCAGCCATTCGGACGACCGAAGAGCGGGTGGCGGACGGAGAGCAGTTGTCACGCCGCTCCGGCGAAGCCCTCAACCGGATCGTCACCGGGGTCCAGGTGGTGACCGACCAGATCAACGAGGTTGCCCGGGCCACGGTGGAACAGGCCAGGGGGAGCAGGCAAATTCATGCGGCAATGGGCAATGTCGCCGACAGGGTCGGCCAGATTGCCTCGTCATGCCAGGAACAGACCGCCACGAGCAGGTCGATCCTGAGCGCTGTCGAAATGATGAAAGAGCTGACTTCCCGGGTATTCACGTCAGCTGCGCGTCAGGAAAGCGTCGGCAAGGGGATGGCCGAGTCGACTGCACAAATGACCGGCGTGGTCGAAATGATCCGGGATGCGAGCGTTGATCAGGCTGATTGCTGCAGACGGATAACCGACTCCGTGACGCGGGTCCAGGGGTCGGCGGAAAGCAGCCTCGAATCGGCGCGGACCATGGAGTCCGCCGTCGAGAGTCTTACTACCCAGATCGAGGTGCTGCAGCAGGAGATTTCCAAGCTTAAAGTGGCATGAGGGGGTTCGCAGTACGCATGAGCGCCAAAGCAGCCAAAGTCCATTTTGTCGGCGCCGGTCCCGGCGATGCCGAACTGATTACCGTCAGGGGCGCCCGTCTGCTGCGGGAAGCCGACGTGGTGGTCTATGCCGGCAGTCTCGTGGATCGCGAACTGGTACGCGCCTATGCACCGGAAGCCGTAGTGTTCGACTCGGCCGGGATGACCCTGGCGGAGACCACGCAGGCCCTGGCAGAGGGGGTTGCGGCCGGCGGAATGGTAGTACGTCTTCATACCGGCGACCCGTCAATCTACGGGGCCATCCAGGAGCAGATGGCGGAACTGGACAGGCTCGGCGTCGTCTACGAGGTGGTGCCGGGGGTGACCAGCGCCTTTGCCGCGGCGGCAGCGCTCAAGCAGGAGCTGACCCTGCCGGAAGTATCCCAGACAGTGATTATTACGCGGCTCTCCGGGAAAACCCCGGTGCCGGAGCGGGAACAGCTATCCAGAATCGCCGGGATTGGCGCCACGCTGGTCATCTACCTCTCTGTTGCCATGATCGACCGGGTGGTGGCGGAATGCCTTTCGGGGGCCTACACCACCGAGACCCCCGCAGCGGTGGTAGTCAGGGCTTCCTGGCCCGATGAGCAGGTGGTCGAAGGTGACCTAGGCGACATCGCCGAAAAGGTCCGGGCGGCCGGCATCGGCAAGCAGGCCGTGATCATTGTCGGTGACGTGCTGAAGGCGCGGCAGGAAGGGTTGAAGGCGCGGTCGCTGCTCTATGACAAGGATTT
>JBGPCQ010000140.1:0-7552 GCA_041481895.1 Geobacteraceae bacterium | reverse complement strand
CTCGGCCTGTTGCGTAAATCCTTCCACGGCCTGTCTGGGCGCCCCGCCGACCAATTACCCGTCATCCGTAACCGGTTGTACGATTATCACCACTTCTTCGTCCGTCAGTTGGACCCTGAATGGCAACCTCGACCCCGGAGCATCCGGACAGGTGAAATTCAGCGTTAAGATCGATAACTAATTTAAAGATGGGCACTTTGGACGAGCCGGTATATCCGCTGTTACGCAGCAAGCAATTGATCGGGGTGAAAAAGAAAAGGCCCGGCGGAACTATCTCCGTCGGGCCTTTTCTTTGGGACTCCAGGGTTATCGCGAACCGGGCAGTGCTGTTGGCAGTATCTGAAGACGAAACAGGCGTGATGCATGACCTCCCGGTTGAATACCTGTGTCTTCAGGGATCTGCCCGTTCCCCCTCAGTCGAGCTGCTCCACCAGATAGTTCTGTATCCCCATCTGCTTGATCTGGTCGAGTTGCGCCTCGAGGAGGTCTATGTGGTCCTCCTCCTCCTTCAGGATCGCTTCGAGAAGTTCGCGGGTGCCGTTGTCCCCGACCTCGACCGCCACCCGGATGCTCTCGTTATATCCCTTGATGGCAGCATCCTCGGCGACACGATCGTTCTCGTGCATTTTCGGCACCTCTGCGCCGATGTAAACCTTGTTAAGGTTGCTGACTATCGGGCGCCCATCGAGGAAGAGGATGCGGGCGATGAGCTTCTCCGCATGCTTCATCTCGTCGATAGCCCGCTTCTCGATCATCTTGTGGAGCCGCTCATATCCCCAGTTGTCACACATTTCGGAGTGGACCATATACTGGTTGATGGCTGTCAGTTCTTCGGATAGGCGTACGTTCAGGTGCTCAATGACTTTCTCGTTCCCTTTCATGCGGTAACCTCCCTTGCGTATCAGGTATTATGACGGCGTGAACGCCGTCGTGTATAAATCCTTTCTATTGAAACAGAATTTACAGAAAGGTCAAGGATTCATTCGCCGTCTTTGGTTATCACCGGGAGCAGACAGCAGCGGTTCAATTCCTTTTCACAAACTTTAGGGACGCAGAGTTCATGCAGTAGCGCATTCCCGTCGGTGGCGGTCCGTCATTGAACAGGTGCCCCAGGTGAGCGTCGCACCGCGGGCAGAGGACCTCGGTCCGCACCGTGAAGAATGACCGGTCATTCGCGGTCCGGACATTTTCCGGGGCGACCGGTGCCGTGTAACTCGGCCAACCGGTCCCCGAATCGAATTTGGTGTCAGAGGAGAACAGGTCAAGCCCGCAGCAGACACACTGGTATATCCCCTTTTGGTGATTGTTCCAGTACTCGTTGGCGAATGCCGTCTCAGTTCCTTTCTTTCGCGTTACCCGGAACTGCTCCGCAGTGAGGAGTTTTTTCCATTCGTCGTCTCTCTTGATAACTTTCTCAGACATTATGTATCCTTTCTTCTCCACCGAGTAAACTCTGATGGTTCCGGGAATATTCTTCTTCGCGCTCTCCGCTGCAATCGTTGCACATAATGCGGCAGTTGCCAGCAGCACAAACAGTGCAGTAGAAAGCCATTTCATATCATTCTCCCCTCTGTGGTTTTATTGCCGTACGTAAAGTTTACCCGGAACCGTGGATTTTGCAAAAGGAACCGCCACAATACCGGTACCTGTGTCGCAATGGGTTTACTCCCGCCCACCCCTCGTGCATATTCTATGTTTATTTGCTTGACATTATTGAATACTAGCTGATATGGTACAAAATATCCGTGGATAAACCCGGATAAAATAAACGAGAAGTATCAGGAGAAAGTAAGCACATGGCAAACGGAACAGTAAAATGGTTTAATGACAGCAAGGGGTTTGGTTTTCTTGAGCAGGAGAATGGTGACGATGTATTCGTCCATTTCTCCGCCATCGCGGGCGACGGTTTCAAATCCCTTGCTGAGGGCGATAAGGTAACCTTCGACGTGGTCAAAGGTCCGAAAGGACTGCAGGCGGCCAACGTAACCAGAGTTTAACTACAAACTCCAGTCGAAAAAAAAAGCCCCGGATTTCTCCGGGGCTTTTTTTCGTCAGGTTTGAACAAGGACGAAAATAAACAATGCTTGAAATCGGCAACTACAATCAACTGGAAGTAAAAAAAATATCCTCCACCGGCGCCTCCCTTGCCTCGGAAGCGGGCGACATCCTGCTGCCGCAAAAACAGATCCCAGCCGGATTGAGGCCGGGCGACTCTGTCAATGTGTTTGTTTACCGGGACTCGAACGACAGTTTGATTGCCACGACACGCACGCCGAAAGCACAGGTCGGCGAATTTGCCGTTCTGCAAGTGAAAGATATCGGCCCTGTTGGCGCATTTCTCGACTGGGGCCTGGAGAAAGACCTGCTGGTACCGTTTGGCGAGCAGATTATACCGATGAAAAAAGGGGAACGGCATCTGGTCGGGGTCTATCTGGACAACTCCGGCAGGGTAGCCGCCTCGGCCAGGATCGGGAAATTCCTGGAAACCGAAGATATCCCTTTGCAGGGCGGAGAAGAAGTTGGCCTGATGATTTATGCTTTCACCGATCTGGGCGCAAAAGTCATCATCAACGGTCGCTACTCCGGGCTTCTGTTCAGAAACGAGATATATGGCAAACCGGCGCTGGGGGCCAGGTTCAAAGGGTATGTCAGCAAGATCCGCGAGGACAAAAAGATCGACGTGACCCTCACAAGAGAGGGTCCAGAGGGCATAGGCAAGAGCAGGGACCGCATCATGAAGACCTTGGCAGCCACCGGCGGATTCCTGCCGCTCGGCGACAAGAGCCCTCCCGACCTGATCGGCGAAGTACTGAAAATGAGTAAAAAGAGTTTTAAGAAAGCTGTCGGAAGCCTTTATAAGGAGGGTTTCATCGAATTTACGGATACAGGCATCAAACTGCGCAACAAGTGAACGGGTCCGCGTTCAGTTTGATGCCTATTCCAGCACCTTGACTAGCGTGACAAAATATTCCGTTTCGCCAAAGCAGTTGGTCGGCAACCCTGTATGCTGCTCGTAAGTGAGACTTACTTTTTTCCCCATGGCACTGTTGATGTTCCCGGCTACCTTTTCATCCCTAACGCTGAAGAAAAACTTCTCCGGTATTGACCCGGGAACGGCCATCATCGTCAGTTCGCCCTCCCAGGTTTTGCAAACCCACCCTTTATGGGAAAACTTCTGGACATAGCCGGCACGCTCACCGCGGGAAAAACTCCAGTGCAGGGCAACCCAGACATACCCGGCAAACCCTCCGACAACAACCACTATCAGAACGATGAACCAGACAAGAATCTTCGACTTCATGGGACCTCCGGGCACGCAGATAAAGATTGAATCTCATGGGGGACCAGTCGTTTTCCCACGTTGTTATCTCTTACAGAGATTCCAGTGACAGCATACGTAATTCCATAACTAAAAACCAGCTAATTTCGCACCCTCCTTCTTTCTCCTGCATCACCCGGGATGTGCACGGCAGAGCCGGCTACAGTTCATCGCGGAATTTTATCAACAGGTAGAAGCAGAACACTCCGCCCGCTGCCATGAGCACGTCGCGCAACCAGGGAACCGGCTTGTCGAGCATGGAGTACATCAGCGGGTCGAGAAAAGCAGTGGTCAACAGGCCGACCGCCGTCCAGCTGAGCAGCTTTTTCATGTCAATCACCTTTCAAGTGAGGTGTCCTCCTCACCACCACCCAAAGGTGACGTGACTCCGGTATGATGGTGAGATCATCGCCTTCCCTTCATCATTTGCGTCAGCAGGCGGTCCAATGCGGAGGCAAACCGCTTCCGGTCGGTGAGGCCGAACTGGGCCGGGCCGCCATGGACGACCCCCTCCATGCGGAGTTCCTGCATCAGATCGCGCATGGAGAGCCGCTCCCCCACATTCTCTTCCGTGTAGAGCTCCCCCCGCGGGTCGAGAGCCACGCCTCCCTTGGCAACTATCCGGGCGGCCAGGGGGATATCGGCGGTGATCACCAGCTCATCCGGGGCCGCCTGCTGGGCGATATAGTCGTCCGCGGCGTCGAAGCCCTCGGCAACCTGGACGGATGTTACCAGGCGCGAATGCGCCTTCGACAGGTCCTTGTTCGCCACCAGGCAGACCGGCACCTGGAGGCGTTCCGAGGCCCGGAACACAATTTCCTTGATGACCCGGGGACAGGCATCCGCATCAACCCAGATTTTCATGTTCACCTCTCCGCGTCATCAGAAAATAGCCTCCCGAGATCAGGTCGTAAACCAGGGATTTCTCAGCCCCAGCGTATGATCGAGGAAGCCGCCGGCCGCCGGGCCGAGGGTCATGGCGCTGTAGATCGCCATGGTGTACCAGCCGTAGGCCCTCCCCAGGTGGGTGGCGGGGGTAAAATCGGCGACGGACGACATCATGGTGGGAGCAAAGGCGGCAATCCCCACCCCGAACAGGGGGTAAATACCCATCATCTGGAGGGGGTCGTGCTGGTCCAGAGGAGAAAGGAGGAGCCGGACAGGATGACGAGCCCCGCCATGAGCAGGAAGCAGGCGTTGATCATCCCCATCTGCACCGTTCCGGCCCCGAGGGACGCGGCGTACAGGGGGACTACCGGGAGGCGCAGGTACGAACCGAAAAAGCAGACAAAACTCACCGTGCAGCAGATGAGGAGGAGCGCTCCATACGATCGCTCCCTGCCCGGCCGGCGGGCAGTTCCGGTCATTACGACGTGTGCCTTTTAAGGATCATATGATACCTTCTGCTGTGCGCGGTGGAGCGATGGGGAAGGAACCCGATCAGTTCCCACCCCTCTTTACCCAGATCGTTCAGATGGTGAACGCTCTCATGGAGGCGCATTTCGTAATCGTCCTCGTCAACGGTATCGGCAACAAGATGGACAAGCTTGTATTCCCAGGCCATGGTACCCTCCTTCATCCTGCTTTTCAGTCAATGCTCCCGGTAGCCGAGCACCACGAGCAGGCAGCTGCCGTCGGCAATGACGTTGATGCCGTGCTCGCGGCAGATCTCAACCGCGCGCGGGCTCTCGGCGCCCGGCTGCATCCAGACGTTCCGGATCCCCTTCAAGGCCGCAGCCTCAACCACCCGCTCGGTCATCAGCGGCGGGGTGATGACCGAAATACTGGTTACATCGTCGGGGAGATCGGTAACCGAGGCGACGCATGGCGCCCCCTCGATCTCCTTTTCCTTCGGGTTCACCGGCACTGCTCTGAGACCGTGCATCTGGTAACAGCGCAGGACCCGGTTGCCGTACTTGCTCCGGTCGGTGGAGGCGCCGACCACGCCAAACGCTTCTGCTTCCAGGAATTCGTCGATCTCTTTCTTCATATGATGCTCCCTCCCGGTTATCCCCTGCTGTCCCCGCACTCCGGACAGGCAGCACGGAGTCTCTATCTGTCGCACCGCTTGTAACTGACAGTATACCCGGGAACTGTTTCCGTGCAACAGGGTAGCTAACCCGCCTGCTCTTTCTCCGATTCTGCAAGTACCATCAGGGTGGTGCTGCCGTGGGCGACCAGGCGCCCTTCGCCATTGACAACGATGACAGAGAGGCTGGCTGTCCGCCTCCCCATGTGGAGAAGCTCGGAGCGGGCTGTAAGGCGATCCCCCACCCGGGCAGGCCTGATAAAGCTGACATTCAGGTTTGCGGTGGTCACCAGCCGTCCCGACGGGAGGAGCGGCCGGGGGAAAAAGCAGACCGTGTCCACCAGGGTGGCGATCAGTCCGCCGTGGGCCCCGCCGAAATAGTTGCCGTGCTTTTCCGCCACGTCGACTTCCATCACCGCATGCCGTTCGCCGATTTCCGTCAGACGGATATCGAGGGTGCGCAGAAGCGCTATGGTGTTTCCCGATACAAGCGTGGCAGGTTCCATTTTTCTATCCTCCCAGATAGGCCTTCCTTACCCGCTCGTCGGCGAGGAGCACCCGCGACTCTCCTTCCAGGCTTACCCCGCCGGTCTCCAGGACATAGGCGTGCCGGGATATCTCCAGGGCGGCGTGGGCGTTCTGTTCCACGAGCAGCACTGTCAGCCCCCCCCGGTTCAGTTCCATGATGGTCTCGAAAATCTTTTCCACCATGATGGGGGCGAGGCCGAGGGACGGCTCGTCCAGCATGAGAAGGGAAGGCCGCGCCATGAGCGCCCGGCCGATAGCGAGCATCTGCTGCTCTCCGCCCGACAGGGTCCCGCCGCTCTGACCGAGCCGCTCTCCGAGGCGGGGGAATCTGCCGACCACCCACTCCAGCCGCTCCTCAAGTTCGCTGTTGCCAAGCAGGTACCCCCCCATGAGCAGGTTCTCGCGCACGGTCAGGTCGTAAAAGATCCGCCGCCCCTCGGGGCAGTGGGATATCCCGGCAGCCACGATCCGGTGGGGGGGAAGGAGATGGAGCGGCGCGCCGTTGAACTCGATCGTCCCGGAGCTGATCCGGTGGACCCCGGAGATCGCTTTGAGGGTGGAGCTCTTCCCTGCGCCGTTGGCGCCGATCAGGGTGACGATCTCCCCTGCCGGAACCCGGATGGTGACCCCCTTCACGGCATGAACATGGCCGTAGCTGAGATGGACGTCAGTCAGCCTGAGCACGTTTCCCTCTCCCCAGGTAGGCCTCGATGACCAGCGGATTGTTTCTGACTTCGCGGGGCGTCCCCTCGGCGATCAGCTCGCCGTGGTCGAGAACGTAGATCCGCTCGGAGACCCCCATGACCATTTTCATGTCGTGTTCGATGATGAGCACCGTGACCCCCTCCCCCTTGATCCTCTGCACCAGCTCCATCACAAAACCGGTCTCGGTCGGGTTCATCCCCGCCACCGGCTCGTCCAGCAGGATGAGCCGCGGCTCCAGCGCCAGTGCCCGGGCAATTTCGAGCATCTTCTGCTCGCCGTAGGTGAGGTCGCGCGCCAGGGTGGCGCGCCGCCGCTCCAGACCGACGAATTCCACCAGTTCGCGCGCCCTGCCGAGATGCCTCTGCTCCTCGTCCCGACAGGCGGCGCTTTTCAGGACCGCGGACAGCAGGCCGGAACGGAAATGGATATCCCTCCCCACCAGAATGTTCTCCATGACACTCATCTCGGCGAAAGGCTTGAGGTTCTGGAACGACCGCGCCACCCCGAGCCGGGCGATCTCGTGGGAGGCCCGGCCGGTTATCCTTTCCCCGTGCAGGTAGACCTCGCCGCCGGAAGGTTTGCAGGTGCCGGTGATGGCGTTAAAGAAGGTGGTCTTTCCCGCGCCATTCGGGCCGATGACGGAGAGAATCTCCCCCTCCCCCACGCGAATGGAGACGCCGGACAGGGCCTTGAGACCGCCGAATTCCACGCTCAGCTGTTCGGTTGTCAGGATGTCATTCTTCGGCATCTTCCCTCTCGAGAGCTATGGTCCTGCTCCCCAGCATCCCGTGGGGGCGGAAAATCATGAAGGCGATCATCACCGCGCCGAAGATCAGCATACGGTAGAGGGCGAACTCACGGAGGAACTCGGGGACCACGATCAGGAGAAAGGCGCCGAGCACCGAGCCCGCAATGTTGCCGAGCCCGCCGAGAACCACCATGCAGAGCACCAGCACCGATTCGTAGAAGGT
>JBGPCQ010000139.1:0-7761 GCA_041481895.1 Geobacteraceae bacterium | reverse complement strand
TATCAATAAAGGGGGCCTGCCCGGCCCCTGCTTTTTCACAACTTCGACCCGCCGCCGGCAGGTCCGGCTCCGGACGCAGGACGATCGGTCACGGGTCTGCTCGGATACCTGTAGAGCCCATGATGACCTTGATCCGGAAGATCAGATAAACGGAGGAAGCCCGAAATGAAGCTGATGCTGTGCAACGACCCGATAGATCCGGCTGCGGCCTACAACCTGATCACGAAGGATCATGCCGGATCGGTCGTCTTTCACTATGCGGTGGTCAAGGAACAGAGTGGCCGCGACGGGGTGACGACCGGCATCGAGTACCAGGCGGATGGTAACTCCGAAGCGGAACTGCAGGAAATTGCCGCGGAACTCAAAGAAAAATGGGCAATCGAGGACCTGGTCCTGATCAGAAGGGTTGGCTGTCTCGGGATCGGTGATATAATTTCCCTCGTGGCGGCCAGTTCCCCCAACAGTGAAGACGCGTTTGAGTCCTGCAGGCATGGTATCGCGCGGTTGAAGAAGATGGCAAGTATCAGGAAGCATGAAATATTCTGATAGCAGTCCCTACGGATAAGGGCCGCTGTATCCCGATTGAGCGGAAAAAACGGCTTGTGTCAGGGAATCAGCAGTGCTAATGAAAAAGGAGCCTACGTATGAAAGGATTGAAAAGGGCATTTTCCCCTTTGGTAATTGCGGCAGTGCTGGTTTTTCTTGGAGTGACGGCGCTTGCGGGGGCATCGCCCAAATCGGTCATCCTCGCCACCACGACGAGCACCCAGGATTCGGGTCTCCTGGATGTGCTGATCCCTCTCTTTGAAAAGGAGAGCGGATATTTTGTCAAGACCATAGCCGTCGGCTCCGGACAGGCGATGGCCATGGGTAAAAAAGGAGAAGCCGACGTGCTGCTCGTGCACTCCCCTGATGCGGAGAAGAAGTTCATGGCGGAAGGCGACGGCGTTAACCGGCGGCTCATCATGCACAACGATTTTGTCATCGTCGGCCCCGCCAGCGACCCGGCCAGGATCCGCGGCGTGAAGACCTCGGTCGATGCCGTCAAAAGGATCTCCCAAGCCGGCTTACTGTTTCTGTCCCGGGGGGACAACTCCGGCACCCATGCCAAGGAGAAGGGACTCTGGAAGGCGGCAGGCTTAAACCCCGAAGGGGAGAAATGGTACCAGCAGACCGGGCTCGGCATGGGGCAGACCCTCAACGTCGCTGCTGAGAAAAAGGGGTACACCCTGACCGACCGGGGGACGTATCTGACCCTCAGGAAAACCCTCGGGCTGGACATCCTGGTGGAGGGAGACCCGCTCCTCCTCAACATCTACCACGTAATTGAAGTGAACCCCGGCAGATGGCCCAAGGTGAATTCTGCCGGCGCCAGGGCCTTTGCCGATTTCCTGGTTTCGAAAAAAGTGCAGGCCATCATCGGCACGTTCGGGACAGATAAGTTCGGCGCGCCCCTTTTCTTCCCCGATGCCGGGAAAAAACCGGAAACACTGGGGCTGTAATGGAGCTGATCTTCGAAGGAATTGCCAAGGCTGTTGCGCTCCTCGCCAGTCTTGACCCGGAGGTGCTGAAGATCACCTGGCTGTCGCTGAAGGTTTCCGGGATAGCCACGTTCATCAGCCTGCTGCTCGGCATCTCCTCCGGCACTCTCCTGGCGCTTGCCGATTTTCCCGGCAAGCGCCTGCTGGTAAGCATCGTCAATACCGGCATGGGGTTGCCGCCGGTGGTCGTGGGGCTCTTTGTCACCATCTTCCTCTGGCGCAACGGTCCCTTCGGCTTTCTCGACATCCTCTATACCCCGGCCGCCATGATCCTCGCGCAGGCGGTCATCGCAACCCCCATCGTCATGGGTATAACGGTCGCCTCCATCCAGAACCTCCCCCCCAACCTCAAGCTCCAGATTCTGGCTCTCGGGGCGACACGATGGCAAATGGTCCGGATTCTCATCAAGGAGGCGCGCCTCCCCCTCCTGGCAGGGGTGATGGCCGGCTTCGGCGGTGTCATCTCCGAGGTGGGCGCTTCCATAATGGTCGGCGGAAATATCAAGGGATACACGCGTGTGCTGACAACCGCAACGGTCATGGAAACGGGTCGCGGCAACTTCGATGTCGCCATTGCGCTCAGTCTGATCCTGCTCGTGGTCTGCTTCGGGATCAACTACATCCTTACCAGGATACAGCAGCGGGAGCGGCCGCGATGAATGCAGACGCCACTCTCCTCGAGGTCAGGGACCTCACCGTGGTGCGCGGCGGAGTCCAGGTGCTCGACATACCTTCACTCGTTCTCCGTGAAAATGAGGTGCTGTCGCTCATCGGCCCGAATGGCGCCGGGAAGTCAACTCTGCTCTTGACCCTTGCCAACCTGCTGCAACCGACGACCGGGGAAATTCGCTACCGGGGGTATGTCATCACCGGCAACAGATCGTCCCATGTCTACCGGCGGAGACTGGCCATGGTCTTCCAGGAACCGCTGCTGTTCGATGCAACGGTTTTTGAGAATGTGGCAGCAGGCCTGAGAATCAGAGGGATAGCCCGGGACGAGATCAGGGACCGTGTGATGACTACGCTCGGGCTTTTCAATATCCTTCACCTTGCGGACCGCTCGGCCCGCAAACTCTCCGGCGGCGAAGCGCAACGGACGAGCCTGGCGCGGGCCTTTGCCATTCAGCCCGAGATGATCTTTCTCGATGAGCCGTTCGCTTCCCTTGATCCTCCGACGCGGCTGGGCCTGACTGAAGACCTGGAGCGCATCCTGCAAAAAACGGGGACTACGGCGATATTGGCAACCCATGACCAGCTCGAGGCCTTGAGTCTGTCGGATCGGATGGCGGTGATGAACGGAGGACGCATCGTCCAGAGCGGAGCTCCGGTCGAAGTGATGAACCGGCCGGCCGATGAATTTGTGGCTTCTTTCGTGGGAATGGAGAATGTCCTGCGCGGGAACGCAGTTTCAAGCAGCGCAGGTTTCCTTCTGGCCAGAATAGCGGAGCAGTCCATCGAACTTCCCGGGGTTGCGGAAGCGGGGGAAGAGGTGGTATTCTGCATCCGTCCCGAGCATGTAACCATCACTACCATTAACCCGGGAGACACGACAAGCACAAGAAATATTATCCCGGCGTCCATCAGGAAAATCGTTCCCATGGGGGCATTTCACAGAGTTCATCTCGACTGTGGTTTCCCTCTGGTCGCCTACCTGACCTCCCAATCCCTCGGAACACTGCATCTGGAGGAAGGAACCCGGGTCTTTGCCTCATTCAAGGCCACTGCCGTCCATCTGATCCGCACGGGACACAGGACCTGTTAGCCTCTCCCGGGCCCGACAGGGCTGGCGAAATCATTCAGAATCAGCACAACGCTTTTATGAACGGAGAATGTCTGATATGCCCACCTTTGAAGAAGCACGCAGTATAATACTTGCCAGCGTCAGCCCTTTGGGAGTGGAACGCATCGAGCTTCTGGAATCCCTGGGGCGGGTAATCGCCGAAGACGTCGTGGCCCCTTGGGACATGCCCCTCTTCGACAACTCGGCCATGGACGGTTTCGCCGTCCGGACCGGGACCGGTATGCATCAGGATCGCCTGAAGGTGACGGGGTATATCCCGGCGGGAGGGATGGCGGATTCGGTGGTTATACCGGGATGTGCCGTCAGGATCATGACCGGTGCTCCGATCCCGCCGGGGTGCGATGCTGTTGTGCCCATAGAAGAGACCGAAGAGGAACCCGGCGAAGTGCGGTTGCTGAAGCCGGTCGAGCGCCTCCAGCATATACGCTTCAGGGGAGAAGACATTGCAGCCGGAAGCGCCGTCATGGCTGCCGGCACGATTGTCCGGCCTCCTGAAATCAGCATGCTCGCCTCTTTCAACAAGCTGATCGTTCCGGTTTACCGGAAGGCCAGGGTGGCAATTCTCTCCACAGGGGACGAGCTTGTCGAACCGGGTACCCCCCCCGCACCAGGCAAGATCATCAACAGCAACGCCCTGTCCCTGGCAGCGGCCGTGCGGGAGTCAGGGGCCGAGCCGGTAATCCTCGGTATTGCGCGGGACGACCGGAAAAGCCACCTGCAGCTTATGCGCGAAGGGCTCAAAGCCGACGCACTCATCACATCCGCAGGAGTCTCGGCAGGCGATCGCGACCTCGTGCGCGACTGCCTCGCGGAACTCGGCGCCAGGCAGTTGTTCTGGAAGGTGGACATCAAGCCTGGCGGACCGACCGCTTTTGCCCTGTATGACGACAAGCCGGTCTTCTCCCTCCCCGGCAACCCGGTCTCCACCATGGTTACCTTCGAGGAGTTCGTCAGGCCCGCGCTCCTGAAGATGATGGGGCACAAACGGGTGATCAAGCCGTTCATCAAGGCGGTCCTGCAGGGTGAAGCCCGGAAGAAGCCGGGGAAAATCAATTTTCTGCGGGTCAGGCTCAGAACCGAGAACGGCAGATATCTGGCGTACAGCTCCGGCGACCAGAATACGGGCATCCTGAAGACTATGCTCCTGGCCGATGCCATGGCCGTACTTCCAGCTGACCGGACTTCGTTCGCCCCGGGTGAAGAGGTAGATGTACACATCCTCTCCGGTAATGTGGAGATGCTGGAGGAGTAAAACCGGTGAAGAGTGAATGGTAAAAGGTGAAGGTTTACGTCTTAAACCCTGACTTTGCTGTTGTATTAACCATTCACGGTTTACCCGATTGACTGCGATGCCAGGTGCTGTACACTTGAGAGGATGTGAAGTCTCACTATTTCGAGGAGGTCAGCAATGAAAATCAGCGCACGCAACGTATTAGCCGGAACTGTCACGAAGGTGGCAAAAGGGGCGGTCAACGCGGAAGTCGACCTGACCCTCTCCGGCGGGGAAAAGATTGCCGCCGTCATAACCAACGAGAGCGTGAACTTGCTCGGGCTGAAAGAGGGCATAGCCGCCTTCGCCATCATCAAATCCAACTGGGTTATCATCGGCAAGGATCTGCACAAGGTGAAAATGAGTGCCCGCAACATCCTCTGCGGTACGATCGGAAAAGTTGTCGAGGGAGCGGTCAACACCGAAGTGGAGTTGAAACTTCCCGGGGGAAGCATCCTGACTGCCATCATCACCAATGAAAGCACCCATAGCCTGGAACTCAAGGCAGGCGAGCACGCCTGTGCGGCTTTCAAGGCTTCCAGTGTCATCCTCGGCACCGAGTAATGACGAATTCGTTCGTTTTTTTGGTATTATGATTAATTAGCTACTACGTTCAACAAAAGGGACTAAACGTGTCTTTCAACCACTTTGACGACCGGGGCCAGGCGGTCATGGTCGATGTCAGCGGCAAGAGCCCTACCATGCGCACCGCCGTCGCCCGGGCAACCGTAACCATGAAGCCGGCGACCCTCGCCGCCATCCTGGAAGGAAGGATGACCAAGGGAGACGTCCTCGCCGTGGCGCGACTGGCGGGGATCGCCGCAGCCAAGAAGACCCCGGAGCTGATCCCCCTCTCCCACCCCCTCGCCGTTCACCATGCTGCGATCGAGTTTCACGCCGACCCCGACAGCGGCACCGTGGCGATAGAGGCGACAGTGAAGGCATTCGAGCGGACCGGGGTGGAGATGGAGGCGATGACGGCGGCCTCAGTGGCCGCCCTTACCATCTATGACATGTGCAAAGGTACGGAAAAGGGAATCGTCATCGGCACTATCTTCCTGCAGTACAAGGAAGGGGGAAAAAGTGGCGTCTACCGGAGGGAGGAACCATGAAAGCGGCACTATTGACCCTGAGCGACAAGGGTGCCCGGGGGGAGCGGGCGGACGCCAGCGGCCCGGCCCTGGAACGATGGCTGGCGGAACGCGGCGTGAAGGTCCTGCACACCGAGATCATCCCCGATGAAGCGGAGGAAATCGTCGTCAAGCTGATGGGGTGGGCGGACAGCGACGCCTTCGACTTGATCCTCACCACCGGCGGCACCGGGTTATCCCCCCGCGATGTGACTCCGGACGCGACCATGCGCGTGCTGGACCGGGTGATCCCCGGCTTCGGCGAGGTGATGCGCGCCAGAAGCCTGGAGAAGACCCCCCATGCCATGATCTCCCGGGCCGTGGCCGGAATCAGGGGGAGGACCCTCATCATCAACCTGCCGGGGAGCCCGAAAGGGGCGGTCGAAAACCTGGAGGCCGTCTGGGAAGCCGTCCCCCACGCAGTCGCCAAACTCCAAGGCGACCAGAGTGAATGCGCCCCTTCCTATGGTTCCGGCGCCCAAAGGGGACAGGCTGCCCGTCCCGGCAAGGTGGTCTCCTTCGTCGCGAAATCAGGTACCGGCAAAACCACCCTCCTGGAAAAGGTCATAGCCGAACTCAAATCGAGAGGGTACCGGGTCGGCGCAATCAAGCACGACGCCCATCAATTCGACATCGACCATCCCGGCAAGGACAGCCACCGGATGACCGCCGCCGGCGCCGACATCATGCTCATCTCCTCCCCGGAGAAACTTGCCCTGGTGAAACGGCACGCGGCGTCCCCTCCCATCGGCGAGTTGATAGCATCCTATTTCGGCGACGTGGACATCGTCCTCACCGAAGGGTTTAAGAAGAGCGGTCTTCCCAAGATCGAACTGCACCGGAAGGAACGAAGCACCACCCTGCTCTGCCGGGGCGACGAAAGCGACCCGAGCCTGATTGCGGTCGCCAGCGACGAACCGCTCGACCTGGACGTTCCAGTCTTCGACATCAACGATGCGACAGGCATCGCCGGCTTCATCGAGCAGACGTTTCTTTCATAGACTAACTGCGACATGATCCGTTTGCATCGTATCGCGGCTGTTTTTCAGAGACGGATCAACGCCTGCCACTGTTTCGACAGCCAGAGCATCACATAATTTAGGGTTAGCCAACAAAGGCTAACCCTTATTATTTTTCTGATTCCATCAATATCGTAGATATTTGATAAAGTCCGTCTTATAATAAAGCTCATCCCGTAAAGCTATTCCCGTCGGCAGTCATCGAAGGAGCAGTATGAAAGCAGTCCCCTCACAAGCCCCCGGCGGTTCCAAACCTCCATTGTTCGCCATGATAATGTCCCGATTTGTGCCGTTGACCCTCTGGTGCATCCTCGCCGCCTCGGGACCGGCATCAGCCCTGGACATTCCCGAAAAGCTCATTTTTGACCTGACCTGGACCGGCATCAAGGCAGGCACGGCGACCCAGGAAATCATCGAAGAGAAGGAGTCGGTCCGGGTCGTTTCAACCGCCCGCTCCGCAGACTGGATTTCGGTATTTTTCCCTGTCGAGGACAGGATCGAAAGCATTCTCACCAAAGCGGCGCCGCCACTCTTCGGCCTGTCCAGAAATTACCGGATAAAGACCCGGGAGGGGAACCACCGTAAGGATAAGGAGATCATTTTCGACCACGACAAGAAAAAGGCGCAGTATATCGACCACATCGGCAAAGGAAAAGTCGAAGTTGCCATCAAGGAGAACACCTACGATATCTATTCGAGCTTCTACTACGTGCGGACCTTGCCCCTTGAAGTCGGAAAATCCGTGTATGTTTCGATTCTGGACAATAACGAATTGTGGGACGTGGAAGTGCAGGTACTGAAAAAGGAAAAAATGAAAACGATCTTCGGTGAAGTCACTACCATCCTTATCAAGCCCCTCATCAAATCCGAAGGAATATTCGAGAGGAAAGGGGAAATTTTCATCTGGCTGACCGATGATGCGCGGCGCATCCCTGTAAAAATGAAGACAAAAGTGATGATCGGCAGTGTCACCGCAACCCTGGTGGGAGGTAATTTCCAG
>JBGPCQ010000138.1:0-7766 GCA_041481895.1 Geobacteraceae bacterium | reverse complement strand
TGTTGCAGAGGTTGAACCGTCCCAGCATGGGGGAACGGAAGAGGGCTCGCCCCACCGGGGTCACCAGCACCCCCTCGATCCCGTCCTGTGAAAACTTTACATTGGTCGCCGTGACTGCGGCTCCTTTTTCCAGGCCGTACAAAATTACCGGGCAGACCGCTGCACCGGCAATGGCGCTCCCGTAGGGGTCGTCGCGGTTGACTACGGCGCGGCGGAGCGGTTTGGTCCGGTCACCGGCCAGGAGTTCGGAGAAGAGCCTTGACTTGCTCTCCAGGTAGGCTTCCATGGTGAGGTGATAATCCAGGTGGTCGCGGGTCAGGTTGGTAAACAGACCGACATCGAAGCAGCAGCCGTCCACCCGTTTCTGCTCCAGGGCATGGGATGAAACCTCCATCACGATTGCCGCAGCCCCCGCATCGACGAGCTCCCGCAGGGTCCTCTGGAGATCGACCGATTCGGGGGTCGTGTTGGACGCAGGGAGGGAAAGCTCCCGGAAACGGTAATTGACCGTGCCGAGGACGGCCGCAGGCTTACCCGCCGCTTCCAGGATCGCCTCGACCAGATACGTGGTGGTGGTCTTGCCGTTGGTGCCGGTTATTCCGACCAGAGGGACTGTTGCGGTCGGTTCGCCGTAAAAGGCAGCGGCTGCACGGGACATGGCCTGGCGGGCATCCTTAACAATGATGCGGGCCGCGCCGGCCGGGACCGAGCTTTCATCCTCCGCCACCACGGCCGCCGCTCCGGCCTGCAACGCCCCCCCGATGAAACGATGGCCGTCGGCGGCCACACCCCTTAACGCGAAAAAGAGACCCCCGGGCCGTACCTGACGAGAGTCATAGTAGAGCCCCTGGATCTCCATTCCGGGATCACCGTCGAACTTCAGCGGGTTAATATGTTGGAGCAAATCCCCGAGATGCATTTGACCTCATCAACGTTAAAATGTCAAAGTATTTCCCCCGGGCACCCTGCTGCCTTCACGCAGAAGGAGCAAACCGCACCCAGACATGATCATTAGGCCCTATCCGCCGGCCGGCCGGCGGACTTTGCTCGACGACCCGGCCGCTGCCGATCAGCTTGACATTGAGTCCCCTCTTTTCCATGACCCGCAGCACCTGGCGCATGCTCTGGCCGCGAAAATCGGCCATCGTGACACCCTCGCCACCCTCGTTAATGGTTCCTTCGGCAGCCGCATCCGACGGATTGACGGGCGCCATCTCTTTCTTCACCTGAATTACCGTTTCTTTCCTGATCCTGTCCCCCTTGGCCGGGGGGACATTCAGATAGCAGAGTGACTGCGCTGCGATGGATTTGAATGCCGGGGCCGCCACTACCCCCCCATACGGGCTGGTTTTCGGCTCATCTATGATCACCAGAATGGTCAATTTTGGTTTGTCGGCAGGGACGAAGCCGATAAAGGACGCCGTCCGCTTGTCCACCGAATACCCCCGGGTGATCGGGTCGACCTTTTGCGCTGTCCCGGTTTTGCCGGCAACCCGGAACCCCTCGACGGCAGCGTTCATCCCCGTCCCCCCCTCCGTCGTGACCCCTTCCATCATCCTGGCCACAACCCCTGCGGTTTCGGGTGAAATGACCCGCTGTCGCGCCTGGGGAGAGAACTGCTGCAGCACCGTCCCGTTTTCGTCGGTGATCTTCTCCACCAGGTAGGGCTTCATCAGCGTGCCGCCGTTGGCCACCGCCGATACGGCCGCCGCCAGCTGCAGTGCGGTCGCGGAAATACCCTGTCCGAACGAGATGGTGGCCAGGTCAACGGCGAACCATTGTCTCCTGTCCCTGACATATCCGGCGACCTCGCCCGGCAGGTCTATCCCGCTGCGGGTGCCGAAGCCGAAGGCGCGCAAGTAGGTGTACAGTCTTTCCTGGCCGAGTCTGCCGCCGATCTTGGCCGCCCCGATGTTGCTCGAAAATTTCAGGACTTCGGCCACGCTCAGGCGGCCGTATTTGTGGGTATCGTGGATGGTTCGCCCGCCGATGGAATAACTGCCCCCTTCGCAGTTGAAACCGTCGCCGGGGCTTATCACCTTCTCCTCGAGCGCCGCGGCGATCAGGAATACCTTGAAGGTCGAGCCAGGCTCGAAGCTGTCGGTGATGTTCCTGTTCCGCAACGCCCCCGGCGCATACTTGAAGTACGAATTGGGGTTGAACAGGGGATAGGTAGCCATGGCCAGCACGCGGCCCGACTGGGGCTCCATCACGAGTGCCATCCCCCCTTTGGCGCGGCTCGACTCGACCGCTGCCGCCAGTTCTTTTTCCGCCAGGTACTGGATGTTCTTATCCAGGGTCAGGGTAACATTATTGCCCCTGGAGGCGGTCTTGACGACCGGGCCTTTCATGGCGATATCGCGACCCAGGGCATCACGCTCGGTCACCAGGAAACCGGTGTTGCCAAGGATGGTTGCATCATATTTCAGCTCGATCCCCTCGAGCCCTTCCGGGTCGAGGCCGGTGAAGCCGATCACGTGCCCCGCCATTTCCGCGTTGGGATAGAACCTTTTGCTCTCCTTGACGAAGCAGATGCCATCGATATCGAGGGCCTTGATCTTCTGGGTCAGGTCGGGTGTGATGCGCCGCTGCAGCCAGGTAAAGCTCTTGCTGCCGGACAGTTTCCTTTCCAGTTGCTCCCTGGTCATTTCCAATAGAGGAGCCAGTCGTGCGGCAGCCTCGGGGATGTTGTCGATGTTGCGGGGTTCCGCATAGCAGGAATCCATTTCCACGGAAACTGCCAGCGGTGCGTTGTTCCGGTCATAAATGGAGCCGCGGCCCGGGGTGAGAGGCACGGTTTTCTGGTGCTGCCGTTCGGCCAGCTTGACCAGCTGGTCCCTTTTTACCACCTGGAGGAAAAAAGCCCGGGCCGAGGTAATGGCGAAGAAAAAGACAAAGAGACCGCCAATCGTCCGGATCCGCCACTTGGCCCACTTTCCACGGCGGTCGTTCATTTGACGATAACCACCTGCTGTTCAGTGGGGAGCGCCATCCCCAACTCTCCCTTGGCCAGCGCTTCAATCCGCGCCGGGGTCTTCAGCGAGGCGACCTCCAGCCTGAGCCGGTTCTGCTCCTGTTCCTGCTCGCGGATATCCTTGGTGATTCCGGCGATCTGGAGATTCATATCGATAACCTTGACCCGCGACCAGACATGGAAGATCGAAACCATCGTCAGGAGCACCATCACGACCATGAGGTAGGGGAACAGGTCCCACCTGCGGCCCAGGACAACGTCCAGGCTGCGCAGTTTCGGTGCGGCAACCCTGCCGTATGTGGCCCTCGCATTCGCCATGACAACCTCCTTGCAAACCGTTGAGGGTTGTAAGCTCTCAACTGATTCTAAAGTTTCTCCACCGCCCTGAGTTTCGCGCTGCGCGCGCGAGGATTCTCACTTAACTCCGCATCGCCGGCCGTAACCGGCTTCCCCGTCAGGACCTTCACCTGCGGAGTGAAGTTGCAGACGCAGCGGGGAAAACTCTTCGGACAGGTGCACCCCTGGGCGAGGCCGCGGAAACTGTTCTTGACCAACCGGTCCTCCAGGGAGTGAAAGGAGATGACCACCCCACGGCCTCCCTTGTTCAGGAGCCGGAGGCCGGCGCTCACGCCCCGCTCCAGGCTCCCAAGCTCGTCGTTTACGGCGATGCGCAGTCCCTGGAATGTCCGTGTAGCCGGGTGGAGCCGATCTTCCCAGGCTCCTCGCGGAATCGCCCCCTTGATGATATCGACCAACCGTGCGGTAGTTTCGATGGGAGCCTCGGCCCGGGCGTGGACGATGAAGGCCGCGATCCGTTTCGCCCACCGCTCTTCGCCATACTCCCTTATGATCCGGGCCAGTTCCTCTTCGGCAAGCCCGTTTACCAGCTCTGCGGCGGTCCCGCCGCTGCCGGCGTCCATCCGCATGTCGAGCGGCGCCTCCTGCTGAAAGCTGAAGCCCCGCTCCCCGCTGTCCAACTGGTGAGAGGAGACCCCCAGGTCGAGGAGGAAACCGTCGATACCGGTGATGCCCAATTCCGCGACAACCTCTGCGAGCCCGGCGAAATTGCCGTGAAAGAGTTGCGCCCTCTTCCCATAAGGAGCAAGCTTTATTCGGGCCGCCGCCAGCGCTTCTTCGTCCCGGTCGAGGCCGACCAGGATGCCGTCGGGGGCCGATGCATCCAGGATCATGGCCGCATGTCCGGCGCCGCCGACCGTGCCGTCCAGGTAGATGCCGCCCGGTCGCGGGGCGAGGTAACGGAGCACCTCGGCCGGAAGAACCGGAATATGCCGGAATCCGGCCACTAGATGCCCAGTTCGGCCAGCGCCTGGGTAGTGGCCGGGAAGTCTTTCTCGGCCTGGCTGGTCACCCTCTCCCACTCCGCCTGGCTCCAGATCTCGACCTTCTTCTGCGAACCGACGAACACGATGTCCCGCTCCAGCACGGCAGCGCTTCGCAGGTGGGGGGGGATCAGCACCCGTCCCTGTTTGTCTGCAGTGCACTCTACACCCGGGGCCAGGATCAGGCGGTTTATGCTGTTCAACTGGGCAAAGGTGAACCCGGCCCCCTTCGCCACATTCTCTTCCAGGGCCAGCCATTCCTTGCAGGGGTAGATCGACAGTCCGCGCGCAAAAATGCCGCTCCCAAGCTCGACCGGGCCGGAATTGGTGATGAAGAAACGTTCGTCTCCGTACGTTTCGGTCAAGACCTCCCGGAACCTGGCCGGCATGCTGGTGCGGCCCTTGGCGTCTACGGTATTTAGGAAAATGCCTCGGAACATGCCCCCTCCGGCACCATTCACCACAGATTACCACTTTTTACCACTTAGTGGAAAAAACTATACCTGCGGGTACCAGAGTTGTCAAGGCAAAATTACGTCTGAAAGTGGAATTTTTCGATTATTTTTTAAGGGGTTAATCGGGCACGGCAGGGGAGCGCCGGGGGAATACTGCGGACAGGGGAAAACCTAAAATTTTTAAGGAGTTGGGGGCATGGCAGCGCGCACCCTTTCGGCCAGTTCCTCCAGCGACACTACGCAGAGGTCGGTCCACTCGGGCCAGCGCCGCTCGCGACTGCCGTGGACATGGATAGTCGCTGCGCCTGCCGACTGGCCGGCCTGGAGGTCATACAGGTAGTCCCCGACCATCACCAACTCGTGCGACGGCGTCCCCCAGAGCCGGGCGAGCCGGCAGATACCGTCGGGGTCGGGCTTGGGCAGGGCCTCGTCGCGGCCGAGAACTCCCTCCAGCTGAAAATGGTTGGCGAGACCGATATGTTCCAGTGTCAGGAGGGCGATCTCCCGGGTATTCCGGGTCAGGATTCCGAGGCGGCACCCCCTCCCGGCGAGCTGTGCCACGAGCTCCTGAGCCCCCGACGACGCCTCGGTCCGGGTGACGAGCTCCCGCTCAATGGCATCGAGCCGCTCGTGGAGCGGTTGGGACTCCTCCTCGGGGAGGGCGGCAAGATGGCCGAGGATGTCCGTGCCGTCCGGTACCGCGAGTGAGGCGCGGATCAGGGCAAAATCATGCACCGGCAGGGTCAGCGTCCCGTCCAGATCGAAGACCCAGTAGTGTCCGGCCAGCATCTCCGTTATATCCCGTTCTGCGCCCATGTTCCAGTTATATGCCAGTACCCCCCTCCGTGTAAAGCACCGTGTTGCCTCCTCCAGAAAATCCGGCCAACAATCTCCGTAACAGAATTGTTACGTTGACGTTACCACGCGGATGTGCCGGGATTTCAGGAGAAAAAGCCTTTCCCGCGCCTCTTGCGTCTTTAATTAAAAACCGGCATTCCACGGAACGATTTGGTGGTATAATTTAAACAGGTAATGAGAGCTACTGAATGACGGTGACGCATCATGGTCGGATTGACATAGGAAAGGTGGTGGCATTAATGAACGTCTTCGATTTTGCCATGAGAATGGAGGAAGAAAGCCGCGAATACTACGAAAGGCTGGCAAGCGCCGCCAGGACCAGCGAGTTGAAGAGGATTTTCACCCTGTTGGCTGATTCTGAACGGGAGCACCATGAACACCTGACTATTCTGAAGACGGGAACCGATCCCGCCGCAGCACAGTCGGTCGCGTTGGAACGGGCGAAGAACCATATCCGCGAACTCGTTGACGGCCTGGATTCCGGGGACGTCCTGAAGAGCGACGCCGATGGCTACCGGCACGCCATCAAGTCGGAAGAGATGAGTATCAAGCTCTACGAAAAAATGGCGGCCCAGGAACCGAGTCCGGCAGCGGCCGATCTGCTCATGCAGCTTGTCGAAGAAGAGCAGCAGCACCTGCAGGTCATCGAAAACATCTACGAATTCGTCGAAGGCCCCCGGACCTACCTGGCATGGGGTGAATTCAGCAACCTCCAGGAATACTGACCGTCTGCCCGGTTATCAGCCGGCAGGGGGTGGTAGTGCGGCATGAGGGATGATCAGATTACGGCTCGTCACCGCTCCTTCTTCCGTTCGGCCAGCGACACCACCTTGGCCCTTTCTTTCTTCTTCCCGGCCGGGACTTTCGGGTCGGCGGCATCGCCTTCCGGCTCTTCCTGGCGCGGCTCGGGAGAAAGGACCTTTTCCAGCCTGATCGGCGTTCCGGCCATGGTGAACGGGGCGCCGTCGATCTGGGTGCTGTCGAGTATCCAGGTAAAGAGCTGGAGCGGGGAGGAGAGTACGAGCAGCTTGACCTGCCACCAAGACGGCTTGACGTCGGGGGTGATCTCCTCGATTCGGGCGTAAAAACCTGGTTTGTGATCGATATAGACAAGCACCAGGTCGTTTATGGTGGCCATCAGTGTCTCCTGCTCATTAATTTTGAAACCAGATACCTGGTTATCATTTCCCTCCGAGAATGGGGGTCCGTTCCCTCACGATATTCCGTTCCCCGTTCATCAGGAGCCCCCCCATGAACCGGGCGCCGAACAGTTCCTCAAAACTTTTGTAATGTGAGCGGAGCTTCTCTTCATGACGGGTGAAGCGCTCCTTCTCACGCGGCTCCAGCAAACATTCCACCCGCTCGCAGTTGAAGGTGATGCAGTTGAACGGGCGGTAGACCGGCGCCATCAGGCATCCAGGCGCGCCGAGGTAGGGGCAGGCTTCCTGGCCGAAGCGGGGTGTGAACAGCTCCCGGCCGTCGACCAGATAGACGAGCAGATCGACCACCGTGAAGTGGAACTTTCCCGTTCTGCAACATTCTCCCCCGCAGGAGGCACAGATCCCGGCGGCCGCCACCCCCTCGACGATCGTGTGAAGCGCCTGCTTGCAGGCCTTGACTGCCTCGGCGGCCTCTCCGACGAGCGCCCGCCGGAACGGGGCAAGCCGCGAGAACTCTTCCGTCACGGCGGCTACTGCCATATTCCACGCTTCCCGGTCGGTCACATCGTTTCCTGCATGAAAATTAAATAAATTGGCCGGAGCAGTCCGTAAGCCGGGTTCTGTTCCCACGGCAGGTTACCCTGCAGCGGGCAGTGACCATTCCTCTAGGGCCGCCGTTGCCGACGGCCTCAAGCAGCCAACCCGGAAGCATGGGCGGGCAGCCCTTGACGCTTCCCTATTAGGCCTTGCTCCTGGTGGGGTTTACCTGGCATCCGACGTCACCGCCGGATCCGGTGAGCTCTTACCTCACCCTTTCACCCTTACCTGCCTTCACAAACGCTCCGGCGGGCGGACTTCTCTCTGTGGCACTTTCCCTGGGGTTGCCCCCGCTGGACGTTATCCAGCACCATGCCCTGTGGAGCCCGGACTTTCCTCTCCCCCGGAGGGCAGCGGTCATCTGGTCTGCTTCGGCCAAACC
>JBGPCQ010000137.1:0-7771 GCA_041481895.1 Geobacteraceae bacterium | reverse complement strand
TACACAGGGGGGGCAAGAGGTTGCCGTAAGATATTCTGACAAACAAAAAGGGCTCAGATAACGTCTTAAGCCCTTGATATAATTGGCGCGCCCGGAGAGATTCGAACTCCCGACACCCTGGTTCGAAGTAAGAGTATACCCATGTTTTAGGCTGTTTCAGCCTGTCCCCTCATTTCTCTCACATCCCACATAATACCTTGACAATACATGCTTTTTGCAGTATTTATCACCTCATCACTCATCATTTATTTTCATCCTTACTAGCACCGTAGGGGTTACCTGAGAGGTTACTTTAACCACCACGGGGGAGCCATGAAGTTTACTGACATCGCCATCAGGAAGCTAAAACCGACCGAGAAAAAGTATTATGTCCGTGCCGATATGGGGCACGGCAAACATGGATTCGCCTTGTGTGTCTACCCTTCCGGAGTAAAGACCTGGTTCTTTATATACACTTTTGAAGGAAAGCGCAACTCGCTGAGCCTTGGGAACTATCCCGATGTTTCCCTGGGAGATGCCGCGGTAAAATTCGACAAGCACTGGACTCTCTATAAAGCTGGAAAGAATCCTGCCATAGTTGAAGCTGACGCCAAGGAAGAGAGAAGTAAGGCCCTCACAATGACCAAACTTGTGACTGAATACCTCGAACGTCACGCCAAACGCTTCAAACGTTCATGGCAGGAAGATGAACGCATCCTGAATCGTGAGGTTGTACCCTCCTGGGGGAGCCGGAAGGCCGCCGACATCAACAAGCGTGACGTGATCCAGCTTCTCGAAAGGATCGTTGACCGGGGCTCCCCGGCCATGGCGAACAATTCCTTCCAGATTATCCGTAAGATGTTCAACTATGCCGTTGAAAAAGACATTATCCCTTTCACCCCCTGCGCCGGCATCAAACTCCCTTCCCCCAAGACCGTACGGGATCGTGTACTGAACGCAGCGGAGATCAAGTCCTTGTGGAACAACCTGGATAAAGCCGCCATATCGGATGACATCAGGCGGGCATTGAAGCTTATCCTGGTTACGGCACAGCGTCCCGGTGAAGTAATCGGCATGCATACCAGCGAGATTGACGGCAAATGGTGGACGATCCCTGCAGAGAGATCGAAAAACAAGAAAGCACAGCGAATATTTCTGACCGCAACGGCCCTTGAACTGATCGGCAAAACTGATGGAAAGGATTTCATTTTCCCATGTCCCCATAAGAAAAAGAAGCAGGCAATTGATCCACATGCTCTGGCAATAGCCGTTCACCGTAATCTTGCCTGGCCGCTTTCCGACAATGAGGGCAAGCCACTCTATGACAAGGACGGCAAACCAGCCACGGAAAACAGGATCGGCATCGATCACTTCACCCCCCACGACCTGCGTCGCACTACGGCAACCTTCATGGCAGAAATGGGGACCATGGACGAGGTAATCGACGCCATTCTAAACCACGTCAAACAAGGAGTCATCAAGGTCTACAATCAGTACCGTTACGACAAGGAGAAGCAGGCGGCCCTTGAGTCCTGGGAGCGAAAGCTCAAAAGCATCGTCGTCGGGAAAGCTCCCGGTAAGGTAGTCAGTATTCAGGCAGGAAGAAAGAAGGTTACTTGACAATATACCAGTGTATGGGATATGGTGAATTATGACATGGACAGTGAAACTGACCAACAAGGCGGCGAAACAATACAAAAAACTGCCCAAGGTCATCCGTGACAACATTGACGCTCTGATGATGGAAATACGTGTGGCAGGGCCGGTACGCGGCAACTGGCCGAACTACTCAAAGCTATCGGATACGGAGCATCACTGTCACGTTAAAAAAGGGAAGCCGACTTACGTGGCTGTATGGCGTGAGGACAAAAGCGAAGTCAGACTTGTGGAGGTGATTTATGCGGGCACTCACGAACAAGCGCCCTACTGAGAATCAGGTAGAAGTCCGTTTCCGGGGAACTCACGCCGACGTTGTCAAGCTGCGCCGGATGGCTCAAGCCTTGAAGGTGAATGACGTTACCGAGTGGGAGTTAGAGGAAAAAGAGCTTTACGACCTTGAGGAAGTTTCGCCGGAACTGGCATGGAACAGCGGCGGAGTCGCCATCCGTGGCGCTCGCGGCAAGGAAGGTCTGACACAGAAACAACTTGCAGACCTGACCGGGATAGCGCAGCACCATATCAGCGAGATGGAGAACGGCAAGCGACCCATCGGCAAGGAGACGGCCAAGAAGCTGGCAAAGGCGCTCAATATTGACTATCGTGTGTTTCTATGAAACTGCTGCTGACGGCGTAACGGTCAATTACCGTTTGCCACCCAGAGCCACAACAGGAAACGGGCTGATTCACCAACAAACACATTGCCCCCCCACCGTATAGCATTGAATTATATAATGTTTTTTCTTGACACCCCATTTCATTTCTGTTATTCTCCATTCATATTTTACACTCTTTCATCGAAAGAGACTCCGCGAGGGCTTTAAAGCCCCCGGATAAACTCTTCTGGAGAGCCCAGAGGAGAAACGCCCCGGCAGGGATGAAATTCAGGGAAAGACACGGCGCGCTTCTCGCCCCTTTCCCGGTGACGAGCGAAATGTGACGGTAGACCATGACGTAAGGGCTTTGATACGCATGGACGTCACGACACTGAGTGCCAGCAGGACCATGGCACCACTCTCGATCTGCTCAACAGACGGTTGAGCACGTAGTCACCTCGGACAGAGGAGACTTAAAACTATCCCACCAGAGGTGCGTCCGGAATCGGACCCACCGGTTCAAATAACTCACCACCAAAAAACCTGTTTCGGCCATCGAGCCGGAACGGGTTTTTTCATGTCCACAATCGCCCCAAGGCGACAAACGCACTGCGCGTCTCTTGCCGGCCACCGGCCGAGCAGCAAGAGACGCGCCCCTAACTCCGCGATTTATCGCGCAAGCATCCGCCTTTAACACGCGACAAACAAGCGACGGAATCTGCTAGTCCGTCTCCCCCCCAATCTCCCAACTGCAACCCCTCCCCTCCAGTACGTCGATCCGCTTCGGCGAATCGTGAGGACCGGCTCTCGCGCCTTGCGCGAAATCGTCCCTCGGGACGATCAAAAAGCCGGTGTCGGTACGGTGCATAAGCCCACGGGCCATGCCCCCGTTCCGCCTTGTCCGCCCTGGACAAGCCTCAGCCTACACTCAACACCAGTTATGGCGCCAACGTATGCGCCGAAAAAGGAGGTATTTATGGGGAAGCACGGCACTCTGGCCAGCCAGGCGCTGGCCAGGATCGGGAAGGATTGGTCAAAATCGAGCCTGACGAGAGAAAAACTCTTGTCGAACACACGGGAGTTCGCCCAGCACGTGGCAAAGAGCTACGGGCTGGATCGAATCGACAACCTCAAACCGGGACACGTGCAGTCCTACGTGAACAGCTTGCATGATCGGGGACTGGCTCCCGCCACCATGGCGGACAAAATGACCGCCGTGCGGATAATCGCCGCCGCCATCGGCAAGCAGAACATCGTCCAGAGGACCAACGCTGCCTACGGCATCGAACGCGTTCGGATCAACCCCCAGACGGTGAACCATGACCGCCTGGTCGAAGTTCGACAGGCAATAGCAGACCGCGCCGACCAGGGCGAGAAAATAGCCCAGATGGTCAGAGCGGCCGACGGTCTCCGGGTTGCGTTCGGACTGAGAGCGAAAGAATCATTGATGAGCAGCAAGGTGGAAGTGAAAGACGGCAAGCTGTTTCTCACCGTCGAGGGAGCCAAAGGGGGGCGACCTCGGGAACTGGAAGCGCGAACCGAAGGCCAGCTCAAGGCTGTTCAACTCGTCGCGGATACGGCGAAGGCGTTAGGGTCGGCAACAGACCGGATCATTCCACCGCATATGAGCCTGAAACAGGCCTACGATGCGCAACGCAATCTTTGGCGGGAGTGCGGCGGCACCCGTGCCGCCGGTGCGAACATGCACGGCGAAAGGCATGGCTACGCCAGAGAACGGGATGCGGAGGGGGCGACAAAAGCAGCCATCATGTCCGAGTTGGGGCATGGTGAGGATCGCTCTCCTTCCGCCTACCTAGGGAAGTAACAGAATCAAGCTCGGCTCTTAGCAAGACGATATGGAGCCGTGCAAAGTCTTCAGGGGGGATCAGCCCATCCACCCTGGATAGATGCGGGGAGGCGGCAGTTTGACGGCCGCCTTTCCATTAACTTTTTACTAAAAAATACCGGAGGTCATACATGGAAAGGGTAATCAGACGCAAGGAACTGTTGGAACTCATCGGGGTAAGCTCCGCCACCCAGTGGCGGATGGAAAAGGCGGGCCTGTTTCCGGCGAGACGGAGACTGGGCAAGGCATCGGTGGGTTGGCTCCTCTCCGAGGTCGAGGCATGGCAACAGAGCCGGGAAAGGGTATAGGGGGCAATCATGGGAAGTGAAGGAGCATTCAGGACTGAGTCACTTGATCTGGCGGCTTTTCTGGTCACCGCCGGTCATGAACTGCATATATACCGCAATCCGTACGAACGAAGAGCCATCTTCGAGTTTAAAGAAAGCGAGAATCTTCTGAAGACCATCGTCAATTACGAAGGCGGTTCTCCTCTGCCGGCCAAGCGGCTCCTGAACGTCCGGAGCCGGCTGTTCCGGGAAGCGTCCCAGGTGGTGAAAGGAGGGACCGGCTCATGAATGAAGTCGAACAATTTGCCGGAGCCATCCGGACAGCCTTCGGTCAAGCGCCTCGCCTGGAGGAGGTTGTTCCGGGGAAACTGGTACGCTTCGCCACCTCTAACAAGAAAGGGGATGAGGCCGGCTGGTGCAAGCTCTTCGATGACGGCGAAGGGGGCGTTTTCGGCTGCTGGCGCTCCGGCGTTTCCGAAACCTGGCAGGCCAGAATTCCCAGGACTGCCGAAGGGCAAGCCGCCTTCCTGGTCCGGGTGAAACAGGCGAAAGAAGAGGCCGCCATAAGTGAGGAGGAGAACCGGCGCGAGTGCCGGGAGCAATCGGCATATCTCTGGGAGAAAGGGCGCTACGTTAATGCGAAGCATCCCTACCTGGTGGCGAAGTCAGTGAAGCCCCATGGCATCAAGCAATTGAGGGATTCCTTGCTGGTCCCGGTCCGGGATACGGCCGAGACCCTTCATGGCCTGCAGTTCATCATGTCGGACGGGTCAAAGAGATTCAAGACCGGCAGCACCTTAACCGGCTGTTACCACGCCATTGGCAAGCCGAACGGCACGATCCTGGTTGCGGAAGGATATGCCACCGGCGCAACACTTCACGAGGCTACCGGCCATGCCGTGGCCTGCGCCTTCACTGCCGGCAACCTGAAACCGGTGGCGGAGGCGCTCAAGCTGAAGTATCCGGATATTGTGATCGTCCTTTGTGCCGATGATGACCACGCCACCGAAGGAAACCCCGGCCTGACCAAAGCCACTGAAGCAGCGCGGGCAGTGGGTGGCCTGATGGCTGTTCCCTGTTTTCCTCCGACCAGGGGAGAAGGGGATACCGATTTCAACGACCTGTGCCGACTCGCCGGGGCTGAAGCCGTCCGACGGCAGGTGGAACTGGCCAAAGCCCCGCGGCTGAATAGTGCCACGATTGAGGCTGCCACACCGGAAAGGCCGGTGCCGTTCTCGTTCCGGCGGCTGTCGGATATTCAGGCAAAGCCTATCCGCTGGCTCTGGCCGGGACGGATAGCGCGGGGCAAAGTCTCGATGCTGGCGGGGCACCCAGGACTTGGCAAATCGCAGCTGACAGCGAGCATGGCGGCCATCGTCACCACCGGCGGATACTGGCCCGTTGACAAAACCCGGTGCGAGCGGGGGAACGTGGTGTTCATTTCCGCCGAGGATGACGTGGCGGACACCATCCGTCCACGACTGGAAGCGGCAGGGGCCGACCTTGATCGGGTTGTTATCCTGGATGCCGTACTGGAGGACGGCGGCACCCGGCAGCGGGCATTCAACCTGAAAGCGGATCTTTCCCGGCTCGGGCAGATGCTGGAGTATATCGGCGACGTTGCCCTGGTAGTCATCGATCCGATCACCGCCTACCTGGGTAACACCGACAGCCACAAGAACGCCGACATGCGGGCGCTCCTTTCCCCCCTGGGGGAGCTTGCCGGCAGGCACGGTGCGGCGGTCGTCTGTGTGTCCCACCTGAACAAGGGGGGAGGCGGCGAGGCCCTCATGCGTGTAACCGGCAGCCTTGCCTTTGTTGCGGCGGCGCGGGCGGCCTTCCTCATCGCCCGGGACCAGGGGGACAAGCACCGGCGGTTATTCCTCCCCATCAAGAACAACATCGGCAACGATGAAAGCGGCCTGGCGTTCACCATTGAATCCGCAACACTCTCCGGTGGCATCGAGACCTCCCTTGTAAGCTGGGAAAACGAAGCAGTCACCATAACTGCCGATGAAGCCATGGCCCCGGAAGGGGACCCGGAAGAGCGGAGCGTCCTGGACGACGCGAAGGTATTTCTGACCAACCTGCTTGCCGATGGGCCGGTTTCATCCAGACAGATTCGGGCGGATGCCGAAGGAGCCGGGTTTGCCTGGCGGACTATCCAGAGAGCACAGAAGGCATTGGATATAGATGCTTACAAGGGAGGGATGAAAGAGGGATGGTTATGGATGCTCCCCCCGAAGGACGCCAACAAAGCTGAAGAACGCCAAGAAAAAACCGTGGCGCACTTCGACGACTTTGGCGCTCTTCGGCAGGATGAGCAGGAGAAGAATCCTCGATAACGAATCAGTAAAAGGGGACTCTTGGGCTACAAGGTTATCATCACATCACTTCCAGCGCCTTTTTCAGTAATTTCTCCTCAGGGTCTCCTAGTTGATGTGTCAGATCGTCCTTAACAATATAATCGGGACGAATGCCACTTTCCGGCACCATTTCGCCATTGGCATTAGTACCGATGCCAGTAACTAGCTCCAGCACAACTTTGCCGCACTTAATCGGTGACATGAAAAAGGGCTTCCCGTATGTCGTTTCTCCGACAGTGACGACTTGAAGATACGGCTTGAGACCGGAGATTATTGCCTCACTTGCTGATGCTGTATCCCCGGTAGTAAGAACTACAACACGGCGGAGATTAAGTGATGATTTTTTCTCCGGGATAGAGTCCTCCCGGTTTCTATCCCGATAACGGCTGTTGTGTCTATCCGCAAAAATCACTTTTCCCTTGTGTTGTGCACCTACAAGATAACCTGCCAAACTACGCGCCACCGAAACTCTGCCCCCGCCATTGTAGCGGAGGTCGAGCACTAGACCCTGAACCCCGGCCTTTTTGAATTTACTGAAAATATCCTCCAACTGTTTTTCCTGCCACTCGTCAAAATCAGGGAAGTAAAGATAGCCAACCTTTGTTCTTGTCGCCGTCTCAAAGATACGACTGAATGACGGGATATTCATATGCCGGTCAATTTTAATATTAATCTCGCGTGTTCTTCCGTCTACGGATGCAACCTGCAGCCGCAGCCTCTTGTCGGCTTTTTCAGTGACACTGTGAATCCTTTTCGAATTCCTGCCAACCGGTTTTCCGTTGACGGATATGATCCTGTCACCTCTTTGCAGGCCAGACTTCCAGGCATCAGTACCGGGATTAACGGTTAATACCGTTAATGAGTCCTGGCTTCGCTTGTAATCAAACCCGTACGAAGTCACGAATCCGGCGCTACGGTCCTTTTCTTCCGAGGCAGTCGTGACAAAGCTGTACCGGTCATGCTTTGGCAAAGCCTTGGTGATATATCCGTCAATATTGTTTGATTTTGCGTCGTTTGCCGGGGACGTTGTCTCTCCTTGCC
>JBGPCQ010000136.1:0-7948 GCA_041481895.1 Geobacteraceae bacterium | reverse complement strand
TTCAGGAGCAGGTTGAATTCCGTCGTTGTCAGGAGCAGTTCCGTGCCATCGATCATCACAATATGCCGGTCGGAATCGATGGTGACGGGACCGATCTTCACCACCTTGCCGGCAGCTTCTTCGGGACCGGTGCGGCGGAGCACGGCTTTGATACGCAGGATCAATTCCCTCGTGGAGAACGGTTTGACCATGTAGTCGTCGGCGCCGACCTCGAAACCGACGACCCGGTCGATCTCTTCTCCTTTGGCGGTCAGCATTATGATCGGAATCTTTGCGGTTTTGCCGTTATTTTTCAGTATCTTGCTGATCTCAGTTCCGGGAAGTCCGGGAAGCATGAGATCGAGAAGTATCAGGTCGGGGAAGTTGTTGCGGGCTGCCTCCAACCCTGAGATACCGTCCAGTGCGATTACGGGGCGGTACCCTTCCTTTTCCAGGTTGAAAGCTATCAGTTCCGCCAGGTCTTTTTCATCTTCGATAATCAGGACAGTTTTCATGGTAGGTTTTCTCCTGCGACCATTATATACCGGAAGCAGGTTACGTTCGTGTTACAGCCGTTTAAACTTTACGTAAAACATCCAGTTTCCATCAGGAACTTCAGGATGCGAACTAGGTGTGCAGCAGGCGGGCAGCCTCGCGATCGACCAGCCAGAGCAGCTCTCCCTGCACCGGCCTGATCAGCCGGGCCGGTACCTGGAGGGGATCGCTTGTTCCTTCCAGCACCTTCCTCAAGACCTCTGCTTTTCCGCCCCCCGCTACCAGGAAAGCGATCAGCGCCGCCTGGTTGATGGCCGGCGCCGTCAGGGTGACCCGGTGAAGCCCCTCCCCGGCCACGTATACCTCGGCCACCCAGCGTTCCCGCTCCTCCAGGGCTGATGTCCCGGGGAAGAGCGAGGCCGTGTGCCCATTCTCCCCCAATCCGAGAAACGCCAAGTCGAAACCGGGGAGGTCTGCGGCAAAAAAGGCGCGCAGGACCTCCTCGTACTCTCTGGCTGCTTCATGGGGTGAACTGCCGCCGGGAATGGGATGGATCTGAGCTGGGGGGACCGGGACATGATCGAGCAGGGCCCGGCGCGCCATCAGCGCATTGCTGCGCTTGTCATCTGGAGGAACGCACCGCTCGTCCGCCCAGAAGGCGTGGACTGCAGACCACGGGACCCGTTCCCGGAAGGGAGCAGTGGCGAGGAGTTCATACGTCCGCCGGGGGGTATCCCCTCCGGCAAGAAGCACGGTAAACCGGCCGCGGGCCTTGACTGCCCGGCGGGCCTCGACCACGAAGAGTTCGGCGGCGGCCTGGCTTAAGGCCTCAAGATCGGCATAGACCTTGATCACGTTCGCCCCTCGCCAATCGATGATTCCTCGACAGCGGGCTGCAGCCAGCTGTGCCCTTCCCGGGCAATCAGCAGGTCGGCCGCCTCCGGCCCCCAGCTCCCGGCCGGATAGTCGGGAAAATCGGCCGACGGGACCGCTTCCCAAGCCTCCAGGATGGGTGAAATGACTGACCAGGCACTCTCCACCTGATCGGCACGCATGAAGAGGGTGGCGTCGCCGCGCAGCACGTCCAGGAGAAGGGTCTCGTAAGCCTCGGGGGAGGTTGTCTTGAAGGCCTCCCGGTAGCGGAACTGCATGTCCACCGGCCCCAGCAGCAGGCGCGTCCCCGGCTGCTTGACCTGGATACGGGTGAAGATCCCCTCTTCGGGCTGGATACGGAGCACCAGCCGGTTCGGCTGCCAGTTCTCCACCGCGGCGGCGGGAAAGAGCTGGTGGGGGGGGGGGCGGAACAGGATAGTCACCTCCGAGACTTTGGCATGAAGACGCTTGCCGGTGCGGAGATAGAACGGTACCCCCTGCCAGCGCCAGTTGTCGATGAAGAGCTTCAGGGCCGCGAAGGTTTCAGTGGAAGAGTCGGCAGCCACATCCGGTTCATCCCGGTAAGCCGGCACTGCTTTCCCGTTGATCGCCCCCTTCCCATACTGGCCGCGCACCGCAACCTGATGCACTTCATCGGGACGGATGGCACGGATGGCACGGAGCACGTCGACTTTCTTGTTGCGAACCTCATCGGCAGAGAAAGAAACCGGCGGCTCCATGGCGATAAGGCAGAGGACCTGGAGGAGATGGTTCTGCATCATGTCGCGCATGGCCCCGGCCCGCTCGTAGTAGCCGCCCCGGTCCTCCACCCCCACCGTCTCCGCCACGGTAATCTGCACGTGGTCAATATAGCGCCGGTTCCAGATCGGCTCAAAAAGGGAGTTGGCAAAGCGGAGGGCAAGGATGTTCTGCACCGTCTCCTTCCCGAGGTAATGGTCTATCCGGTAGATCTGCGACTCTGCGAACATTGAAGTCAAGAGCAGGTCTAGAGTTCGGGCCGAGTCGAGGTCGCGGCCGAACGGCTTCTCCACCACGATCCGGTCCCGCGTGCAGTCCTTGCAGACCGCCAGCTGCTCCAGCCGCCGGGCCGCAGCCTCCACGAGGTTAGGCGGGATGGCGAGGTAGAAGACCCGTTCTGCCCGGGTATTCCATTGCCGGTCAAGCTCCGCGAGCCGCCGGCCGAGAAGATCGCCGGCCGCTCCTTCCGTGAAGTCCTCCGCCAGGTAGGAAATACGCGGGGCAAACTCTTTCCACATCTCGTCACCCGACTTACCCCGCCGGGAGAAGGAATCCACCCCTTTCCTGAGGCGGCGGCGGAAATCTGCGTCGCTCATCTCCTTACGGGCTATCCCGACAATGGCGAAGCGCTCGGGCAGGCAGTGGTCGAGGAACAGGTTGTAGAGTGCCGGGATCAGCTTGCGCCAGGCCAGGTCCCCCCCTGCACCGAAGATCACCATCACGACCGGTTCCGGTTGCGTATTCATCGGCATATCACTCTCCCCCCCTTTATTTTCAGGACTTCTCCTGATGGCCGCCGAACTCGTAGCGCATCGCCGACAACAGCCGGTCGGCGAAGTCGGCCGCGCCGCGGGAGCTGAACCGTTCATAGAGAGCCGCGCTGAGCACCGGGGTCGGGACCCCCTCGTCGATGGCAGTCATAATCGTCCAGCGCCCTTCGCCCGAATCGGACACCCGCCCCTGGAAATCCTCCAGCCCCGGGCTGTCGAGAAGCGCACGGGCGCTGAGGTCGAGCAGCCATGACGAGATCACGCTCCCCCGTCGCCAGACTTCGGCGATTTCGGCAAGATTGAAGTCATACCGGTAATGCTCGGGATGACGGAGCGGCGTGGTTTCGGCGTCCTCCACCTGACCCTCCTTGCCGGCGCCGGCGTGGCGCAGAATATTCATCCCTTCGGCATAGGCGGCCATCAGCCCGTATTCGATGCCGTTGTGCACCATCTTGACGAAATGCCCGGCACCACTCGGACCGCAGTGCAGATACCCCAGTTCGGCAGTTCCCCCTCTGTTCTCCCGGCCGGAAGTACGTGGCGCTGCGCCGATGCCGGGAGCGAGCGCTGCGAATACCGGGTCGAGCCGTTCCACAACCTCCTTCTCCCCGCCGATCATCAGGCAGTAGCCCCGCTCCAGCCCCCGGACGCCGCCGCTCGTTCCGACGTCGAGATAGTGGATGCCATGTTCCCGCAACTCTCCGGAACGGAGAATATCGTCATGGTAGTATGAATTGCCGCCGTCAATCAGGATATCCCCCTCTTCCAGGAGCGGTCCTATCTCCGGAATCAGGGCATCCAGCGCGGCAGCGGGCACCATCAGCCAGACCACGCGCGGTTTGACAAGTTTGGCGACGAACTCTTCAACCAGAGACGTCCCCAAGGCCCCTTCGCGAACAAGGGCCTCCACCTGTGCGGCGTTCCGGTCGAACACCACGCATTCGTGTCCCCCCCGTATGAGGCGCCGCACCATATCCGCTCCCATCCGCCCCAGTCCGATCATGCCGACTTGCATTTTAGCCCTCCGCAGGTAAATTCGTCATCCCTGTTGCCCCCTCTGCTCCAGTTCCGCCACCTTGGCAAGACGGCGGCGATGGCGTTCGGCGCCGCTGAACCGAGCGCCGAGAAAAGCCCGGACCAGCTCCCAGGCCTCGGCATAGCCGACCACTTGGCTGCCGAGACAGATGACGTTCATGTCGTCGTCCTCCACCCCCTGGTGGGCGGAATAGTTGTCGTGGACCAGGGCCGCCCGGACGCCGGCGACCTTGTTGGCGGCAATGGAGGCCCCCACACCACTGCTGCAGAGGGCGATTCCCCGCGCCACAGTTCCCGCGGCAACCGCCTCCGCCAACGGGATGACAAAGTCGGGGTAGTCGTCCCCCGGATCGAGCTCCCGTGCTCCGAAATCAACCACCTCGTGTCCGGTATCCCGGAGAGCGGCTGCCAGCCGCTCCTTCATGGTGAAGCCGCCGTGATCGGCGGCGATCCCGATCCGCATCGCCCCTCCTCAGCTCGCACCCGCCTTCACGCCATCTTCGCCCCGCCCTCAATCGCACAATCCTCGACGTAGCGCTGCTACGCCTGCGGTTCTGCTCAATCGGTCCGGCCAAATCTGACGCAAATGCAGGCGCGAGGAATGGTTCTTTCTATTTGCTGACAAGCTCCCATGCCCGCTGGCACACGTTTTCTACGGTGAAGCCGAACTCGCGGAGCATCACCTCGCCGGGAGCGGAAGCCCCGAACCGCTCCACGCCGAGGATCTCCCCCGCAGACCCGGTGTAGCGCTCCCAGCCGAAGGGAGAGCCCGCCTCTATTGCCAGGCGCCTGGTGACTTGCGGCGGGAGGATTGTCTCGCGGTACTCCCGGTCCTGTTCGTCAAACAGCTCCCAGCTCGGCAGGGAGACGACCCGTGCCCGGATGTTCCGCTCGACAAGCTTCTCCCGGGCCGCGAGCGCAAGCGCCACTTCCGAGCCGGTGGCGATGAAGATCAGGTCGGGGGCTCCTCCGGCCGCATCGACCAGGATGTATCCCCCCTGACGAAGCCCGTCGGCCGGGGCAGAGCGGTTGCGATCGAGGACGGGAAGATTCTGCCGGGAGAGAACCAGCGCCACAGGCCGCCCCTTCATTTCCAGCGCCAGTCGCCAGGCAACGGCGGTTTCGTTGGCATCGCCGGGACGGATCACCACCAGGTTCGGGATCGTCCGGAGCGCCGCCAGCTGCTCGACAGGTTGGTGGGTGGGCCCGTCCTCCCCCAGGGCGATGCTGTCATGGGTAAAGACGTGGACCATGTGCAGCCCCATCAGCGCCGCCAGGCGGAGTGCCGGGCGGAGATAGTCGGAAAAGGTGAGGAAGGTGGCTCCGAACGGGATGGTCCCGCCGTGGGCCGCCATGCCGTTCATGACTGCCGCCATGCCGTGCTCCCGGACCCCGAAGTGGATATTGCGGCCGCCGTATCCCCATTCCCCGCCGATTGCCCCCTGCCGGTCATCAGGCGTAAACCCGGGACTCTCGAAATCCCCCACCCCCCGGAGAGCTGTGTACGTCGAGGGGTCCAGATCGGCCGAACCGCCGACAAGAAGAGGGAGCCGCGGCGCAATGGAGTTCATGACCTTCCCGGAGGCGACCCTGGTCGCCATCCCCTTCGGGTCGGCTGGGAAGTTGGGGATATCCGCATCCCAGCCAGCAGGAAGTTCTCCCTTCATGACCTGTCGGAACTGCGCGGCAAGCTCGGGGAACTCCCGGGCATAGGCGGTGAATTGTTCGTTCCATTCCGCTTCCGCTGCACTCCCCTTGCCGAGCGCCAGGCGGAAGTTGCGGAGCGCTTCTTCCGGAATGAAAAACGGCGGCTCTACGCGCCAGCCGAGGTTCTCCCTGGTCAGCCGCACCTCGTCGCTTCCGAGCGGCGAGCCGTGCGCCTCGAAACTGTCCTGCTTGTGGGGCGAACCGTAGCCGATATGAGTCCGGACGGAGATCAGGGAGGGTCGCTCTGTCTCAGCCCGGGCTGCGGCAATCGCCCCTGCGATAGCCGCCAGGTCATTGCCGTCCGCGACCGTCTGGACGTGCCAGCCATAGGCCGCGAACCTGCAGGCCCGGTCCTCGGTAAAGGTGAGGTCGGTGGCGGCGGCCAGGGAAATGCGGTTGTCGTCATAGAGGCAGAGGAGCCTCCCCAGCCGCAGGTGGCCGGCAAGGGAGGCGGCCTCTGCCGTAACCCCTTCCATCAGGTCCCCGTCACCGGCAAGACAGTAGGTGTTGTGGTTGATCACCGGGTAACCGGGACGGTTATAGCAGGCGGCGAGATGGGCCTCGGCGGCCGCCATTCCCACGGCGTTGGCGAACCCCTGCCCGAGTGGACCGGTGGTGGTCTCCACTCCCGGGGTGACCCCCCGTTCCGGATGGCCGGGGGTCCGGCTCCCCCACTGCCGGAAACGCTCGATCTCCGCCATGGGAAGGTCGTAGCCGGTAAGGTGGAGGAGACTGTAGAGGAGCATGGAGCCATGACCGGCGGAGAGGACGAAGCGGTCGCGGTCGAACCAGGCGGGATTGGCCGGGTTGTGGCGGAGAAAACGGGTCCAGAGGATATACGCCATGGGGGCGGCCCCCATCGGCAGTCCCGGGTGGCCGCTGTTGGCTTTCTGCACGGCATCTACCGCAAGGAAACGGATGGTGTTGATGCAGAGAGTGTCCAACGGGGAGTGCGCGGAATCGGTCGAGTGCTCACTTTTCATCATCTTCTCCTCTGTCTTCAGAAATGCTCGCCCCTGGCCCTTTCAGGATCACCGGCCGGTTTCCTGCCGATAGTGCGCCGGTCCCAGACGCTCGACTGCCAGTTGTCCTCCCGGTTTTCCGGAGCAATCCAGGGGGGGGTGCTGACATGGAAGTGGGAGGCAAGGGCATGGACATACGGTTCGTACATCCAGCGCAGCTCCGCCAGCTTTTGGCCGGCTGCCTCACTTTCGCGGAGCTTCAACCCGTTGGCAGCCAGGAAAGTACGCAGGTCGGCCAGTTTGTCCGGCGGCAGGCGGTCCTCCCGTGGCTCCCGCGGTTCTGTCTTGAATACCAGCGAGAGATCGACCACGGCATGGCGGGCCATGGCAAAGGTCAATTCCGCCTGGCGTTCACAGGCCCCTTCCACGCCGGCCATGACCAGGGCGCAGGTATCGAGGATCGCCGTCAGGGCCGCCAGCCACGACTGGTTGTCGTGCTGGGAGCGGAAATAGGCGAGCACCGGGTAGGAGAGGTGCCCCTCGAGGAACTCCGCGGACCAGCGCTCCCATTCATGGAGCAGTTGCCGGAGCGCTTCCATCCCCCTTTCGTGGCCATGCCGGCGCAGCATTTCGGAAGCGGTCGGAGGGGAACCGGCGCGGGCGTCCAGAAGCGAGATGCTCACCTCGCGACGCGCGAATGATTGATTGAGGGCCGGCAGGTAGCCGATGACGAGGGCGAGAAAGGCAAAACCCATCCCCGACTCGGCCACCACGAGAAAGCGTGCCGTACCGGTTTGGGGGATAACGTCCCCCAAACCGAGGGTAAAGAAGGTGGTGCCGCTCAGGTAGAGATCGGTAAGAAAACCGGCGCTGCCGCCATGGATAGTGACCGCCGAGCCGGTAGCCAGATGGAGAAGGGCAAAGCCGGTGATCAGCCCCCCTGCCCAGACACTCAGGAGCAGCAGGAGCGACAGGGGGCCGTAATAGCTCAGCCAGGTTTCCTGCCTCTTCGCCGGGACGAGTGAGCTTACCATGGCTGCCCAGGGCCGCCAGGTGCGGCGGTAGAAGAAACGGGTGAGACGAAAGCGCCGGGTAACCCTGCGCGGCAGAACGATGGTCTCGAACCCCTCCCAGAGGACCACGATGATCAGAGCCACGCCAAGGAATGCCGCCATGAATGCCACATCTGCCTCCATTTTGCCTGAAAACCGTACAACCGACATAAATTCACGCAATCCCGCGCCGTTTCATCGCACATCCTCCCCCTGGCGGTTGCCCCGCTTATCTTCATCACTTCACAGTATAGGGCGAAAGATCGATTCCGCAAGCCCAGCCGGATAGAGAAACGGGAATGGCCCGCTAATGCGG
>JBGPCQ010000135.1:0-8032 GCA_041481895.1 Geobacteraceae bacterium | reverse complement strand
GCTTCCAGGTGGCGGCGCACCGCGGCGAAATGCGCGGCGCAGTCGTTGTCGAGATAATCGAGCATCGCCGGCGCGCCGGCCGTCGCCTCCTTGCAGCCGGTCGCCTTGCAGTCCAGCGCCCGCAAAGGGTTGGTCTCGAAGCGCCGCTTGCAGTCATCGCAGAGAAGATCGAGCTTGTCCCGGAGAAATTCTTTCAGGGCGTCCCGGTAGACGGGGCGGCAGTCGGGGCAGCCGAGGGAATTGACCTGCAGGGTCGGCTCGGTGAGCCCCAGTTCGGCAAAGAAGTGGCAGAGCATGGTCAGCACCTGGGCGTCGATGGCAGGACTCGTGACGCCGGTGACCTCCGCCCCGATCTGGTGGAACTGGCGGTAGCGCCCCTTCTGCGGCCGCTCGTAGCGGAACATGGGGCCCATGTAGTAAAGTTTTGCGACCGGGTCGGCGGCATACATCTTGTGCTCGATGAAGGCCCGCATGACGCTGGCGGTCCCCTCCGGCCTCATGGTGACGGCATTGTCCCCCTTGTCGATGAACGAATACATCTCCTTTTCGACGATGTCGGTCGCATCGCCGATGGAACGGCAAAACAGCTCGGTCTTCTCCAGGATCGGCACCCGGATCTCGCCGAAGCCGTACAGCTCGAAAACCCGGCGGGCAACGGCCTCGATCTGCTGCCATTTCTCCACCTCGCCGGGGAGGATGTCGTTGAAACCCTTGACTCCGGTTAGTGCCACGTATGCTTCTCCTTACCATGAAAAACTACTGGGCCTTCCTCATGACGTTTTAAAGCCCTGATACGGAACGCTCGTCAGACGACCGATCCGATGTGGTAGACGATATTTTTCCCGCATGCCTTGCCGCGGTACATGGCCTGGTCGGCCAGCTCCAGGAGCTCCGCGCGCGTGGCTGCGTCCTCGGGATAACAGGCGCAGCCGAGGCTGGCGGTTACGCGGATTTCGAGGCCCTCGTCGGACAGGAATGCCTGTCCTTCGATCGACCTGCGGATACGCTCGGCCACGATCCCGGCACCGGTCGCATCGGTTTCGACCAGGATGATGGTATACTCATCCCCGCCGTAGCGGATCACCGTATCCTCTTCCCGCACCGATTGCTTCAGGAGCGATCCCACCTCGCTCAGAAGCCGGCTGCCGACCATGTGCCCATGGGTATCGTTGACGTTCTTGAAATTATCGAGGTCCATGAACAAAACGGCTACGTTCGACCCGTATCGTTCCGCCCTCTTGAGCTCCCGCCCGAGGGTCAGGTCGAGGTAGCGGTAATTGTAGAGTCCCGTCAGGTCGTCGATATTGACGAGGTTGCTGGCCCTGGCGTAGCGCACGGCATTTTCCAGCGCCAGGGAGGACTGGTCGAGGAGAAAATGGATGTTCCTGAGGTTCATGTCGCCCGGCAGGTTCATGCCCGGTTCGTTGAAAAAATGGACCACCCCGAGGAGGGTCGTCTTCGACCGGATGAAGAGGGTCATTGTCTCCTTCAGGTCGGCCAGATCGGCCAGATCGGCGTCCCCTGCAGGGGCATGAAATTTGTTGAGCAGGAAGAAGCTCCCTTCCCACCCTGCCTCCTGGTCGAATTTTGCCATTGCCAGCGCGCCGAGTTTATTGCCGGCAACATCATCGAACCCCTTGAATTCCTTCAAGACGAGTTCGTCCCCCTCTTCGAGGAAATACCCCAGCCCCCGCGATACGCCGATCTCCTTGGCCAGGGAGTCGACAATCAACTTGCAGAGCCTGTCCTGTTCCTGGCAGTTCGCTATGGACTGGCTCACCTGGAACAGGTGTATCTGCTGCTTCAGGTCCTGGTTTTCATCGAGCAGGTAGCGCTGTTCGAAGCTGAGCGCCACTGAATGTTTGAGTTCATCGGGATTGATCGGTTTGATCAGGTAGTCCCGGGCGCCGTTTTTCAAGGCAAAGATCGCCGTTTCCATGTTGGCGTGGCCGGTTACCACGATGACGTCGATGGTGGGGTCATGCTCCTTGGTCCGGGACAGGACATCGAGCCCGCTGATATCGTGCAGAACCAGGTCGGTTATGACGACATGGTATTCACGGCTTTGCAGCATCTGCAGTCCTTCCAGCCCCGAGGCAGCGGTATCGACCACATACCCCTCCTGCTCGAGCAGGTCGGAAAAAAATACCCTGAAGAAACTGTCATCTTCAACGACGAGGATTTTCCCCACGGTTGCAACTCCCTTGTTGCCGGTAAAGAAACCGGTGCGGAACGTGTAGTTGGTTTAACTTTAAGACATATCAGATTACGCGGATTACTGTCAATGAAAATGCCCTCCCCACTTCTCGACGGAGACATTTTCCCCGCTGCCGCCGCAGATCACCCGGATGGTTCCGTCCAGGTCGGTTCGGAAGAGCTGTATCCCGAGCGCCTGCAATCTGCCGAGGGTCTCCTGCGTCGGCAGATGATAACTGTTCTTGTACCCGGCCGACACCACGGCAATTTCGGGGGCGGCCGCCCGGAGAAACTCCGGTGACGATGAATACCTGCTCCCATGGTGCGGAATTTTCAGTATGGTGCACCGCAGCCGTTCCGGATGGAGGACCAGACGTTCTTCGGTTTCGCTGCCGATGTCCCCGGTAAAAAGAACGGCAGACCGCCCCGCCACCAGACGGAACACCAGCGAATCGTCGTTCAGCTCCTGGTGATTGCCGGACGGCGGCGGTACAGTGCCGTCAGGCGGCGACAGCGGCTCAACTCTGGTTTCCCCGATAGAAATCGGTCCGGCGGCGGCATTAACAAAGCGAACAGGCACCCCCCGTCCGCGGAGAATGGTCAGTAACTTAAGAAATTCAGGAGATTCCGGAAAATTTCTCCCTGTCCAGAACTCACCAACCTTGAAATTGGCTGCCACATACTTGAGCCCCTGCAGATGGTCTGTATCGGGATGGGTAAGGACCATGTAGTCGATGCGTGTGATCCCCATTTTCCAGAGGGCGGGAGCCAAGAGCCTCTCTCCCGTATCCCAGCCGGTGTCGCCAGGTTTACCCCCCCCGTCGACCAGCATCTTTTTCCCGTCCGGGAAATTGACCAGGATAGAGTCACCCTGCCCTATGCTGAAAAAGGTGATCGCAAGCTTGCCCGCGTCCCGATCTGCCGGAATCGCCGCCGAGCCGGCCAGCACCACGACGAGGGAGCAGCAGCAGGCAAGCCTCCCCCGCCTGTTCCTGATGAAGGTCAGGGAACAGAGGAAGAGGTAAAACAGCAGGAGATCGAGACGGGTGGGATTGATTACCGGGAGCGTTGGTAGTGTGTCGAGCAGCGCAATGATCATGTTTGACAGCTTCACCAGGAATGCCGCGGCCAAAAGGAGTAACTTCGCAATGGGGGGTGCGATGACTATGAAGGGGAGCGCGGAAAAGCCGAGAACCACCGCGCCGTACCCCATGAGGGGAACAATGAAGAAGTTGCTGATCAGCCCTGTGGCCGAGGCCCGGTGGAAATAATAAGCGACGGTGAGGAGGGTCGCGATGGTGGCAGCGGCTGAGGCCATGAGAAAGAGGAGCATTTTTCCGGTAAAGCTCTTTTCGCGCAGGGTGAATGGCGCCATGAAGAGCGGTGTCAGGACGATGATCCCCCAGAGGGCCAGGAACGAGAGCTGGAACGAAATGTCGAACAGCGCGGGGGGAGTGAGCGCCAGGATGACCGCGGCGGCAAGCAGGAGCGAATTTACCGGGTCCGTTTCCCTTTCGATCAAGAGCGCCAGAATGCAGACGGCGATCATGATGACCGAACGGGTGGTCGCCGGGGCGGCGCCGGAGAGGAAGAGGTAGAAAATGACCAGGGGGAGCGTGAGAAGCAGGATAAAGCGGCGCAGGTTGAAATGGAGCAGAAGGAACTCGGACCTTTTCGCAACCCCCATCAGGATCTGGAAGATGAAGAGGGAGATGACCCCGACGTGGAAACCGGAAATTGAGAGGATATGGTTGACCCCGGTCCGGCTGTAGGCGTCCCTGGTCGCCCGGGCAATGTACCCCATGTCACCGATGATGAGTGCCCTGAGGATCGCACCTTCCCCCCCCGGCACGTTTCTGTCAATGAATGTCCCGATCCGGTCGGCGATGACGTCGACCGCTCGCTGGAGCCGATAATCGACCCCTTCCCTGATCAGGATTATCTCCCCCGGCGTTTTGACAAAAGATGTGGCAAAGATCCCTTTGTAGGCGAGGTAGCGCTCGAAGTCGAATTCCCCGGGGAGTCCGTAGTTCCGAGGCATCCGGATGCGCGATGCGAAACGGACCCGGTCGCCGGTCATCCACCCTCCCCGCCCCTCCCCGACGGAGAGCAGGAGCCTCCCACTGACCAGGGTGCGCCGCTTCTCCCGGTAGACCTCTTCTGTCCGGACATACAGCTTCATCCCGCGTTCCGTCGCCTCGGGCCGGCTGTCGATGACGCCTTCGACGATCACCGGTTCGTCCGACTGGAAACGGGCGATATGGTCGGGCGTAAGGCGGGGTTGTACGTAAGGTTCGAGCAGGAGGTTCCCGGCTGCGAACATGAGCAGGGTGAGGGAAACCAGGAACGGGTAGCGGTGCTTGAGGAAGACCGTCAGCAGGGTGACTGCCAGGAGGGAGGGGAGGATATTCCGGGGCAGGAAACAGGGGTACAGACCGGCACACGAGAGGCCGATTATCAACGAGAAAAGAGGCGCAGCGAGAGGCCGCTCCATACCGTCCCTTTAGCGAAACATCGTCACAGGCGAGGAGTATTTTTATGCGTTATAGAGATTCCCGAAGGACTACAGCTCCTCTTCTTCCGCCTCGTACTCGTCGACGCCGAACGCCTCATCATAGGCCAGATCGTCCGCCCCTTCCACGTCGTCCAGTTCGTCCGCCATGAACTGCTCCGGCGAGCGGCTGTCGTCCTCGTCCAGGATCGCCTCGAATCTGGCCAGAATGTCGCCCTTGGTGCAATAGCGGCCATCCTTGTGGCCGCAGACGTCCATTTCGCACAGGTCGAAGAGTTGTATTTCACTGCAGAGCCTCGGCGGGCTCGGTTCCTTTTCGGGTTGCTTATCCATAATCTAACCTTTCAGATATTCCATGGCCTTGTTCACGTCCTCGGTGCAGCCTATATAGATCGGGGCGCGCTGGTCCAGGCTCTCCGGCTTGATGTCGAGAATCGGGATCAAACCGTTGGTGGCGGCCCCCCCTGCCTGTTCGATGAGGAACGCCATGGGATTCAGCTCGAACAGGACCCGCAGCTTCCCGTTCGGAGAGCCGTTCAGCGCGGGATACATGAAGATCCCCTTCCCCTTCATGAGCACCTGGTTGATGTCGGGGACAAAACCGCCCGAATAGCGGAGCTTGGCACCCTTGGCCTCCAGGTAGCGGATGAATTTTTCGTCCCCCTCGGAATACTTGTTGCGGAGACCGCCGGGAGAATAGATGTTGCCAGACGGCTCCATCCTGACATTTTCGCGGGTGAGGGTAAACTCCATGAGATGGTTCATGGTGAATTCGTGGACGCCGTTCCCGACCGAATAAACCATGGAAACACGGGGACCGTACAGTATGTAGATGGCGCCGATCTGCTTGCGCCCCTCCTGGAGGAGATCACAGCCGGAAAAGATGGAGACGATGGTCCCTACCGCCAGGTTGACATCGACCAGGGAAGAGCCGTCGAGGGGATCATACGCAACCGAATAAAGGCCGTCACTGTTCGTGGTGACCTGATATATTTCGTCCATCTCCTCGGAAGCAATATTGCAGACCACGCCGGACTTTACCAGGCGCTTTCTCAATATCCGGTCGGACAGGACATCGAGGGCGAGCTGTTCCTCGCCGTAGAGGTTTGACGTGCCCGCAACACCGAGGTCGCCGGTCCGGACGGCATTGATGACATACTTGCTCGCTTCCGCTATCTCGCAGATCAGGTGGACAAGGTTATGATCTATATTCTGGTCCCGCAGATGCCGCCTGAGATCTATCTGGAATTTCGACTTGCCCGGTTCATTGAAAGACATAATCCCTCCCTGAATATGCTGGTCCGACCCGTTAAAGATTAAAGTAAATGAACCTCCAACGCAAGCAAAAAGTGCCGCCCGGCCGTGAAAGTCTTGACTTTAGCGGTTTCTATGGTATTTGATAACATCTGATCAATTCCCGGGAAAACGTGAGTCAGTCCGGCGCGTCCTCCCGGCCCGAGGAGATGGTGCATGGATACCGGAAGCAGAAGGAAATTTCTCGTCATCTCCCTCGGCGCCCTCGGCGCTCTGTTAACCGGGATCGCGTCTTACCCCCTTTTCAGATACCTCTCCCCCCGGCAAACGGGCGGAGAGAAAGGGCTGGTGACCATCACCCGCGCCCAGGTCGGGGTCGGCCAGGCCCATTTCTTCCAGTTCCGGGGGCATCCGGCCGTGGTGCTGCAAAGGGCGCCCGGCGTCTTCGTCGCCTTTTCGGCCATCTGCACCCATCTCGGCTGCATCATTCGCTGGCTCCCGGAGAAGGGGGAGTTCCTCTGCCCCTGTCACGCCGGCCGCTACGCCGGCGACGGCAAGGTCCTTGGCGGACCTCCGCCCAAGCCCCTGCAGACGATCCCCATTGCCCTTTCGGGCGTCAACCTGCTGATCGGATAGGAGGAAGAGATGGGTTTGGGTAAAAATATCGGAGACTTCCTCGATGCACGGCTAGGTATTCGCGACATCCTCGAGCAGAACCTCACAAGGTACCTCCTCCCCCGCAACATCAATGCCTGGTACACCCTCGGGGCGGTGCTCCTGACCCTCTTCGCCGTGCAGATCGGCACCGGAATTCTGCTTCTCGTCTATTACAACCCCACGACCGAAGAGGCCTTCCGCAGCGTGCAGCGGATCATGAACGAGGTCCCCTTCGGCTGGCTGATCCGCAGCGTCCACGCAGTGGGGGCCAACATCATCGTCTTTGCGCTGCTCCTGCACATGCTCTCGGTCCTCTTCATGGGAAGCTATAAGAGCCCCCGCGAGATGACCTGGCTGGCCGGGTTCTTTCTCCTTTTGCTGTCGCTCGGGATGTGCCTGACGGGTTACCTCCTCCCCTGGAGCCAGCTCTCTTTCTGGGCAACCACGGTCGCAACCAAGAGTTCCGCGGAGATTCCCCTCGTGGGCGACATCGTGGTCCGCTTCCTGCGGGGCGGCGCCATGGTCGGCCAGCCGACTCTCGGCCGGTTCTTCGCCCTGCACGTCATGGGCTTCCCTCTTCTTTTCGGTCTGCTGGTCCTCTTCCACCTCTTCTGCGTGCGCCGGGTGGGGATATCCCGTCCTCCCTTCGGCCCCGACTGGCGGCCAGCTCCCCCCCCGACCACGTTCCGCCACGAAGAGCATCCAAGGGGAATACCCTTTTTCCCCCACTACGTGGCCAAGGATGCCGCAATAATCGCCTTCTTCCTCGCCCTGCTGCTGGGAGTGGTCTTCTTCGCCCCGGCACTCTTCTTCCCGCCGGCCGCCTTCGAGCCGGCCGATCCCTTCGTCACCCCGCCGGGGATCAAGCCGGAGTGGTACTTTCTCTGGGCCTACCAGACGCTGAAAATCTTCCCCAGCGAGTTCCTCGGGCTGGCGGTTCAGGGGATCGCAGTGACTCTGCTCCTTATCCTCCCGTTCCTTGATCGTTCTCCTGAGAGGCGCCCTGCCAGTCGTCCTCTTTTTGTCACCTGCTTTGCTGCCGGGGTAGCTCTCTTCATTGCCCTTTCCATCTGGGGACATTACTCATGATCCCATTTTTCCGCATTCCGGTTACCCTGGGAGCCTGGTCGCTGCTCCTCTTTCTCTCTTTCCCCGCTCTTGCTCAGGTGCCGGAAACGGTCTGCATCCAATGCCACGGCGCACAGCCGGGCAGACTGGGCGAACCGGTCAAGCTCTGGAAAGAGAGCGTCCATGCCGTGGGCGGCATCTCCTGTCACAACTGCCATGGCGGCGATCCGACCGATATGGCCATGGCGATGAGCCCGGAGCGCGGTTTTATCGGCGTTCCGAAAAGGGAGGCAATTCCCGCCTTCTGCGGCCGCTGCCATGTGGGGGTAAAGGAAGACTACCTCG
>JBGPCQ010000134.1:0-8177 GCA_041481895.1 Geobacteraceae bacterium | reverse complement strand
ACCTGTTCCAGATAATCAATTCCCGGGTAAAATTTCAGCGGCTCGCTGCTGTTCCGCACTGATGACTCAACATAGCATTATTTTGACAGAATAAAAATAACAAATTTTCAAAAATAAAAAAACGTTCTAAAAATGTTCTGTCTGCCGCGTGCGATTTCCCGACTACATCGTATCTGCATCTTTCGTGTTTACAGAGCGGAGCGGGGGGCGGCTCTTCCGGAGTAACGTGGAGATAGAGATTTTCCGGTAAGCAGGTATGCAAGAACAGCCGGTGGAATTCAACTCCCGAGAAATACCGGTGAAAAATAGTTACAGCGACTGCTTTACACTTCCCTTCTTTCTGTTTATACTCTCATGAAACAATACCACCTGTACGGGAGAATATCCTTGCTGACCATTGTTGACAAACTCGGCGCACTAACACTTTCACTTATTCGGGAGCTGGGGAGAATGCTCAATTTTCTCCTCTTTGCCCTGTATATGATTGTCCGCAGCCCCGGCAAGCCGATCCACATTTTCAAACAGATCCTTTTCATCGGCGTAAAATCCGTTTTTGTCATAGTCCTTACCGCCGCCTTTACCGGCATGGTGCTGGGGCTGCAGGGGTATTATACCCTTGCCAAGTTCGGTTCCGAAGGGATGCTTGGCGCAGCGGTGGCCCTGTCGCTGATTCGCGAACTGGGGCCTGTCCTTACCGCCCTGATGGTGACGGGTCGGGCCGGGAGCGCCATTACCGCAGAGATCGGCATCATGAAGATAACCGAGCAGATCGATGCGCTCCGCACCATGGCCCTGGAGCCTTTCAAATACCTGGTGTCGCCCAAGATACTGGCCAGTTTGATAGCGCTGCCGCTCCTTTGTGCCATCTTCGACGTGGTGGGGATTTTCGGCGGTTACCTGGTTGGGGTGAAGCTTCTCGGGGTGAATTCCGGCGCCTATTTCCACGAAATGGAAAAGAGCCTGGAAATGAAGGATATCTATTCGGGTTTCGTGAAATCGGTCTCTTTCGGGGTCATTATGTCCTGGATTTGTTGTTACAAGGGCTACTACGCCGGGCATGGCGCCGAAGGGGTGTCCCGCGCCACCACCTCCGCGGTTGTAATGTCCTCGGTGACCGTGCTGATCTGGGATTACTTTCTTACATCGGTGTTTCTTTAATTGGGGACCAGGGACCGGGGACCGGTGCCTGAAGAACAAAGGACGGGGAATGGAGTTAAGGGGGGTAAGGTTTTGCCGATCCCTGATCCCGGATCCCCGGTACCGGACTATGCAATGATCAAGCTGGTAGAAGTGACAAAAATTTTCGACAACCAGGCAGTGCTGAATAAACTGAACCTGGAGATCCCTCACGGGAAGATCACTGCCGTGATCGGACCGAGCGGCGAGGGGAAAAGTGTGCTCCTGAAGCATATGATCGGTTTGATGCGCCCGGACAGCGGCATGGTGGTGGTTGACGGGGAAAACATAAACGTCATGGGACGCACCGCCCTTAACCGGGTGCGGGAAAAATTCGGCATGCTGTTTCAGAATTCGGCCCTGTTCGATTCCATGACGGTATTCGAAAATGTCGCCTTCCCCCTGGAGGAAAAGACCCGCCTCTCGCCGGCCGAGATCAGGGACAAGGTGCATGAGGCTCTCGCACATGTCGGTCTCACGGGAGTGGACAATAAGTATCCCGATGAGCTTTCCGGAGGGATGAAAAAACGGGTTGGACTGGCCAGGGCGATATTGCTCGATCCCAAGATCATACTGTTCGACGAGCCGACCACCGGCCTCGATCCGATCATCTGCCGGGCTACCCACCAGCTGATCAAGGATACCCACGAGCGGTACGGATTTACCGCAGTGATTGTCTCCCATGAGATCCCCGAAATATTCGACATTGCGGAGTGTGTTGCGATGCTGTATCAGGGAGAGATCCTGGAAATAGGGACACCGGAACAGATCCAGCGCTCGACACATCCGGTGGTGCGCCAGTTTATCACCGGCAGCCTGGAAGGCCCCATCCAGCTGAATCGTACAGCGGCAAAGAGAAAGAAAAAAATTGTCTACGACATTTTACTTCACAGGTGAACTATGAAACGAGTAACTTTGGAAACTGTCGTCGGGCTATTCATGCTGATCGGCTTCCTTTGCCTTGCGTATCTTTCCATGAAGCTCGGCAGGGTGGAGTTGACCCGGATGGATAAAAGCGTAGTTTACGCGCAATTCGACTCCGTTTCCGGGCTGAAGAGCGGGGCCTCGGTGGAGATAGCCGGGGTGGAAGTCGGGCGTGTCGACCGTATTGTCCTTGACACGAAAAGCGGCGCCCAGGCTACAGTTTACCTGCGGCTCCGGTCAGGGGTCAAACTGTCCGAAGATGTTATCGCCTCGGTTCGTACCAGGGGGATCATCGGCGACAAATTCATCCTTCTCAAACCGGGGGGGTCGGATAAAATTCTCGCTAACGGGGCGAGAATCCGTGAAACGGAATCCGCCCTTGACCTGGAGGAAATAGTGAGCAAATTTATCCACGGTAAGGTGGAGTAACAGGAGGAGAAAGATGATGCGGACATCCGGGTTGATGATAGTAATGGTCGGCATGCTGGGACTCATGACGGTTTCGCAGGGATGGGCCGGCGAGGCGCCGGCGGGGAGGCAGGTGGTCGGGTTGCGCGACTGCATCGAGAAGGCCCTGGCAACGGCGCCGGAACTCGGCGAGGCGGATGCCGATATCGAGCTGACCACGGCGAAACTGGACGAGGCCAAAGCCCACCGCTATCCCCAGCTCGATATCCTGGGACTGGCCGGCCCGGTCCCCCAGGCGCGGCAAAACCCTGGTATAGCCCCACAGCTATCGCCGGACAATAACTCCCGTCGCGACCACTGGACATGGTTCGGCAAGGGGGATGCGACCCTTGTCCAGCCCCTCTACACCTTCGGCAAAATATCGGAGAACATGAAAGCGGCCTCTCACGGCATCGAGGTGGACCGGGCGAAGAAGGAGCAGCGCCGTAACGAGATCGCCCTTAAGGTCAAGGAGTACTACTACGGCATTCTCCTGGCGCGAGAACTGAAAGAGCTCGTCATGGAGGTGCAGGAAGACTTGGGCAAGGCCCGGACTACGGCCCGAAAGCTCCTCGACAAGGGTTCGGACAACGTGGATGAAACGGACATTTTCAAGCTCGAATCCTATGAGGGTGAGGCGAAGAACTACCTGGAAGAGGCGAAGAAAGGGGAGGAACTTGCCCTCGCCGCCCTCCGGGTCCGGCTCGGGCTCCCCGCCTCCGTCCCCCTGGATATCGCCACGGAACGGCTTGTCCCCGAAGAGGTGAAAGCGGCTGATCTCGCCGCCTACCTGGAGATTTCACGGGCCCGACGCCCCGAATACCGGCAGATCCGGGAGGGGCTCATGGCGCGGGAAGCCCTCGTGGAGGCGGCCAGGGCAGCCTATTACCCGGATATCTTCGCTGGCGCCCAACTTTCCGCCGCCTGGGCGGAAAAACGGGACCGGGCCAGCAATCCCTGGATTCAAGACGAATTCAATCATTTCTGGGCGGGAGTGGCTCTCGGCATCAAGTGGCATATCGATTTCGGCATTACCCGGGCGAAGGTGGCGGAGGAAGTGGCCCAGTACAACCGGCTCCAGAGCACCAGCCAGTTTGCCGAGGCCAACATCCCGCTCCAGATCCAGAGGAGCTACCTCGACCTCCAGGCAGCGGAAAAGAGCATCGCGACGTCGAAAGAGGCTTATGCCAGTTCCAAGAAATGGACGGTGGCATCCCTGGCCAATTACGATTTCGGGGTCGGTCCTTCCAAGGATATTTTCGATGGCCTCCAGCAGTATGCCAAGATGCGGACCGCCTACTTCCAGGCTATCTACAATCAGAAAATGGCGCTTGCCAACCTTTCCTACGCAACGGGGGAGGAACCGGCGGCAGGGAAGTGAGCTGCCTGAACCCGTTTGCCGCCCGGGCGGTGCAAGAATTATCCTAATAACGGCAGTTGACTCACCACTAAGACACTAAGGACACTAAGTTTAATCAGAAAAACAAGATGAATATTCCGAAACTTTCAAAATTATGATTCACCCGTTTGGTGCTTGCCTATTTTTTTGCAACTATTTGTTTTCTTTGTGATCTTAGTGGCTTAGTGGTGACTAACTGCTTTTTGCAGGATTATCTGAAGAGGAGGTTTCCAAGATGAGTTTGAAACTGCGCGCACTCCCCCTGCTTATGGCCGGTTTAATGCTGGCGGCTCCGGCTGTTGCCCGTGCTTCCGTGACCGACGGGGTGAAGAAGACGGTCGACGAGGTTGTGAGGATCGTCGCGGACAAGGAACTGAAAAAGCCGCAGAATGAGAAAATGCGGCACAAGGCGATAAAGGCCGCGATAGGGGCGATCTTCGACTACGCGGAGATGGCCCAGCGTTCCATGGGAAGACACTGGAAAGACCGGAGCGACGCCGAGAAGAAGGAGTTCGTGCAACTTTTCGAAACCCTTCTGGAAAACTCCTACGCAGGCAAGATCGAATCGTACAACCAGGAAAAAATCGTCTACCTGAAAGAAACCGTGGATGGGGATAACGCCGAGGTGAAGAGCAAGGTGGTGACTGCCAAACGGGACGAATTTACCCTCGATTACCGTCTTATGAAAAGGGGGGGGAAATGGATGGTGTACGACGTGGTCATCGAAGGGGTGAGCATGGTATCCAACTACCGGTCCCAATTCAACAAGATCATTCAGAGTAAGGGGTATGGAGAGCTTTTGAAAAAGCTGCGGAGTAAAAGCGCGGAGATCAAGGCGCCGTAAACAGGGAGAGAGGGTGTAGCCGGGTGCGGTGTCAGTGTTTGGTTCCCGTCCCCATCTCCAGCTCCAGGTTTTTCAGTTTTTCTATGCTCTGGCGGAGATCCCGGTTCTCTTTGGTCAGGGCGCCGTTCAACTCCTTCAGTTGCTTGGCCTGCACCCGCACATCATCATCCGAGGCGAGAAATTTGGTCAGGGACGAGGCGAGTGGCGTCCATGAGCTGGCCGGATATTCTTTCTGCAGCCGTTCCAGGTCGCGTTCAGCCTGGGTGTGACCATTCTTACCCTGAACTGATCCGAGCCGGAGCAGGCTTAACCGGAACAGCGCCTCGTCAGTGACACCCGGCACCCCTTGTTCAGCAGAGATAGCGGTCAACAGTTCCGCGGCGGCCGATGTATTCCCTTTTTCAAGGAGCGTTACGGCCCTGCCAAGTTTGTTTTTCTGACCATGCCCGTAGAGAAGTCCTCCCGGTTGGGTCACGCCGGCACAAGCACTCAATGCGAGGGACATGGTAATAATCAGTGCATATTTTCTCATCGAGGCTGTATCCGCCTGTTTATGGAATAGTTGCTGCCGGATGCTCCCTTGAGGGTATCCTTCATCTCGGCGGCTGCCCGTGCTATGCTTACGGCGGAATCATAGGAACCCTTCTGGCACATGACGATGGCGATCGATATGGTCATGAGCGGGAATCTTCGAGGCACCCCGTAGCGGTCAACCCCTTCGATGGCCCCTTTGGCACGGTCCTCGGGGCAGTAGAATTCCGCTATTGACCTGTCGAATTCTTTGATGACCGCCGCGCAGATTTCGGCTGCCTTTCCCGGGGCTACTACCATCACGAAGTCGTCTCCGCCGATGTGGCCGACAAACGAGTCCTCGATATCACGGGCATTTACCGCCTCGTAGATGACCTCCCCCGAGTGTTTGATCAGATCGCTCCCCCTGATATAACCGTACCGGTCGCTGTAGGCCTTGAAATTGTCCAGGTCGGCGTAGCAGACGGCAAAAACCTGCCCTTCGTTCAGCTTCCGTTCCAGCACCTGCTCAATGGCGATGTTCCCCGGCAGGCGTGTCAGGGGGCTTGCATCGAGGCTGATCTGTTCTAGCTCCTTGAGCCGTTTGGCCATCCGGGTAAAGTCTTCGGCAAGGTCTCCCACCTCGTCCCCGGGAGGGATGCCGGGATTGAAGTCGAAGTCTCCTTCAGCTATACGGTGGGTCGCCTTCTTGAGTTTTCTGACGGCAGTCGATATCTTGTAAATCAGGAGCGCCGCAACACAGAGCCCAATCAGCAATCCGGTAAGGGAGATGGCAAGCGTCCACCGAATGGTTGACTGTTCCCGCTGCTTGGCGGCTTCGAGTTTTTTCATCAAAATCTTTTGCCTGTCCGCCAGGGTCCTGTCAATGGCGGCGGTCACCTTCCCGGCGGCGGGCTTCAAGGCGGAGGTTTCAGACGGCATTTCCTGGAATATCCGGTCCGCGATTCTCTTGAATTCACGGTAGGTCCGGTCAATTTCATTCAGGGTCTGGTCGTGCTGGATCTTTTGCTGCTTCAGCAGTATCTCCAGAAACTCAGCCTCGCGCTGGTGATACAGGTCACGGAATTCCGGCCCCTTGAGTATGGTGAACTTGGCAGCATAACTCTGCTGTGCCAAGATCGACTCGCGGAGCCTGTCGCCCGAATTGATCAGCGTAAAGTCTTTGGTCACGATATCCCGGGTCGTTGTATTGAGTGAATAGAGACCCGCATAGGAAATTACCAGTGCCCCCAGGCTGAAAATGGATATGGCGGCATAACTGGCAATAAGTTTTTGAATCATGGTGGTTTTATTTACAGGCGGGTCCGAGCTCATTTCACTACCTTGCGATGCCATGTCGGTAATTTGATTTTCCATACAGTATCCTATATCCGGCAAAATGTAAACCTTACGGGAGAACTTGATTCTATTGGGTATCCGCAAGTGTCGTTCCGGGAAAGAGGCGCGGCTTTTTTTGTTGACATTCACACTGAACAGCAAATAAAATTAAAAGTTCGAGTGAATAATTGATGTCCGGGAGGGGTTTGAGAAATGGTAAAGGTATTCAAGGTGGCGGTTCTGCCGGGAGACGGCATCGGACCCGAGGTTATGGCCGAGGCGCTCAGGGTGCTGGATGCTGTGGAGAGCAGATACGATGTCCGCTTCGAACGGACCTGCGCCAACGTGGGGGGGGCGGGGATCGACAACGAGGGGAAGGCCCTTCCCGAAACGACCGTCGCTCTGTGTAAGGCATCCGATGCCATTCTGTTCGGCTCCGTAGGGGGGCCGAAGTGGGAGTCGCTGCCGCCTGACGAGCAGCCGGAGCGCGGCGCACTGCTCCCTTTGCGGAAGATTTTCGGGCTCTATGCCAATCTCCGTCCGGCCATCATCTTCCCCTCCCTGACGGGCGCCTCGTCGCTCAAAGAGGAAGTCATCGGCGGCGGCTTCAACATACTGGTCATCCGCGAACTGACCGGCGGCATTTATTTCTCGCAGCCGAAAGGGATCGATGGCGAGGGTCGTGACCGGGTCGGCGTGGACACCATGCGCTACAGCGTGCCGGAGATCGAGCGGATCACCCACGTGGCCTTCCAGGCGGCCCGCAAGCGGGGGAAAAAAGTCTGCTCCATCGACAAGGCCAATGTCCTCTCCACCTCGGTGCTCTGGCGCGAGGTCGTAACCGGCATCGCCAGGGAATACCCGGATGTGGAGCTGTCCCACATGTACGTCGACAACGCAGCGATGCAGCTGGTCAAGTGGCCCAAGCAGTTCGACGTCATTCTCTGCGAGAACATGTTCGGCGACATCCTCTCCGATGAGGCGGCCATGCTGACCGGATCGCTCGGGATGCTTCCGTCTGCTTCACTGGCCGAAGGGACGTTCGGCATGTACGAGCCGTCCGGCGGTTCGGCCCCGGACATCGCGGGCCAGGGGATCGCCAACCCCATCGCCCAGATCCTTTCCGCCGGGATGATGCTCCGCTTCTCCTTCGGCATGATCGAGGCGGCCGACGCCATCGATGCGGCTGTTGTTGCAGTTCTCGACAAAGGTCTGCGCACCAGGGATATCTTCCAGCAGAAGCCCGGGGAAACTCTGGTTAACACCAAGGAGATGGGCGAAGCCATTGTAGCAAACTTGTGAAAAAGGATTTCACCTTATACTCACAAAGATAAGATAAAAACGATAAAAATAGCCACGAGATTACTTCACGATTAACAGGATTATACCCCTGCAAGGCATTGAGGAAATCTTGAGGTAATCGTGAGGCCAGGCCGGGTTTTCTTGATGCTCTGTCGTTTTGTGGTGAATAACCAGACTAAATTTCAGAAAAGGAACTAAGACTATGAAAGTCGGAATTGTCGGATGGCGTGGCATGGT
>JBGPCQ010000133.1:0-8221 GCA_041481895.1 Geobacteraceae bacterium | reverse complement strand
GACCGGATCATGGGGCTCGCTCCAGATGGGCCGCGGCCAGAGCGGGTCGGTGACGAAGCGCGGGACCAGGTGCCAGTGCATGTGGGGGACCATGTTGCCGAGCAGCTCATAGTTCATTTTAGCCGGTTTGAAGAGGTTGTAAAGGGAGGCCGCGACCATCGTAACTTCTTCGATGACGTCCTGGCGGACCTGGCGGTCCAAGAGGAAGAGTTCGGTCACATGTTCCCTGGTGAAGACGAAGGTATAGCCGGGGAAGAACTGGTCGCGGTTGAGCAGGACGCAGCACCGGTCGAGTTCGGCGATGCGGAGGTCGGGTTCGTCGGCCCATTTGGTGCACATTACGCAATTTTGCATGAGAAACGCGCCTTTTCCGCAATATCTGCGTAAGTCTTCAGGATGTCTTGTGCGGCGTACAGTCGTACGCCTCCGCGGCATCCCTCGACAGCCTTGATCTTGCGAAAAAATCGCGTTTCTTGGGTCAAGGCCGGGGTATGAACAGGCTACAGATCGATTTCGCCGGAGAAGACCTCTACTGCCGGTCCCGTCATATAGAGATGCCCGTCCTCGGCCCACTCCAGTTCCAGGTCGCCGCCGGAGAGGTGGTTGAGGATCTTTTTCTCCGTCAGCCCGTTGAGCGCTCCCGCCACGCAGACGGCGCTGGCGCCGGTGCCGCAGGCGAGAGTTTCGCCTGCGCCACGTTCCCAGGTGCGCTGCCGCACTTCGCTGCGGTTGATTATCTGGACGAATTCCACGTTGGTGCGGCGCGGGAAAAGCTCATGGTTTTCAATGAGCGGCCCATATTTCTCCACCTGGAAATTCTCCAGATCGTCAATGAAGATGACGCAGTGAGGATTGCCCATGGAGACGCAGGTGACCTGGAAGGTGGTGTGGAGGATATTGAGCGGCTCTCCGACCACTGTGGCGCCCGGCTCTCCCCGCATGGGGATTTCGGCACGAGTCAGGCGGGGCTTCCCCATGTTAACCCTCACTTTGTCCACCTTGTTGCGGTCGTTGGTCACGAGCTGGAGGGTCAGAACGCCGGCGCCGGTCTCGGCGGTTATCTCCCTGGCGGCGACGATGCCGTGGTCGTAGGCGTACTTGGCCACACAGCGGATGCCGTTGCCGCACATTTCCGATTCGGAGCCGTCCGAATTGAACATGCGCATCCGGACGTCGGCCACGTTCGAGGGCATGATGAGGATAAGGCCGTCGGAGCCGATGCCGAAGTTGCGGTTGGAAACCTTTATGGCAATCTGTTCCGGATTGTCCAGCGGCTCTGCGAAACAGTCAACATAGACATAGTCATTACCTGCCCCGTGCATCTTGGTGAATTTCATCGGGAATACTCCTCGCGAGTTATCGTGTATTATTTCACTAATAACAAAAATGAATGGCGACAACAAGAAAAAACCTGACTGCTTGCCCCTGAGGAAATTTTTATGTATGATAATTGCATCAATAACGGGAGGATTGCGATGGAGCTGAAGAACAAGATATGGATGACCGGCAGCCTGGAATGGTACACCTACATCGGCGAGGACGAGGTCTTTCTCGGCAGCCGGGAAGTCCCCTTCCCCCTTGAGGAGGGAGACAGGTGGACCAATGAGTTCGGGGACGTCTTCCAGGTGGAGGATAGTGAGATCCGGCTCGTAGAGCGGGTCGCACCGCCGGAAAAATACTGGTGAACGCACCCACTGAAAAACAGCATCTTAAAACTGATAACCGGCATCGAGAATAAGCAAAAGATTGCCAGTATGTACTTGACGGTTTACATGTGAAATAGTATATTTCGATTTATATTAATATTAGGCAGGAAATCATGAAGCTTTCTACAAAAAGCCGTTACGGACTGCGCGCACTTTTCGACATAGCCTACAATTCGGGCAACCTCCCAGCCCAGATACAGGATATCTCCCGCCGCCAGGAGATATCTCCCCGTTACCTGGAGCAGATTTTCCAGTCACTCAAGAAAGCCGGCATCCTCAAGAGCAAACGGGGCCCCCAGGGAGGGTATTGCCTATCGAGAAGCCCCGAAGAGATAACGGTCCAGGATGTCATCGTGGCGACGGAGGGGGACGTGGCCCTCGTCGATTGCGTGATCGGCAGGCGGAAAAAGAAAGGCGCCTGCGTCTTTAATGGTTGCTGTGCTACCCAGACGGTCTGGGATGAGGCCTCCGCCAAGCTGAACGAGTACTTCGCCACCCTGACCCTGAAGACCCTCTGCGAGAGGGGGCAGGTGTTGGGGATCAAGAGAGAACAAGACCACAGGTTCATGTACTACATATAGGACAACGCCATATTTGAGCGCTACCTGCGTTAGCGCATCGTCGGCTTCCTCGACGTACTGCGTGTACGCCTCGGTCGCCTCCTCAGCGCTGCCTTGGTATCATCTCAAATCTGACGTTGTAATTTGATCTCGACTAGAAACCGTGTGAAAGTTTAACAATACATGTTCGTACGAGATAAAAGGAGTTATTATGCCCATCGCGAAAAGTGCGAATATTCTCGACCAGATCGGCAACACGCCGCTCGTCAGGCTGGAAATGCTGGAAGAGCCCGGTTCGGCCGCAATTTATGCCAAGGTCGAAGCATTTAACCCCGGCGGGAGCATCAAGGACCGCATCTGCCTCTCCATGATCGAAGCTGCGGAACGGGACGGCTGCCTGAAGCCGGGAGCGGCGGTGGTGGAGCCGACCAGCGGCAATACCGGCATCGGCCTCTCCATGGTCTGCGCCGTCAAGGGGTATAAGCTGGTACTGACCATGCCCGACACTATGAGTGTGGAGAGGAGAAGACTTCTGGCCGCCTACGGCGCCGAGCTGGTTCTTACTCCTGGCGCCCAGGGAATGCGCGGCGCCGTGCAGAAGGCGGAAGAACTCGCCGCCGCGCACGGTTATCTGCTCCCCCAGCAATTCAAGAACCCGGCCAACCCGGAAGTCCACCGGAGGACGACCGGTCCCGAGATCATCACTGCCATGGCGGGCCTCTCTATCGACGCTTTTGTGGCAGGAGTGGGGACCGGCGGAACCATAACCGGGGTCGGCGAGGTGCTGCGCACGCATAATCCGCAGGTCCGGATCGTGGCCGTCGAACCGGCTGATTCGGCAATCCTGTCCGGCGGCGAGCCGGGGCCCCACAAGATCCAGGGGATCGGGGCGGGGTTCATTCCCGATGTGCTGAATACCAGGATTTATGACGAAATAATCAAGGTCACCAATGAAGCGGCCTATGCGGCGACCAAGCGTCTGGCCATGGAAGCCGGCCTGCTCGTCGGGGTCTCGTCCGGCGCCGCGTTCGTCGGTGCAGTGCAGACGGCGAAAAAACTCGGCAAAGGGAAAAACGTGGTGGTGATACTGCCGGATACGGGAGAAAGATACCTCTCCACCGGGGTCTTCGATTGATGTGGAATGCAGCTTTTCCGCCGGCTCTGCGTAAGTCTTCGGGATTCCTTGTGCGGCCTAGCGCTGCTAGGCCTCCGCGTCGTCCCTCGACAGCCTTGATCCGACGCAAAATCTGCATTCCATAAGGTGCAAACAAAAATATCTTTCGTCCCGTTGGTGTTCAATCTTCAGAAAAGCCCGTTTGCGGGCTTTTCTTGTTTGGGAGTCACATGGACCTTGCGCATGAAAAATATGAGAAACTGAAAAACATCCTCGCCGAGATGGGGTCGGTGCTGGTCGCTTTTTCCGGCGGTGTGGACTCGACCTTTCTGCTCAAGGTGGCCCATGACGTCCTCGGCGACCGCGCCTGCGCCATGACCGCCACCTCGCCAACCTACCCGGAATCGGAATTCCGCTCGTCCGAAGAGCTGGCCCGGCTCATCGGGGCGAGGCAGATCGTGGTGGAATCCAACGAACTGGAGATTCCCGGCTTCTCCGCCAACCCGAGGGACCGCTGCTACCACTGCAAGAGGGAGCTGTTTCATCTGTGCGCCCTCAGGGGGACGGAAATGGGGTACGCATTCATTGTTGACGGGAGCACCACGGATGACCTGAACGATTACCGGCCGGGGCGGAAGGCCCTGGCGGAACTGGCCGTCAGGAGCCCGCTTTTGGAGGCGGGGCTTGGAAAGAGCGAGATCCGGGCTCTTTCCCGCGATCTGGAGCTCCCCACCTGGGACAAGCAGGCCTATGCCTGCCTTGCCAGCCGTTTCCCCTACGGTGTCGAAATTACCCTGGAGCGGCTCAAAATGGTGGAGAGCTGCGAAGAGTTTCTGAAGGGAGAGGGGTTGCGGACCTACCGGGTCAGATACCATGGGGAGACCGCCCGGATCGAGGTGGCGGAAAACGAGATGACCCGCCTTCTGGAGCCGGCCTTCCGGAAGGCCCTGGTCGATTTCTTTAAAAAGGCCGGATTCATTTATGTCGCCCTCGATCTCCAGGGGTACCGGACCGGGAGCATGAACGAAGCCGGTGGCGGGTCGTGACCCGGCTTTCCCGTGGTCGGCAAAGCTGGTGGGTGCTCGCGGCGGGGACCCTGGCGGTATTCGGCGCCCTGGGCCTTGCCCGGTTCGGCTACTCGGTGGTGCTCCCCGCAATGCAGGGGGGACTTTCCCTCGACAATACCCGGGCAGGGATGCTGGCAACAGTAAACCTGGCCGGGTACCTTGTTCTCGCGGCCCTCGGTGGAGCGCTTGCCGCGCATTTCGGGCCGCGCATCGTCGTTGTTTCCGGGTTGACGGTTGCCGGAGCAGGCATGCTGCTGACCGGCACGGCGGACAGTTTTCTCCCGGCGGCAGCCTGGAGGTGCCTGACCGGCATCGGCAGCGGCGCAGCCAACATCGCGGTAATGGGGATGTGGGCGACCTGGTTTTCCTCCCGGCGGCGCGGTCTTGCCTCAGGGGTGGCGGTGACCGGCTCTTCGCTGGGACTCATCTTTGCCGGTCCGCTGGCGCCGCGCATTATCGCGTCATACGGCGCGGAAGGATGGCGAATCTGCTGGTACCTCTTCGGCGGCACAACTCTCCTGATCGGGGCGGTCGCCTGGCTCGTCATCCGCAATCGTCCGCGTGATCCCGCCGTCGATCTTTCCTCCCCCTATGCCGGTGATTCCCGGCCCGGGTCCCGTCCGGCCCCGCTTGCCTGGGGGCGTGTCTACCGGTCGGCGCCGGTCTGGCATCTGGGTCTCGTCTATGTGGCCAACGGCTTTTCCTACATCATCTACATGACCTTTTTCGTCAAGCACCTCGTCACCACCGGGGGGTACACCAGGGGTGCGGCCGGCGGGCTCTTCATGACCATGGGGTGGGTGAGCCTGCTGTGCGGCGTGCTCTGGGGCCACGTTTCCGACCGGATCGGCCGCCGGGCCACCCTTGTCATCGTTTTCCTCATCCATACCGTCGCCTTCGCCCTCTTCGCCCTCTGGCCGCAACCCGCCGGCTTTACCCTGTCGGCCGTCCTGTTCGGTCTCACGGCATGGAGCATTCCGGCCATCATGGCCGCGACCTGCGGCGATGTTCTCGGTTCCCGGCTCGCCCCGGCCGCGCTCGGTTTCGTCACGCTCTTCTTCGGCGTCGGCCAGGCGCTTGCCCCCGGCATTGCCGGGGCCATTGCGGATGCCGCCGGCTCTTTCGCCCCCGCGTTTCTTCTCGCAGCCGGGGTCGCCCTGGCAGGGGCGCTGGGTGCCGCATTTCTCCACCCGGCCGCTGTGACGGAGCAGGCGGGAGAGTAGCTTCGGCACGGATTTCCGCTGATCTCTTATGCCTCGGTCTGATCATTCCCCGGAGATAACATGATATTTATGCGGGAGACGTTAGGGCGGGAACTCTCTCTGTAACAGGGGGAGCATGTTTTCAATGACTTGTGCCTGCACGGTCAGCGTAATCTTTGGCCTCTTCGGGTCGTTGCTTGATACTTCGATCTTTTCGACCATGATACCGTTTTTGAGTTGAGGCGCAACTCGTACTGTTATGGAACTTTTACCCCCGGGTTTGAGACGGCTGGGACCAGCCATCGCGGCTGCACACCCTCACGAGAAGGCAGTGATCTGGCCTATAATCAGGTCATCCGACCCCGCATTGCTGAACTCAAAAGTAAACTGCAACTGTTCCCCCTGGCGGACTTCACCAAAATCATGTTTTTCCGTTTGAAAAACAATAGCCGGCTCTGCTCGGGCGAGGGTCGGAACCACAACCAACAGTGCAAGAAGAAGTATTTTCATGGTTACATTATAGCATAACAAAGTTCACTTGCCCTCAGCTCTTGCACTGTTGAAATCTTGAGCTACCATTTACATAGTATCCATCCGGAAAGGGTGCTTTTCCGCCCTGGCTGTGTCAATCTTCAGTCTTCCTTGTGACTCGGGCCTCTGGCCCTCGCCCTGCGGGCAGCCTGAAGCTGTCAACTTTAGCTGCCGCGAAAGTTTGCGGCGGATTCAAGGGAATGCCTCCGCGCAATCCCTTGATTCCCTTGCCAGGACAAAAAATCCCTCCTTTCCAAATCGGAAACTGCTAACTTCACATCCGGAGTTTCCGGATGGAAACTATCTAAAATGCTGAAAGGGAGGTCACATGAAAAAAATAACCGCCATACTGTTGGGCTCCGTTTTTTTCGTACTCTGCACCCAGCACCACGTCGAGGCTGTGGATAAGACTCCGGAACAAATTGTCAAGGAAGCAAAAGCATCCATTAAAGAAGTATCCATTGCCGACGTCAGGAAAATGATCGATGCCAAGGAACCTGTCATACTCCTTGATGTCAGGGATAAGCATGAGTTCGAGGAGGGATATATCCCCGGCGCCATGAATATTTCGCGCGGGTCACTGGAATTCAAGGTGGCGCTGCTGATTCCGGATAAGAGCGCCAGAATCATCGTCTATTGCGGGCTGGATCTGAGGGGCCCTTTGGCGACCAGGGCGCTTAATGACCTGGGCTATAAAAATGCGGTAAATATGATTGGCGGCCTCAAGGCCTGGAAGGAAGCGGGATATCCGACGGGCAAACCGCTCCGGTGAGGGTGCCTGCTTTCCGTTGTGATATGCGGCATAAATGTTGCTTAATTCTTGTTTATAATTCAGGGGTATTGCTGCCGCTGTTTGCAAAAACAGGGGTTGACAGGTTTTCCCTGTTGAGCGAACCCCTGCAAAATAATGTTGTTTATGCCGCTTTATAGAGCAGTACGGTGTTTAGCGTCCGGAGGTTGTTGGAAGGATCTGCAGCCCCGGTGGGGGAGCCATACTGTCCGATGAGGTTAATACTGCCCGCAGCCATGGTACAGCGGAATGAAACGCTCTTCTCGTTATATAGTTTCTCTGGTCCTGACAGTGATCTATCTCCTGATCACCATGAGCCCCCTTGCGCCCCTTGCCCTGAAATCGCCCCGGGTGGCCCATGCCGTAACCGGGGAGTGTTCGGGAGACTGCGATATCTGCGGCTGCTCCCTGGAACGCCGGGCCAGCCACACCTGCTGCTGCCGGCAGAAAAAGTTGCAGCACGAGCATGAGCAGCAACAGACGACCGATTGCTGCAAGAAAAATCAGCGCTCCGACAAACCGGCGCTGAAGTGCAACTGTCCTTGCGGCAGCAACAAGCAGACCAGTCTCTGGGGTGCTGGTAAGCTCGAACAACTCCCCTATCATTTCACTGCCGGTATTCGCTGTTCCTACAGGGACATCCTCGCCGACGTCTATGACAATCGCCTGACCGACCGGTTCGGCGACCCCCCCGACCCGCCTCCAAAACTCACCGACTTCTCCTGACAATTGCTCCTCCCCTAGAGGTTCTCCTTTTCTGCAGAAGAGCCAGCGCTCTAGTGTCCTGTGCGGGTAGTTCGCCGCATTAATTGCGAGGGATTTTGGTTCCTGGCACGGCGCGGCGACGTAAGCCTGGCAATGGCTAAGCTGAGGAGCCTTAACAAAGCCAGGGGCCGAAAGACCCGCAATTTAAAGGAATGAATTAACTGCTCAGGACACCAACTCCTTCGTGCTTATGCAGCGGTTAATCGCTGCATCAGCCGCCAGGGCTGCGCGAGGTTGCCGGACTCGGGGCAATGATGGAAATTAATACATTGAAAAATTTAACTTTATTTTTTCAAAAAAAGGAGATCTTGCGTGAAAAAAATATTGATCATATGCGGTTGTATTAGTGCTCTTATGCAAACCGGAGGCACTGTTTTCGCCTGCGACCTTTGCGCAATTTACCGTTCAATGGAGGCAAAATCGGCGGGGCCGGGATTCAACATCGGACTGTTCGAGCAGTTCACCTACTTCGGCACTATGCAGCAG
>JBGPCQ010000132.1:0-8240 GCA_041481895.1 Geobacteraceae bacterium | reverse complement strand
GGATGGTTGCAACTGACCATGTCGTGAATCCCCTCGAAAGAGGGCTGGCCGGTATTGACCTCGACAATGATCCTGTCGCAGACCATCAGTATTTCAGGTATGACGCCGCAGGAGGCGGTAGGAACCAGACTGCCGTCTTCGGTGATGGCCGATACTTCGATGATAGCGAGGTCGAGCTTGCCGGACGCGCTATCCTTGGTGTAATAGCCGTAGCCGAGGTCCTGCGCGAAGAGGGAGAGATGTTTGTCGCCCATCCGGATACGCCCTTCGTTAATGCCGGCGGCGATATTCTTGCCGGTCTGGTACGGCCAGCGGCGGTCGATCATATCGAGGGTGGCCCAGCGGTCTTCGGTTTCGGCGCCGACGGAGGCGCCGATGAACAGGTTGAACTTCAGCTTGCCCTGCAGGTTGTTCTTCTCCACGTGGTCGGCCAGGGCAATGGGCACCACCTTGGGGTAGCCCGACGGGGTGAAGCCTGACCAGCCGAGGTTCATCCCGTTCTTGAAGAACTGGAGGGTCTCCTCGGGTTTCATGACCTTGCTCAAAAGGGACTTGCAGCGTACGCGGTCCTGCAGTGTGCCATAATCGGACATCTTTTACCTCCATTGTAGTGTGATATTTACAGCCAAGATCAGTGATTGATCCATGCCTCAACCAGCCGCAACTTCGACCGTTGCGGAATACTGCCGATGGTATGCTGTATACATAAAAAAGTAGAACCGGATTTTACTTTAGTGGTTTCTTATAGTCAAGCTAAAATATTGCTAATATTCATGATGAATTAAGGAGTTTGACCGGTATGAGCGGAAGGGCACGAACAAGATGACAAAGCGATGGAGGGGGGCGGATTTACAATGAGGAATTTCTGTCCAGGTTCAAGTATACAACAACTACGATCCGCATCGGCGGGTTAATTGCTGTAAATCCCACGTTAACTAGCCCTTGAAGCTGATGAACTCAGCCAGGCAGAGGCTAATCGGATACTAATTAGTTTCTCATCCGAAGTTTTCGGATGGAAACTAATTTGCATTTTCAAACATGGCCGTCCTTTTCATGCCATGCATCGTTACCATCGAACATTCCGCTTTCTTTGTACGTTTCTGCGACCTTCCTGAAGTGGAACCCGTAGACGGCATAGGTTATGGCCAGCGGGAAGAGCCGCGGCTTCCTGACAAGAGACCAGAAAAAGAGTTTCCAGAAATGGAGTCGCTCCCTGCCGATAATCCCCAGGAACAGGATCGATTTGAAAAGCGCCCCCACATATCCCGGCTGGATGTGGAATTTCCCCAGATGAAGCGGCCGGTACTCCCTGAGGAGCCTGATCACTCGCTGATAATAGTTTTTGGGTTCGTAAATGGTGTCCAGGATAGTCCGGTAGCCGCCAATGAGCACATCGGTTTTCATCCGGGGGACAAAGTTGAGATCGCTGTCCATATTGTTGCCGGAGTCGTCCCCCAGAAGTCTCCCCTCCTGTGACAATCGCTGGTGGAGCCTGGTCCCGCGGATGGCGGAAAGCAGGCCAACCATGGCGGTGACGATGCCGCTCTCCTGGATGAAGAGTATTTGCTTGTCGAAGATCGATGGGGGGTCGCTGTCGAAACCGACGATAAACCCCCCATGCACCTGCAGGCCGGCCCGCTGGATGCATTTGACTGATGCCAGCAGGTCGCGGTTCCTGTTCTGCACCTTGCCGCTCTCGGCGTTGCTCTCCTCGTAAGGGGTCTCGATGCCGATAAAGACCTCTTCGAACCCGGCCCTGACCATTAGTTCCATGAGTCGGGGGTCGTCAGACAGGTCGATGGATGCTTCGGTGTAAAAGTAGAAAGGGTACTCTTTCTGCTCCATCCAGTCGATCATGGCGGGAAGGACCTCCCTTTTCAGTTTCCCCTTGTCGCCGATGAAGTTGTCGTCAACGAAAAAGATCGCTCCGCGCCACCCCCGGATATACAGGCTGTCCAGTTCGGCGATCAACTGCTCCCGCGATTTGCTCCTCGGTCTTCTCCCGAACAGCGCGGTGATGTCGCAGAACTCGCAGTCAAAGGGGCACCCCCGGCAATACTGGATATTCATGGCGGCATAGTTCCTGACATCTATCAGGTCCCAGAGCGGGATGGGGGTGCTCGTCAGGTCTGCCCATTGCTCGTCGGCATAGAGATGCCGTGCTCTTCCTTTGCGCAGGTCCGCCAGAAATGGAGGGAGGGTGAGTTCCGCTTCCCCCAGCACCAGATGATCGATCTCGGGGAAATCCTCATGGCAGGCAGTAAAGAGGGGACCGCCGGCAACGATCTTCACTCCCATCTGCCGGCAGCGGGCGATCACCTCCAGCGCAGACTTCCGCTGGATAGTCATGGCGCTGATGAAAACGTAATCCGCCCACTTCAGGTCCTCGTCTGCTAGAGAGCGGACGTTCATATCGACGAGCCTCTTTTCCCAATCGCCGGGGAGCATGGCAGCAACCGTCAAAAGCCCCAGCGGGGGAAAGCTCGCCTTCCTGTCGATGAATTTCAAGGCGTGCCGGAAGCTCCAGAAGGTGTCCGGATAGTGGGGATAAACGAGGAGAATCTTCATGTTAATGCTCCACGGCGCGTTTTATGAAGGGACGTGCCTGATTCAATTGTATAGATATTTCTGCGACTGTCATTGATGTCAATGTAAACAATTTGTAAAAGGTGAGCGACTGTGGGTGAGCCTTGATGTCAACGGATTAACCGTAGAGTCGATGTAGAGGATCGGCAGCAACTCATCAGGAAGCATGAGCGAACCGGTAGGCCGTTTGGTGGAGAGCCCTTTGTCGTACAGCTGGAATCAACCCTCGACCGCTCTTTGAAACGCGGCAAACCAGGGCCAGAAGGGAAAGCGAATTAAGCAGTTTCCATCGGGAAATTCCGGATGGAAACTACGTGAGGTCCCCTGTAATTTGTGATCCTCCGTTCTGATTGTTCATGACCACTGCCGGCTGGTGCATCACCATACCAGCCGGCAGTGGTCATACAGTCTCTTTGATCTTGGACTCGGACTACTCGATGGTCATGCGGTTATTTACTTCCTTCACACCGGCTACGTCGTTGGCGAGCTTGGTGGCCAGGTTCAATTCGGCTGCGTTGCTGGCCTTGCCATACAATGTGACCACGCCACTCTTCGTCTCGACCTTGGTATTGAGCGCACTGGTCGAGCGGTGATAGAGCAACGTCAACTTGACCTGGGCGGTGATGGAAGCGTCATCGATTATTTCGCCTACCGTTCGCGTCTTTTCCGGGGTCTTTGTCACGGTCATCTCATTATTTACGTCTTTAACCCCTTCGACATCCTTGGCGTATTCAGTCGTCAGGTCCTTCTGTGTCTGACTGGCAGCATCGCCGCGCAGGGTCACGATGCCGTTTTTGACGTCAACGTTGGTTGTGCCGGCACTCACGCTACGATGAAACAAGAGCGTGACTTTCACTTTATCACGGAGCCATGCATCCGAGTTTGCGGTGGGGGGTGCACCTTTGACTTCCAGCCTGTTGTCCACACTCGTGACACCGGGGAGGCCTGCTACGGTATCCTGGGCCAGTGATTTGTGGGAATTTTCGGAGACAGTTCCCGTCAAGGTGACGGCGCCGTCTTTAGACTGGATTTTGATATCATCACCCTGAAGGTAGGTCTTGAAAACATACGACTGCTTGGCAGATAATTCGATGCGGTCATCCATCGTGGACGCATGCACAGGCACGCTGGTGACTAACAGAGTGATGACCGCCACGATCAGCACCACGCAATGCATTGCCTTAAATTGCACTTCCTTGTTTCTGCTGAAATGTTTCATGGTATTCTCCTATTGGGAAACATTCTGTCGGCCAGTTTATTGTAACGTCAAATAGTTTTCTTGCTCTAGCCGACAGATTTTATAGATAGCAGACTTTTCAAAGTGGGATAGACTTTTTTGTCATCCTATTTTCTATCCTGTTTTTCTCCCTCCCCTCTTTCAGGTTTTCCATGTTGTGGTTGAGATTGTTGTGGCGCCTCCCGGTGTTGTGGTTGTAAGTGCTGTGGCTGGACCTCTCGTGATTGCGGTCGCGATGGTTGTGGTTTGGCTGTCTCTCGGGATTGAGGTTTTCCCTGAGATTGTGGTCGGGATTGCTGTGGCTGAACCTCTCGGGATTGTGGTCGCGATGGTTGTGGTTTGATTGCCTCTCGACCTTGCGGTTTTGCCTGAGATTTTGGCTGGACCGCTTGAGACGGCTGCTGTGATCGCGTTCGGGGTTTCAAACCTTGGACACCCCAGGTTTGTTGCTTCTCCCAATGCCTGCTCTTTTCCCAGTTGCTCCAGTTCCGTTGAAGTTGTTGGTGAGGTATTCGCTGGTAGTTCCATTGGTGTCCTCCCCAACGATGATCCCTGTAGTCATTCCTCCAACCTGACGGTATCCCTGCATAAAAGGATGGGACACTTTGATAATAGACCCAACTTGCGTCATAGTTCCGTGAGCGGTACCAGCGCCCTTCCCACAGACGCCACCACCAGCCATTGTAGAAAAAAATGTCCACATCTAAGTCAGGGACAACATAGACATACGTCTCAGGTAACACCACCACCTCTGGAGGTGCGGCAAATACGATGGGCGGAGGCAGAGAAATGTTAATGCCTATATCGACCCCTGCCATCGTTGGAATAGGCTCTACAAGAACCACGGCCAATAGTATTGTTCCCAAAAGTAACTTTTTCATTTTGTAACCTCACCATTATGAGATATAGAATATATTGCTTATGTTGCATGTGCTCCTTTTATTTAGTCATTAGTGCTTCTTCATCATCCTGTGCGCCGGTTTTTTCTCACCCATCTTCATGGACATCATCGTCTTCATTTTCTTAAACTGTTCGTCCGTCAAAATAGTCCGCATTTCTTTCATGGCTTTTAACATTTCCAAATGATGGGCTGTTTTTATCTCTGCAATTTTTTTAACAACAGAGCTGGCCTTCTCCAAGTCAAAATCTTTCACTTCCATGATTTCCATAAGTTCGATTTCTGCAATCTTCAGGTCAGCTTTGAATCGGGCCTGCTTTTTTTGCATATCCCTATGAAGAGGCTTCATTTTCATGATCTGGTCATCGGTAAGCCCCATCTTAGCTGCATGTTCGATACACATGCCCGTCATATCGCCCATCTTGTCCATATGTCCCATTTCCATCATATGTCCATCCATACCGCAACCAGACTTCATTCCTGATCCCATGCCATGACCGCCCATGTCTCCATAGGCAAGTGCTGCCAATGCAACTATCGAAACTGCTGCCACTAGTGCCGCTAACTTTTTCATCTCAAATCTCCTTTTTTGATGTTTCCGAGTGTCTGTTAATAAATACGACGAATGCTCAAAAGCATGTCATTCCCGCATTACGGAAAGCTATCGGGAGTCGTGAATCTTTATTTAAATAAAGATTTAGAACATGACTGAATGGCATAGAAACACTGATAGTGTTTACCTCTTTAGAGGCACCTGTGCCTGTAAAGGCACAGGTGCTCTGTGTTCACTCCATGGAGAGTATTTTTCAGACAATTCACTTTCCGACACGAATATTTGAGATGTTTCCTATGAGTCCGAAAACACTCAATAGCCATATGATCACAACAATAACCACTACCACATTCAAGATTCTCTTTATGGTAGACTGCATCGGTATGTAGCTGTTAATCACCCACAGGATCACTCCAACGACAACCAGAACAATCACTAAATTAATCAAGGGCATAGTTTTCTCCTTTCATGCTTTGTTTGTTAACCATCAAAGATGGTTATTCAAGCCCGGCTTCAAGAGCTACATTCTCTTCAGATCCTCCCAAGGAGCAGCAGGATGATCAGAATCAGAAGGATCAATCCGAGTCCGCCGCTGGGATAGTATCCCCAGCTCCTGCTGTGAGGCCAGGTGGGCAGTGCGCCGACAAACACGAGGACTAAAATGATGATCAGTATGGTGAACATATCTTTCCTCCTTTCCTGTAACTTGACCGAGTCCCTGAGTATTCCCTGGGGCTCGCCGCGCGGGAACCGCGCGCCGTCGGGGTCCAGGGCGTCGGAGCCGGAGGCGCAGACCCCTTGGACAAGGGCGGGGTTTAGTGCCCCGCCTGCGAAGAAGAGCACCGCGAAATGTGCTGTGCGAGCTTACTCTTTTATTCCATTACACAGGACTTCGTCCCTGAATGATGCTGATTATCAGCACAACAATTGAGATAACCGGCAGGACATGAATGAATCCACCAATCGTGAAACCTCACACCTACCCCATCATCCAGAGTATAACGAGTATCACAATGATGAATAGCAAACTCCTTGTGGTATATGACATCATGCCTCATGTGCTTGCATCGAGCCACTAGCATATCCTTTCCCATCTCATCCCGATCCATCTGTCTTGAGGACATTTTCTATGAGATCCATGCCCGCCGTGTGTGATACAGTGTTGAACCGCAATTCAGGCTGCTCGCTCAGGAGATCCATGAGCGCAAGGAGCCGCCGCTGACTGGATTTAGAGATGTGTCTCTCAAGATCTTCCTGAGTCTCCCATTCCTCCAGCAGGACGAAGGTATTTCTGTTTTCTACGTCTTCATAGAGACGGTAACTCAGGCAGCCCCTTTCGACCCGTGCGGGTTCGAGCATCCCCATCATAGTTTCTAAAAGATCATTCCGCCTTTCCGGCTGGACAATCATTTTTAATGTCGCTAGTATCACGATGCCTCCTGGCTACGACCTTCGCGGTCATGATCATCGCTCCCCGCGGCCTTGCTCACCGTGCCCTCCGGTGCTTTGCTCACCTATTGGTTAAGTGGCCGGGCTGCGGTAGATAACCTCCGGTTTAAAGCCCGGCGTTTCCCAAAGGGCGTGCCGGCGCATGAGAAACCGCTCTCACTAATTTCCCAGAACCTTCTTGACCTGACCGATCTTTTCCTGAATTTTGCCGGCTAGCTTTTCACCGGTACCCTCTGCTTCCAGCGTTGGATTATCGGTGATTTTCCCGGCAACTTCCTTGACCTTACCCTTTGCTTCGTGAAACGCGCCTTTTACTTTGTCCTCTGTGCTGGATTTCATGGTATTCCTCCTTGAGGATTTCGTTTTGACTCCTGGTTCTTGAGCCGCTGTTAACTCCCAATTAACGTGCTGCCTGAGACGGCTTACCTCCTTTTCTCCCCTCTTTATGGGTGCCTAACGGCGCCGCCTCGTCCAGAAGAAGCCACCACCGCCGAAGATCAAAAGCAAAACAATGACTATAAGAATGGTTTCCATGATTTTCTCTTTGAACATATACTCCATACACCGTTTAAGAGCATGAGTTGTGCCAAGGCCTGTGTTGAATGGAAGGGTTCTCTAAGACTATGAAATAATTGGAATTTAAGCGAAGACTGCGATGAGGGGATGATACTGTGAAGGGCGCAGTTTCCTGATATACAAGGAGACTCCTGATATATCAGGCATTTTTCTTAATTCTTTGGATGCCCAGTCGCTGCATCCTCGATTCAAGCGTCTTTGGATTGATGTCTAAAATCTCTGCTGCACCGTCCTTGCCGCTTACCCGCCATCCGGTGGTGTTCAGAGCCTCGATAATGTGCCGTTTCTCTACCTCTTCAAGAGTTCCGAACTGGTCTGTACCTGACTGCGCAGTCTTTGGTATATCCAACTGCAGCACAGGTCCGGTGGCGATGATCATCGCACGTTCGGTAATATTCCTCAGTTCCCTTACGTTGCCCGGCCAAGGATAGGCTTGCAGGGCTTCCACGCCCTTCTGCGGTATTGATTCGATCCGCTTGCCCATCCGCTTGCCGAACTCCTGGACAAAAGACCATACGAGCGGCAATATGTCCTCCCGACGCTCACGTAGAGGCGGCACGGTAATCTTAAAAACGTTCAAGCGGTAGTAAATGTCTTCCCGGAACCCGCCCTCGCTGGACAACTTGCCAAGATCGCGGTTCGTTGCCGAAATGATTCTGACATCGACCTTCACGGTTCGGGGGCTGCCCAGGCGCTCAAACTCACCGCTCTCCAGTACCCGAAGCAGCTTGGCCTGGAGTTCCAGCGGCAGGGCGTCGATCTCATCCAGGAAAATCGTTGAAGCGTCCGCAAGCTCAAAACGGCCTAATTGCTTAGACAGGGCGCCGGTATAAGCGCCTTTCTCGCGGCCGAAAAGTTCACTCTCGATGAGGGTCGGCGGCAAGGCCGCACAGTTGACTTTAATCATGAGCCGGCCCTTGCGGGCGCTCAAGTTATGGATC